>NZ_JBHXSA010000072.1:0-1088 GCF_042716475.1 Streptomyces sp. NPDC058671 | reverse complement strand
TAGGGCCTGTTGCGAAAGTTGATCTTTGCGTGCGGTGAGGTAGGCGTGATGGTCGGGCTCAGGTATCGTCCGTCTCGGCTGCAATCCCGGTGCTGCAAAGACGGGCGATCGGGCAACGGACAACCGGGAGTTCCCGTTGCGTGCGCCCGTACCAACCTTCTTCAGTCACAACCACTCGTTGAGGACTGCGACCAGCACGGTCGCCTCGTAGCGGACGGCGAGCTTGTCGTATCTCGTGGCGACCGCGCGATGGCGCTTGAGCCGGTTGATGCCGCATTCGACCGCGTGCCGCTGCTTGTAGTCGGCCTTGTCGAACTTCGGCGGCCGACCGCCGCGAGAGCCGAGCTTCTGCCGGTTGCGGACGCGGTCCGCAGGGACCGGGATCGTCGCCCTGATGCCGCGTCTACGCAGGTAGGCGCGATTCTTGCGGGAGTCGTACGCCTTGTCGGCCCGCACCCGGTCCGGCAGCTTGCGCGGCCGTCCCAGGCCCATTCGGGGGACCCTGATCGCTTCCAGTACCGGCTCGAACTGCGGGGAATCACCCCGCTGGCCAGCCGTGATCACCACGGACAGCGGCTTCTGACCCTGCTCGACCGCGAGATGAATCTTGCTGGTCAGGCCGCCCCGGGAGCGTCCGAGGCCGTGGTCGGCCGGCTCAACGGCTATCCCGCCGGGCGGCTCCTTTTGGAGATCCCCCTTTTCGCCGCCCCGGCGGCGTGCTGGTGGGCCCGGCAGACGGTCGAGTCGACGTTCACGTCCCAGGTGATCAGGCCCTTCGCGTCCGCTTCGGCCTGGAGCCGGGTGACGATCCGGGCCCAGGTGCCGTCCCGCTGCCAGCGCCGGAACAGGTCATAGACCCGATCCCACGGGCCGTACCTTTCGGGCACGTCCCGCCATGGGGCGCCGGTCCGGGTCCGCCACCGTATGCCGTCTATCAACTGCCGGCGCGTCCACACCTGCGGCCGGCCCGGCTTGATGCCCTGCGGCAGCAACGGCTCAAGCCGGGCCCACTGGCCGTTCGTCAGATCCCCACGCCTCACGAGACGTGATCATTCACGATCAAGATCGACTTTCGCAACAGGCCCTAG
>NZ_JBHXSA010000071.1:0-1107 GCF_042716475.1 Streptomyces sp. NPDC058671 | reverse complement strand
CGGTGCAATACCTCGGTTCCCGTCTCGACATGGCGAAACGCCGCGCCGAGGCTACTGCGATCGTCTCTGCTGATGATCGCGGCGATCTCAGCATCCACAGGGTTCTCGATGGCCTCGGCCTCATCGACGTTCTGATCACCGAGGACGGCGAACCCAGCCAGATCCCCCGCAAGTACGGCGTTTGTCTGTACCCCGGCCACCAATGCCCGAACCCCAGGAATAGGAAGTTCGAAAGATGGGTGCCGCGACCGAAATCGCACATCGTGGCCTGGCACTGGGACCGAGGCCGGGTGCTGAACTCGATCCTCGGCGAAATCCGTGGCGTGGTGACCGTTTCCGGTGATCCCGCGACCACACCTGCACAGACGACCTGGCAGGCATGGGACACCAGCGCGGCGGCGGCCCCCGTGCGGGCTACCTGGACCGAGGCGTACCGCGACCTGCGCACTCTCGCTAAGGCGAAGCTGTCGTAGGCCCGCCACGTACATACGCCGGATGCACCAGGCCGGATGGGGCAAAACCGCGCTGGCCCGCCGCGGTGGGATCACCCGTCCGACACTGGACAGTTGGCTCTGACTTCGTGCGAAGTCGTTCCCCGGCCGCTCCGGTCACCTGCACACCCGCAGGTGGCCGGACCTGTTTCCAGGCGAGGGCGCGCCCGCTCGAGCTGGCCGTGCCTGTCGGTGGGCCCGGCTATCGTGAGCGCACGGGGCAACGCACAGGCCCTTCTCCGAGCCGGTCCGGTCCCCACGCGGCCGATACGGCGACCGAGGACAAGACGGCACCGCCTCAGTGCGACAACGACACCCACCGTTGATCACCTGCACTCCAGGCTGACCTCGCGGGGTGCGTGGGACCTCGCTGGAGGACTACCTGATGACACGCGATAACCACTCCCGTCGCAAGGACGTTCGGGCCTACATGGCTCGCCACGACGGCATGAGCTACACCCAGGCGCTGCGAGCGCTCGAAGACCAGACAACCCCGACCACCTCCACTCCGGTCCGCATCCGGCGGCGCTCTTCCGCCCCGGACTCCTCGCCGACCCGGCGACGACGGTCGTCGGCGGGTACGCGGCCGACGGCCGGATCCTCGGCGGCGCCGTCC
>NZ_JBHXSA010000070.1:0-1139 GCF_042716475.1 Streptomyces sp. NPDC058671 | reverse complement strand
GTCCACCGCCTTGGCCAGGTCCCGGTACCAGTCCGCGGCATCGCTCTGGGGAGCGTGCTCGATGATGGTCTGCTTCGCCCGCCAGGCTTCGCGGATGATGGTCCGCTTGCGGATCTCCCCGATCACGGCAGGCTCCCCGAGGTTCCGGAACGCCTCCAGCATGGAGGTGACGACGTTGCCGTCGCGGATGTCGAACCGGGAGGGCACGAGGCCGAGGACGTCCAGCACGATGTCCATGTCTTCCGACAGCAGGCCGATCTGACGCAGCAGCAGCCGCAGCGCGCCGACCGAGGAGTCCTCGGCTTCCACGGGCACCACGATGCCGCTCTTGCCCTTGCCCTCCCGCTAGCGGGCCGCGTAGAGCGCACAGTCGGTGATGACGCCGAGGGAGGGCGCGCAGTCGATCAGGCAGACGTCGTAGTCGTCGTCCACCTTCTCCAGGAACCGGGACAGCCGGCGCTCGCGGTCGGCCACCGTGTACAGCGACCGCTCCAGGAGGTGCATGTCCACGTTGGTCGGGATCACGTGCAGGTACTCCGAGCGCTGCACGATGATCTGCCGAGGGTCGGCGCCGCGCCACTCCCCCACCAGCGCCATCCGCAGAGTCTTGTCGTCCGGGGTCTCGTCCACGCCGAGGGCCTCGGACATGTGGCCCTGGGGGTCGAAGTCCACCAGGAGCACACGCTTCTGCTCCGGGTTCTGCACCGACTTCTCGGCCAGGGCCGCGCCGGTGTTGATGGTGTTGGCGGTCTTGCCCACACCACCCTTCTGATTCGTCATCGCGTAGATCCGCATGGAGGGCAGCGTAGAGCCTTGTGGGCGCCTTCTGGTGACGTCACGGGCTCACGGGCCCACGGCCCCACCAAAGACCCTGTCGCGCCCGTCTGTCGCGTCCGCCGAGGGGCGGGGATATCGGGGCGTTGGCCCAGCTCAGATCACACGACAGCACTCCGGCGCGACAGTAGACGCGACAGGCCCACGCCACATCGGCGCGGGCCTGTCGGTGGTCAGTCAGTCCCTGCCTGCTGCTCGGTCCAGGGTGGCCTGGCGGACAGGTGCCAGCAGCAGCAGCGCGGCTGCCGCGCTCTCGTGCAGTGCCTCCTCCTCGAGGTCGAACCCCATCTCCGATGCCTGAGCGC
>NZ_JBHXSA010000069.1:0-1312 GCF_042716475.1 Streptomyces sp. NPDC058671 | reverse complement strand
GATACGAGGGGCATCCGTGCACAGCATGACCGCCGCCCTCGCGGCGCACACCCTGGCTCCACCCGACCCCGCCCAGGAGCAGCAGGCCCGCTGGTTCGCGGACGCCTGGAACTGGGCTTCCGCGCACCTGCCCGGCGGAAACTTCACCATCCTCGGCGGCCTCCTCCTCCTCGGCCTGATCGCCCAGGGCAAGGACAAGAGCGGCAAGAAGACCGACTGGAAGAAGGCCAACCTCTGGTCGCTCATCACGGGCGTCTTCAAGGGCCTGTGGTCGCTCATCACGGGCGTCTTCAAGGGCCTGTGGGCCATCGTCCGGTTCTACGGCGGCTACCCGATGCGGGGCGAGGCCAGGACCGACGCCACGTTCTGGAGCCGGGGCACCCGCTCCACCATCCCGGCCGGGCCCGCCGGCCCCGTCGCGCGCGGGTCCGTCGCCTTCGCCCCGCCCGTCGTGAGCCTGATCAAGCCCAAGCGCCGCCGGCCGAGCCCCTGGGCCCGTACCGCGGCGGCCTGGGTGAAGACCTACCAGGGTTGGGGCGCCACCGCCCTCGACAGGGGCCTGCGCGTGCTCCTGTGGGCCGTCCGCTGGGCACAGAAGACCTACCGCGGCTACCAGAACGTCGCCCGCCTCGTACGGGCCGTCTACGGGGCCGTAGCCCCCGTCGTCGCCACCCTCGCCCGCGCCCTGCGGGCCTGGCACTTCTGGCCGTACGCCGCCCGCGGCCTGGCCCGCCTCGTCCTCACCGCCGCCCTCGTCGGCCTGACCCTCCCGGCCTGGCGCACCCTCACCCTCGTGGTCCTGGCCGTCCTCCTGGTCGTCGCCGTCGCGCTCGCGCACCGCTTCAAGCCGGCGCCCCCCGGAGACGACGCGGTCTACGGGCCCCGCCTCTGGGTGATCCTGCGCGAAGACCTCGACCTCCCCGAGGACGAGCCCCGCGAGAACTGGCTCCGCCTCCCCGACAAGCTTGGCGCCGAGGGCGCCCGCATCCTCATCCGCCTGCCCTGGTCGTTCCGGGGCACCCAGGGCGAGAAGGACGACGTCACCAGCCTGCTGAACTCCAGGCTGCCGGGGGAGTGGCAGGGCCGGTACACCTTCACCGGCGAGCACTTCAGCGCCGTCTACACCCACAAGCCCCCGCCCAAGCCGCCGGCCCCCGCGCCCGAACCGCCCGGCGCCGTGGATATCTGGGACCCCAAGGTCCAGGAGATCCTGGCCTCCCTCGGACCGGACGAGTTCTACCTGGGACAGGACACTTTCGACCGCCCCGTCATCCAGAAGATGTCCGACGAACTGGCCCACTGGGCCCTGTCC
>NZ_JBHXSA010000068.1:0-1389 GCF_042716475.1 Streptomyces sp. NPDC058671 | reverse complement strand
CTAGTACTGCAACGGTCTTTGGTCTGATGGTTGGGTAGTTTCTGGTGGTGTGTGGCCGCGTTGTTTGTAGTGGCTGAGGCGGGCTTGGTGTTGTCGTCGGCGTCGCCAGTGGGACCAGTGCAGGACGTGTTCGATGGGTGCCGGTGGGCGGTGGGTGAGGCTGTGGATCAGGCGTCTGAGTTCGGCCAGGCTGAGGGGGACAAGGCCGGAGGATCCGTTTCTGCTTTCTCCGCATCGAGCTCGCGGGCCCGCAGGACGGTGAGGCAGGCGTGGGCGGCCATGGCTAGGGTCATGTGGCGGTGCCAGCCGGGGTAGCGGCGGATCTGGTAGTCGTCCAGGCCGCATTCCTGCTTCGCGGTCTGGAAGCATTCCTCGAGCGCCCAGCGGCTGCCGGCGACGCGGATCAGCTGGTCGAGAGTGGTATCGGCGGGGCAGTAGGCGATGTAGTAGGAGATCTCCTCGGGCCGGCGGACACTGCGGCGGGCGATCACCCAGTGGCGCCGGTCTTCCCGGTGCCAGGGGCGGACCTCGACCCTCGCCCAGTCGAAGACCCTCGGTCCGTGGGAGCCATCGCCGCAGGACCGGCGTTTCCACTTCTGCCTCGGCAGATCGTGGAACAGGTCCTGGACCGGGTGGTCCATGGCCCAGCGGGTGACGACGGTGTCGTGCCGGGTGGTGGCCATGACGTGGAAGATATCGGCCCGCTCGAGCTCGGTCCGCCAGCTTTTCGAGTAGCCGTAGCCGGCGTCCGCGGTCACCCACCCGAACGGGATCTTCTCCTCGATCGCGCGGCGGACCATCGCCCTGGCCATCGCGACCTTCGTCTCGAAAGCGACCGCGTCGTCGATGCCGGCCCGACGGCACCGTTCACGATCGTCTGTCCAGGAGGTAGGCAGGTAGAGGCGGCGGTCGATCAGTGTCCGTCCCAACGGAGTCGCATAGGCGAGGAAGACTCCGACCTGGCAGTTCTCCGTCCGCCCTGCCGTTCCGGAATATTGCCGCTGGACACCGGCCGACCGCACCCCCTTCTTGGAAACCGGTGTCGTCGACAATCAGTACCGCTGCCCGGTCGCCGAGATGCTCCACGACGTACTCGCGAACATCGTCCAGGACCTCCTCCGCGTCCCAGTCGATCCGGTTCAACAGCCGGTGGAGCCGGTCCGGACCCGCATGACCGGCCTCCTCCGCCAGCGTCCACCCGTTCTTCCGCTCGAGCGGGGCTATCAGCCCACGCATATACGCCAACGCGGACTCACGCGGCTCCGACCTGGCAAAACGGTGCACGAACCGCTCATGCAGAGCCTTCAACTCACCCACCCACAACCGGGCATCAACCACAACCCCACCCATGAACAGACCAACGACCAAGCAGTCAAACCGTCACGACAA
>NZ_JBHXSA010000067.1:0-1550 GCF_042716475.1 Streptomyces sp. NPDC058671 | reverse complement strand
CCTAAGGGCTGTCCCGCAAATGATCTCCGGGGCGCGTCGGGCATGGCGGGCCACCCTGCGGCCCGCTTGCCTATCCGGCGAGAGCGAGGTTGTGCATCCGTGCGATACCGAGCATGGCGTGGTGGACGCCGTCGCCCTTGAGGCGACAGTCACGCAGGATCTTCCAGGTCTTCATCCGGGCGAAGACGTGCTCGACGCGGGCACGGACCTGCCTGTGGGACTTGTTGTGTTCCTCTTTCCAGTCCGGAAGTTCGGTCTGGCCGCGCTGTCGGCGGTGCGGGATGACGAGGCCGGTACCCGGGTAGCCGCCGTCGGCAATCGTGGTGGTCTTGCCGACGGCGGCCTTGGCGCCGGACTCCTCCCACGCCTTGCAGTCGTTGCGGTTCCCGGCAAGCGGCCGGCCGACCACGACGACCAGGCGGGTATCGGCGTCGATGACGACCTGGTGGTTGGTCGAGTACCGGTAGTTCTTCGACCGCTCGGCGATGGCGTGGTCGCGGGTGGGGACCAAGGTGCCGTCCACGATGAGGACGGTGTCTTTGGCGAACCGCTTGCGGGGCTGGAGTGCGAGCAGGGGGCCGAGGTGGTTGATGACTCGGCCGGCCGTCGACTTCGAGACACCGAACAGCGGAGCGAGCTGCCGCAACGTCAGGTTGGTTCGCCAGTAGGCCGTGACCAGCAGCACTCGGTCTTCCAGAGGAAGGCTCCACGGCCGCCCGCGGTGGACCACATCTGCTCCAAGGCGCCGGAGCATGGTCAGCAGTTTGCCGAAGCAGCGGGGGCTCAGCCCCGCGAACGGGGTTATCCAGGACGGCTCCGATGCCGTGATCACACTCGCCACGTCATGATCATCGCGCAGGCCGGCCTCATGCCGAGACAATCCCGCAGCTACGCTGCTCGGGGCAGTCAACAGTGAGCAAGACCCGGGGGGAACCGTGAACCGACCTCTGCTGTTCCTCGACGTGGACGGGCCGCTCAACCCCTATGCGGCCAAGCCGGAGAGGCGTCCCGACGGCTACACCACACTCCGAGTTCCCCGCAACGATGCCCATGAGGACGACAGGGGCCTTGCGCCCCGACGGCGCCCCCTGCGGGTCTGGCTCAACCCGGAGCACGGACGAATCCTGCTCCGGCTCGGCTTCGCTGTGCTGGGCCACCACATGGATGGACGACGCGAACCGGTGGATCGCACCGGTCCTGGGCCTTCCGGAACTTCCCTTTGTGGACTTCGGTGACGCCTTGTTCCATGAGCGTCCTGGTGGAGTCCACTGGAAGACCGGACCGTTGGTGAGCTACGCAGGCGGCCGTCCCTTCGCCTGGGTGGACGACGAGCAGAGCGAGCTGGATCAGACGTACGTGACCGCCCACCACCAAGGCCCCGGGCTCCTCCACCACGTCAACCCGCGGATCGGCCTACGCGAGAACGACTTCCACACGCTCGCCGACTTCGCCCAGTCCCTGGACACCTCACGAACCACCGGCTGAGCACCTCGCCAGCTCGGCAGGCAGCTCCGCACTCGCATCCGAGATCTTTGCGGGACATCCCTTAG
>NZ_JBHXSA010000066.1:0-1595 GCF_042716475.1 Streptomyces sp. NPDC058671 | reverse complement strand
GTGGATCGCCGCCCACGGCCGCCCCATGTCCCCCGCGGTCATGTGCCCCTCGTCCACAATGGCCAGGTCGAACGGAGCCATCCGCTGCCCGTACAACCGCTCCCCGCCCGCCAGAGCCGACTCCAACGGCCCAGGGACAGCCCGACGCCCAGTGACATCAGCAGGGTCCTCGCGGTCCACGAGAGAGGCGTACGTGGCGAACACGACCACCGGACCGGACCCCGCCCACAACGCGAGCTGGATCGGATTGGTGGTCGTGCGCACCCCGAGCTGCTCCAGGACCTCGTCCTTGTCCACCGAGCAGACCGCGACCATCGGCGCCCGGTGCCCGACCCTGCGCCAGGACTGGGCACTCTGCACGATCAGATCCAGCGTGGGCACCATGACAAGGATCCGCCCGTCCGGAAAGCACTCCAGAGCGCTCGCGGCGGTCGTGATCGTCTTACCGGACCCGGTCGCGGACACCCCCATGGCACGCGCCCCCTCGGGGGGTGCAGATGATCTTGCAGGGAATCCCACCCACTTACGGAACGCCGATTTCTGGTCGATCTGGTGTTCTCTGAGAGAGATTTTCTGCATGTCGGTTTTCATTCCTACGTGGTGGAGGATCGGGCGAGGGCATGGCGTTTCGGGTGGTGGCTATGTGCCGAGGCCCCTGAGTCCCCATTCGTCGAGTCCGGCGTAGACGGTGGCGGTGAGGCATTGAGGTGCGTCCATGACTTCGGCTTCGCCGCGGTAGACGGCGATCAGCGAGTCGGTACCGCGCCACCAGGTGTCCGCAAGGCCGACGACCTCCGGTACGGCCTCGAACCCCTCGAGCTCGAGCTCGTCCACGGCAGCGCCCGTCAACCTCGTGGTCGTGCGAGCCCACCGATGAGCGTGGTCCGCCAGGGCCAGGGCTTCCACCCAGCCCTCGACACTGGCGTGCAGGGGCACCCACTTCCCGGCGTGAAGACCGAATTCCCCGTTCGGGCCGATCATGAACGAGTAGGGGAGAGCCGTACGCTGCCCGCCGGCTTCGAAGTGCCAGTCAGGACCCGGCCCCTCGGGCACATCCCCGCTGAGCGTCCGAGGCCCTCCGTCATAGTGAGGAGAAGGCGGAAGGGCCAGACCGCCCCAGACCGCCTCGAAGGCGGCCACCCGGTCGACCTGAGCCGCAGGGATCCCGTGCTCCATCCACCGCGCCCTGTACTGCTCCACATCATGGCGACCGGTCCAATATCCATGAGACCGGACGAAGCCTTTCGCCCTGCGCGTGAGCCCCGCAGGAATATCTGCGCCGATCGCCATTTCCCACCCTAACGTAGGCCCTGTTTCCGCCAATGCTACATACTGCATCAGTTAATGCAGCCACCACACCGGCACTCGGGAACGAACGCAGAGCCCCGCTCCTCGCAACCAGCCGGGCCCGCGTCAGCGGGCCCCGGGCCCTGGAGGCGCAGCCGGAAGGGCCCTTGAGGCGGGGGAGCGCAGCGGACCCGCCGGCCCAGGGCAGAGCGAAGCGAAGCCCAGGGCCAGCGGGGCGAAGCCCCACAGCTCCGGAAGCGCAGCGGACGGAGCATCATCAAGCCCGCGCAGCGGGCTTGATGAGCGGC
>NZ_JBHXSA010000065.1:0-1608 GCF_042716475.1 Streptomyces sp. NPDC058671 | reverse complement strand
GACGAGCTGGTGGGCTGCTTCATGAACACCCTGGTCCTGCGGACCGACGTGTCCGGAGACCCGGCCTTCCGTGAACTCCTCGACCGCGCCCGCGACACCGCACTCGGCGCGTTCGAGAACCAGGACGTGCCCTTCGAGCGGCTGGTCGAAGTCCTCGACCCGGAGCGGTCCATGGGCCGCAACCCCCTCTTCCAGGTCATGCTCTCCCTGCAGAACAACGAGCACATCGATCTCCGCCTGCCCGGCCTGACCGTCGCCCCGGAACCCGTCGGAGCCGACACCGCCAAGTTCGACCTGTCCCTCACCCTCATGGAGCGGCAGGACGAGGACGGCACGCCCGGCGGCCTCGACGGGTTCCTGGAGTTCGCCTTCGACGTCTTCGACGAGTCGACGGCCGCCTCGGTCGCCGCCCGGCTCGTACGCCTCCTGGAAAAGGTCGCCGACGACCCCGACCTCCCCGTCAGCGCCATCGAACTGCTCACCGCGGAAGAACGCCACCGCATCCTCACCGAGTGGAACGACACCACCCGCCCCCTGCCGCAGGACACCCTCCCCGAGGCCTTCCAGCGACAGGCCGCACGGTCGCCCGAGGCGGTCGCGGTCACCTTCGGTGGTACGGAACTGTCGTACGGGGAGCTGAACGCGCGGGCCAACCGTCTGGCGCGGCAGCTGATCGGCCTGGGCGCGGGCCCCGAGCGTCTGGTGGCGCTCGCGCTGCCGCGCACCGAGGAGATGGTCGTCGGCCTCCTCGCGGTGCTCAAGTCCGGCGCCGCCTACCTCCCCGTCGACCCCGCCCACCCCGCCGAGCGGATCGAACTGGTCCTCGGCGACGCCCGGCCGGCCCTCCTGGTCACCGACACGGCGATCGCCGACCGGCTCCCCGACACGGGGGTGCCCCGGCTCGTCCTCGACGGACCCGGAACCGCGGCGGCCCTGGCCGCGCACGACGCCGCCGACCTCGACGACGCCGAACGCGCCGCCCCGCTGCACCCCGCCCACACGGCGTACGTCCTCTACACCTCCGGCTCCACGGGCCGGCCCAAGGGCGTGGCCGTCGAGCACCGGAACCTGATGAACTTCCTGCTCTCGATGGCCGAGCGCTTCCCGATGGACGCAGGGGACCGGCTCCTCGCCGTCACCACCTGGTCCTTCGACATCGCGGGCCTCGAGGTGTACGTCCCCCTGCTGTCCGGTGCCGGCGTCGTCGTCGGTGAGGACGGGGTGGTCCTCGACCCCGAGGCCCTCACCGCGCTCATCGAACGGACCGGGGTCACCGTCATGCAGGCGACGCCCGCCCTCTGGCAGGAGCTGGTGGCGCGCGAGCCCGAAGCCGTACGCGGGCTGCGCGTCCTCGTCGGCGGAGAGGCCGTACCGGCCGCCCTCGCCGAGACGCTGACCGCGCACGCCGCCGAGGTCACCAACCTCTACGGCCCGACCGAGACCACCATCTGGTCCACCGCGACCCGGCTCGTCACGGACGAGCCCGTGACCCTCGGCCGTCCGATCCGGAACACGGGTGTGTTCGTGTTGGACGGGGGGTTGCGGCCGGTTCCGGTGGGTGTGGCGGGTGAGTTGTATCTGTCGGGTGCGGGTGTGGCGCGGGGTTAT
>NZ_JBHXSA010000064.1:0-1629 GCF_042716475.1 Streptomyces sp. NPDC058671 | reverse complement strand
ATAACCCCGCGCCACACCCGCACCCGACAGATACAACTCACCCGCCACACCCACCGGAACCGGCCGCAACCCCCCGTCCAACACGAACACACCCGCGTTGCGGATCGGACGGCCGATCAGGGTGGCCGTGCCGAGGGTGACGTCGTCGTCGGCGCCGTGGGTGGCGACCGCTCCGACCTCGGAGGCTCCGTAGAAGTTCACGAGCCGGGCGGAGGGCAGGCAGCTGCGGAACCGTTCCACGGTGGCCGCGGGCAGCTGCTCCCCGCTGCAGATCCAGACCGTGCACCCGTCCATGCGGCTCAGTTCGCCGCTGTCGATGAAGGCGTTCAGGAGGCTGGGGACGACGGTCAGCCGGGCGATGCCGTGCCGTACGACGGCGTCCGCGAGATCGGGGACGCTGCGGGCGGTGTCGGCGTCGACCAGGACCGTCGACCCGCCGGAGAGCAGCGGGGCGAGCAGTTCGGTGATGCCGTCGATGACGCTGACCGGCGACTTGACGAGGACGGCGGACGTGCGCTGCTCGGGAAACTCCTCGGCGAACCAGGTGAGCCGGTTGACGAGGGCCCGGTGCAGTCCGGTGACGCCCTTGGGCCGGCCCGTGGAGCCGGAGGTGTAGATGACGAAGGCGGGATGGTCGGGGCCCAGCGGGGCGGTCCGCTCCCGGTCGGTCGGGTCGGTGTCGGGCAGGTCCGCCCGCGCCGCCGTCGTGCCGGGGTCGTCCAGCAGCAGCCGCGGCAGGTCCGTGTCCGGCAGCGTCCGGGCGGTCGGGCCGTCGGTGAGCAGGAGGGCCGGGCGGGCGTCGTCGAGCATGAGCGCGATCCGCTCCGCCGGGTAGGCCAGGTCGACGGGGAGGTAGGCGGCGCCGGACTTGAGCACCGCGAGGAGGCCGACGACCATCTCCTCGGTGCGCGGCAGCGCGAGCGCCACCAGACGCTCGGGGCCCGCGCCCAGGCCGATCAGCTGCCGCGCCAGACGGTTGGCCCGCGCGTTCAGCTCCCCGTACGACAGTTCCGTACCACCGAAGGTGACCGCGACCGCCTCGGGCGACCGTGCGGCCTGGGCCTCGAAGAGGGCGGGCACGGTGGTGGCGGGGTTGCCGCCGGTGGTGCCGCTCCATTCGGTGAGGATGCGGGCGCGCTCGGGTGCGGACAGCACCTCGACGGCGCTGACGGGGAGGTCGGGGTCGTCGGCGACCTGTTCCAGGAGGCGTACGAGCCGGGCGGCGACCGAGGCGGCCGTCGACTCGTCGAAGACGTCGGAGCTGAACTCCAGGAACCCGTCGAGGCCGCCGGGCGTGCCGTCCTCGTCCTGCTGCTCGATGACGAAGAAGTTCAGGTCGAACTTGACCGAGTCGACGGCCGGCGGTGCGAACTCTGCTCGGACACCCGGGAGTTGCAGGTGTGCGTGTTCGTTGTTCTGGAGCACCAGCATGACCTGGAAGAGGGGGTTGCGGCCCATGGACCGCACCGGGTCGAGGACTTCGACCAGCCGCTCGAAGGGCACGTCCTGGTGGGCGTAGGCCGACAGGGAGGTCTCGCGGGCGCGGTCGAGGAGTTCACGGAAGGCCGGGTCTCCGGACACGTCGGTCCGCAGGACCAGGGTGTTCATGAAGCAGCCCACCAGCTCGTC
>NZ_JBHXSA010000063.1:0-1846 GCF_042716475.1 Streptomyces sp. NPDC058671 | reverse complement strand
CTGGTAGACCGTCAAACCCACCTAGATCGTGCCTTACAGTTCAATGAGGAGCTTCTGGAGGAGGTTGCCTCGAGGGTCGATGCTATTGTTGCTGATTTTAATGAAAATGGTGCTGCTTATGATAGTTTAATCGAACGTGTCGAACTCGAAAAAGAAGTAAGAAAAGACATAAAAAGCATGTATGACAATGTTTAAAATATGCTTAATGAAAGACCTATTTTTAAAAACTTACACCAACAACTTAGGAATTCTTTTCCAGATTTTTATAATTCATCATTGAAGTTGTGCAACAAAGTTGCAGCATATTTTAACGCCGATTCTGGTGGTGGTGATTTACTACCACTACTTAAAGAAACACAAGAAAATGCGGTAAAAATGAAGTCTCTTAATGATGAATTGAAGGGACGAAGCGGCAAGTTCAAGCTTTAAAAGTGCAAAGCACACCAGAAAAAAGAGCCGTAAGGCTCTTAATTATTTTACTTACAACATTATTCATCTAGATTGAACTCGGTTTGAACTGTTTTTGAACCATCTGCTTTATAAATGATGTTCATTTTAATGCTTTCGTATGTTTTTCTACGATTATAAATGTCTTTCCATGTGCCTTTGCCAAAAAGGTTTGGATTCGGCATAAATGTGCCACGACCGACAGGGAGAATAATGTCCTTATCTTTTAATTTTCCAAGATAATTTGCAAAGGTCTGTGGTTTTAAATTAAGCTTTTCACAAATCATGTCTTTGCCGTATTTGCTTATATTAATCAACCCATCATAGTCCATACGCTTCATAAGCTCGTATAAGATGGAGTTGTTTGGAAGATCGTAGAGGCGATTAATATCGTCTAAATAAAGCTTTATATATTCAGGTTCAGCAGGAAACTGAATAATAGTTTCTTTTGATGATGAAATAACTTCGCCGGTTTCGTTATTTACTGCATGTGTTTCATGTGTGTATATATGGTTTTTTGTAGGTCTTTTAGAAGACATAATATGTTCCTATAAATAGTTGCTTATTCCCAGTATATACCATTTTAAAAGTATTGTCAATACCCTTAAAAGAGTACAAAGCATACCCCCACACGGTAACGAACTTACTTTTAAAAAAGTACAATTTAGAGCCTTGAAATAGCGAGGGTATACTTTTTTTTACACTCATTTCATACCCCCACAGAGTATAAAACTTACCTCCACAGAGTATAAAACTTACCTCCACAGAGTATAAAAATTGGCTGAAAGCCACGGAATACGTGGTTCCCAGTATCTTATATCTTGTATTACCCTCTTTTGACCTTCGTTATAGCAATCAAAAATAAGGGCATTTTCAGCCCGTTAGATTGCATTCGGATAGGACGGATCTACCGCAACGCGAAGCAGGTTCCACAAGCCTCGTTATGGTGATTGAGTGGGTGGCCTAGGCCGTAGGACGACGGCAAACCATGAGATCAACAGAGCGAGAGCACTGGGGAAAGCCATCGCCCGAATGGGCTGGCGTCCTGTAAATGCGGTAGCTCCGTCGGATCTATGTGCTGCAATCGAGCCTAACGCCTCACTGCGTTCGTTGTTGGGCCATTTGACACGCTTGGCCAAAAAGCCGGCCAACCATGTCAAACGACCTTAATCGGCTCGCTAATGGGCTATCAGGAGCTTCTAGGGTGGAATGGGATCGATGGATCACCATCGTCACTGTCCAACCCGCTATTGATTTTCGGGGACTGACAGCACACCCCCACATTCCCTGGAGGGAAATGTTCAGGGGTGTAATGGCACCGTTGCCGGTGCTGTTCTGGTGATAAAAGCAAGGGCAACGCAGCTTTTAAAAACAGACAGCCTCTGGAATAAACCGGAAC
>NZ_JBHXSA010000062.1:0-1996 GCF_042716475.1 Streptomyces sp. NPDC058671 | reverse complement strand
GCCTCCAGGCTGCCCGGCAGACGCGTTCGCTGTGTACAGGGGCGGCGGCTCCCGGTAGGCCGGGGCCGGCCGGTCAGTCCTTGGCGATGGCCATGCCGAGGAAGATCCCGACCAGCAGCGCGACACTGCCGGTGGCCATCACCGCCCACGTCCCGGTCTGCGTCGCGGTGAAGGTGGAAGTCATCCCCGCCTGCGCTGCGGCCTGGGTGGCCTGCGCTCCGGCCATGGCCGCCTCCTGGACGGCCAGACCTGTCTCCAACTGCTGAACCTTGTTCTCCAGCTCGGACTGCTCCATGAGTGGTTCCTCTCTCGCGGTGGCCGGCCCGTTCCGGCGTCACCGTCCATCGCTTCCCCGCTGCCCGGATCCAGCCGCGCCCGCTGCCCGGGGTGCACCCGTTCGCCGCTGTGTGCAGGCGCTGCCAGGTCGGCCGACGACGGAACCCGCTGTGTCGGATGCCCGGTGTGGTGGATCTCGGTGGCACCCTGTACGTCGAAGCCAGCTGCTCTCCCTCACCGGAGGTGACCCTCCGAGAGATCCGGCGTGATGACGATGGCGCCCTGGCGGTGACCGGGTCCCGCTGACCGCCAACGAACCGCACAGCCCAACCGCCCGGCCAGGCGAACCCTAAGCAGCGCCGCCACATGTTCTTTGATCCCGTGCCGGTCGCAGGACCCGGGTCGTTGTCGCCGTGTCCCCGAAGGGCGCCAGTTCACCTCCGACGAGGTGACGGTAACGACTTTCCACGGCTTCGCGTTCTGCTTGACGAGGGCACTGCCCGCATTGCTCTCAGCCAGGCTGTCCGCCGTGACGGGTGACCCCACCGCACCGGGCGGCGTTAACCCCCTTTGACCATCACGTCCGTGACGATGCGGCCTGCCCCTGTCATCGGTGTCCAGCGGGGGAGTGGGGAAGCGGTTCCCCGTCCCGGCTTGGAGCCGATCTTCACCGAGCTGGCCCGGCAGTGGGAGAGCGATGGCCGTCTCGTGCCGGGCCGTCCGGACGAGGAGTGGGCGGTCCTCGCCGGCCGCGCTCCCTGGCCCGGACGCTGACCATGTAGTGCGGGGCCGACCGCCCTCCCGCACCTGCAAGGAACCACAGGCGCCCTTGTCGCCTGTGGTTCTGGGCTGCCGGGCCGGAACACCGTGGTTGGGCCCCCCGGTCCGGCCGCCCCCTCGGGCGCGCACTGGAGGGTGCCTGGCAGCACGAAGGCCCTGGTCCCGAGGGAGACCAGGGCCTTCGGTCGCACGACCGCGGGAAGGGGAGCCGATGGGCGGTTGACGCGGCCCCGACGCCAGAGCGTGCAATCGGGGCCGCGGACCGTGCCGGACCCGACGTGGGGCGTCAGAACCGGCGGATGTGTCACAGAACCCAACGCCCCGCCCCGTGTGAGGACACGCTCCGAGTCAACGCGAAGCGCACCGTTACTTGGGAAGGAGGATGTTGCTCATGCAGCCGCTGCCGATCCCCTGTCCCGCCGATCTGGTCCCGGACGCGACGGGCATGGACGCCTTCACCACCCCATACAGCGCGGCCAAGGAGCAGCGGGCCGTGTTCGTCGCCATCGAGCGCCAGGGGCCGCGGTGGACGGTGAAGACCGACGCGCGCACCGCACCACAGCGCACCCTCGACACCCCGGTGTATGACGCCGTCCGCGAAGCCGTCAGCCACCTGATCGGCTCCCGGCAGATCCGCCCCGACTCGTTCGCCGACCCGGTCTACGTCGTGCTGTACGACGTGGACGGCGAGGGACGGGCCCGGGAACTGGCCGCCGCCCTGCACGCTGCCTTTTACGGCGACCTCGAACCGTTGGCCCGCGCCGCGCCTTCTACGTCCTGACGGTCATCTGCCCCTGGGCATCAGGCGTTTCCTGTGGTCACAGCAAGTACGGACGTGTACCGTTCCCGTTAGCTGTCGTGGTTCGGATCCTCCCTTTGCCCATGCCCTCGGCGTGGGCTTTTTTGCTGTGCTGTGCCGCAGGAACCAGGGCGATCACCT
>NZ_JBHXSA010000061.1:0-2883 GCF_042716475.1 Streptomyces sp. NPDC058671 | reverse complement strand
TCCACGCAACTACCTGGCCTTTCTTGGCCTCGCCGCAGCCATCTGCTGCTACAAACGACTCATCCGCCTCACCACATAGGACACGGTCTAAGGCGACCGACGTTGTGTCGGACCGTGAGGGTGAAGGGCGCGGCGGAGAATGACGCGGGTCCCGCCGCTTTCGGGAAAGATGAAGTCGACACTGTCCATGAGCTGGCGCATCAGGAAGAGGCCCCGGCCGTGGGGACGACGCAGACTGCCGCCAGTGCGGGGGGGGCGGGGACGGCCCCAGGATCGAATCCGGGACCGTTGTCGGTGACCGTTGCCACGATCCAGTCACCGTCCACCGTGAGCTCCAGCGTCGCGGCGACCTCACCTTCGCTGCCCGCATGCAGCAGTGCGTTGAGGACGGCCTCAAAGACCGCGACACGGACATCGAACCGGACTTCCGACGTCGCGGACAACGGTGCCAGGAACTCATCGAGGCCGCCCCCGACTGCGGGGAGGGTCGAATCACCAAGGAAGGACAGCTTCAGAATCACGAGCAACATCGCCCTGTTCGAACAGGACCTCGCCGACAAGCGGGGCGAGCTCGGCGAACGGACGGAGGAACTGGATGCGGCACGGGCCAGGAACGGAGACGTCGGGGTTGAACACGCGGTTGACCCGCTCTTCAAGGTTCCCGGGTACCCCTTACCCATCAGCGGGGCAGTGCGCTCCATGATCCCACTTCGGCCTTTACCGAAGCAGTGCTGTAGCTGGATTACTGCGGCTTGCCCGAACCGAGCTCGGAGGCGGTCGGCAACTGCTTCGAAGCGGATCGCGCGGTCATCAACGAAATCCAAGGTCGGGCAGCCGCCCTCTGCTGCTACCAAAGGTTTCCGAAAACCCGAAACAGAATTACATAAGAAACTGCGCCCGAGAGGATGGCTGTTACAGTGAAAGAGATCAGACGAACACGCGCATACAGGCGAGCGTATGGACCTCTCGGCTTCGCGAGAACCTTGACCATCTCCTTAGCGGCAGATGACTCGGCCAGAGCGCAGATTTCTTCAGCAGAGCGCCGCCTGATTGACGCCACCCCATATGCACTGAGCACGGACTGCGTGAGTCGATATGACTGCATCAACAAAACGCCAACAGAATCGGCATTTAGGGCGTCCAAGGTCGTCGGAATCTTCTTCACTTGCTCGACCATAGCCAGCCAATCCAGTCCCCCGTCCGGTTCAGGGATATCCCCAATGGAAACGATGGCACCGACTGTCGGCCCCTCAGCACTAAGGAGCAGTGCGATGACGTGTTTGCGGGCCATGGAGTTCGCATTTCCCAGCAATTTGAGTACCGACCGCTGAGCGCCCCGTACACGCAGCGGGATCAGCTCACCCAAGCCGCGCCAGCCCTTGTTGAGCAAGGCGAACGGCTTCGACGCGTCAACCACCAGCATCAACCCCGGAACGTCCGCTCCGGCGAGCTTGGGTAGCTGTGGATAGCGGTCATCCTTCGAGAGGAGGGCGAAGGCAGGCCCCAGGTTGTCGCAGACACCGCCGTCAACGAGGGTGAGGTCGCCGCGGATCCACAGAGCCCGGGCACAGAACATCGCCACAGCGCCGCCGTACACGAGCAGGAGCGCCGCCAGGAACAAGCCGGCCCAGCCCGCGTCGAGAGGACCGAAAATGCGCAGAATCACGCCAGCCGCTGCTGTTGAGAGCCCGATCGCAGCCCCGAACCCCACCAACCAGCGCCGTCCTACATGGTGACGCCTAGGCTGATCGGGCGGGGTGCCGTCGGAGAGTCCCAGCTCGGCACGCTGAAACACAACCGGCCGGAAGCCGGGAAAGCAAGCAGAAGCTGCGACTACGTCTGCGACAAAGACGTTCGGGTCCCGACCTACCTCAGTTGGAGTGAGTACGCGACCCGGCGTGAAATACACGTGGGACCCCGTGCTGAGGTCAGTCGCGCAGAAAATCCTCCGCGTCTCCTCGTCCGCCGCAATTTCAGCTAGCGTAGTACCGTGACTTGAGCCTGAAGCGCCACGTGCATGCCATAGGAGTGTCTCGACTGCCCGCTGCACGGCGTACCAGCTGGCAGAAAATGCGTTGAGCGAAGTGGTCCCGTATCTGGTGCACCAAATGATTGCAAAGAGCATCAACAGGCCAAATACGGCGAATTGCGGCTCGGGGGGAGTGCGCCACCCGGGATACACGAAGGCCACCAACAGCATGACTGTGAGCCCCTGAGGGACCTTCTTCGCGAGGCTAATTAGGTTTTCAGTGGGAATCTCCTGGGTCTGTACGAGACCAGCCAGAAGGCGGACGCGTCGCCCCATGGGATCGGGGTCTTCATCGCTGGGCTCCGCGAACCCCCCAACTGTGACTGCCGACGCGATGCTGCCGCCAGACACCGAACTCACGGAAGTCACGCAGGTTCGCAGTGAAGAGTCGGCCACGGCAAGCATCGCGCCTGCCGCGAAGATCGTGGCCCTGTAGCCACCCCCTGATAGTGACAGAGCGATGCGTGCTGGCGCACCGCTACTTCCGCCAGCAGATGGCTCGCTTCTGATGGTGCTCACACCATCAGATTGGCCGAGGACTCGCTGCAAGCACCCGGGAACACAAGCCCGGTTCCCCCAATTAGCAGCAGGTGCTCACTCGCACCGGGGTCTGTCCTGGCCCCGATGAGTACAGCGGGGGTGAGGACCTGCCCCGCCGTGCATGAAGCCATCGGAATGCTCCTAGCTGAAGCAGCCTGGCAGTGGACGGTCCCGCCAGCCTTCATCACTCAAACCAGCGATAGCACCACACCTGTTGCGCTAAGGGATGTCCCGCAAAGATCTCGGATGCGAGTGCGGAGCTGCCTGCCGAGCTGGCGAGGTGCTCAGCCGGTGGTTCGTGAGGTGTCCAGGGA
>NZ_JBHXSA010000060.1:1964-3383 GCF_042716475.1 Streptomyces sp. NPDC058671 | reverse complement strand
CCTTGGCACGTTGTTGGGTATCTGAGGGTACGGCCGTAAGGTTGTATCTTCGCGATGCCGGCCCCAGTGAACTCATCTGCTTGTCGGGTGGGGTGATGGGTGGCTGGTCGTTGCTTGAGAACTACACAGTGGACGCGAGCATCTGTGGCCAAGTTTTTAAGGGCGCACGGTGGATGCCTTGGCACCAGGAACCGATGAAGGACGTGGGAGGCCACGATAGTCCCCGGGGAGCCGTCAACCAGGCTTTGATCCGGGGGTTTCCGAATGGGGAAACCCGGCAGTCGTCATGGGCTGTCACCCATGCCTGAACA
Organism: Streptomyces sp. NPDC058671; assembly: GCF_042716475.1. NCBI lineage: Bacteria > Bacillati > Actinomycetota > Actinomycetes > Kitasatosporales > Streptomycetaceae > Streptomyces > Streptomyces sp. NPDC058671. Next base: position 3,072 of record NZ_JBHXSA010000060.1, on the reverse strand, counting down.
CATAGGGCATGTGGAGGGAACGAGGGGAAGTGAAACATCTCAGTACCCTCAGGAAGAGAAAACAACCGTGATTCCGGGAGTAGTGGCGAGCGAAACCGGATGAGGCCAAACCGTATGCGTGTGATACCCGGCAGGGGTTGCGCATGCGGGGTTGTGGGATCTCTCTTTCACAGTCTGCCGGCTGTGAGGCGAGTCAGAAACCGTTGATGTAGGCGAAGGACATGCGAAAGGTCCGGCGTAGAGGGTAAGACCCCCGTAGCTGAAACATCAACGGCTCGTTTGAGAGACACCCAAGTAGCACGGGGCCCGAGAAATCCCGTGTGAATCTGGCGGGACCACCCGCTAAGCCTAAATATTCCCTGGTGACCGATAGCGGATAGTACCGTGAGGGAATGGTGAAAAGTACCGCGGGAGCGGAGTGAAATAGTACCTGAAACCGTGTGCCTACAAGCCGTGGGAGCGTCGCTCATCGAGTTTACTCGGTGGGTCGTGACTGCGTGCCTTTTGAAGAATGAGCCTGCGAGTTTGCGGTGTGTTGCGAGGTTAACCCGTGTGGGGAAGCCGTAGCGAAAGCGAGTCCGAACAGGGCGATTCAGTAGCGCGCTCAAGACCCGAAGCGGAGTGATCTAGCCATGGGCAGGTTGAAGCGGAGGTAAGACTTCGTGGAGGACCGAACCCACCAGGGTTGAAAACCTGGGGGATGACCTGTGGTTAGGGGTGAAAGGCCAATCAAACTCCGTGATAGCTGGTTCTCCCCGAAATGCATTTAGGTGCAGCGTCGTGTGTTTCTTGCCGGAGGTAGAGCACTGGATAGGCGATGGGCCCTACCGGGTTACTGACCTTAGCCAAACTCCGAATGCCGGTAAGTGAGAGCACGGCAGTGAGACTGTGGGGGATAAGCTCCATGGTCGAGAGGGAAACAGCCCAGAGCATCGACTAAGGCCCCTAAGCGTACGCTAAGTGGGAAAGGATGTGGAGTCGCAGAGACAACCAGGAGGTTGGCTTAGAAGCAGCCACCCTTGAAAGAGTGCGTAATAGCTCACTGGTCAAGTGATTCCGCGCCGACAATGTAGCGGGGCTCAAGCGTACCGCCGAAGTCGTGTCATTG
>NZ_JBHXSA010000060.1:0-1870 GCF_042716475.1 Streptomyces sp. NPDC058671 | reverse complement strand
GTATGGATGGGTAGGGGAGCGTCGTGTGCCGGGTGAAGCAGCCGCGGAAGCGAGTTGTGGACGGTTCACGAGTGAGAATGCAGGCATGAGTAGCGATACACACGTGAGAAACGTGTGCGCCGATTGACTAAGGGTTCCTGGGTCAAGCTGATCTGCCCAGGGTAAGTCGGGACCTAAGGCGAGGCCGACAGGCGTAGTCGATGGACAACCGGTTGATATTCCGGTACCCGCTTTGAAACGCCCAGTATCGAATCCATTGATGCTAAGGCCGTGAAGCCGTTCCGGACCCTTCGGGGAATGGAAAGTGGTGGAGCCGTCGATCCAAGGTGGTAGTAGGTAAGCGATGGGGTGACGCAGGAAGGTAGTCCAGCCCGGGCGGTGGTAGTCCCGGGGTAAGGGTGTAGGCCGTGTGATAGGCAAATCCGTCACACATTAAGGCTGAGACCTGATGCCGAGCCGATTGTGGTGAAGTGGATGATCCTATGCTGTCGAGAAAAGCCTCTAGCGAGTTTCATGGCGGCCCGTACCCTAAACCGACTCAGGTGGTCAGGTAGAGAATACCGAGGCGTTCGGGTGAACTATGGTTAAGGAACTCGGCAAAATGCCCCCGTAACTTCGGGAGAAGGGGGGCCACGTCTGGTGATGAGTCTTGCACTCTGAGCTGGGGGTGGCCGCAGAGACCAGCGAGAAGCGACTGTTTACTAAAAACACAGGTCCGTGCGAAGCCGTAAGGCGATGTATACGGACTGACGCCTGCCCGGTGCTGGAACGTTAAGGGGACCGGTTAGTGACCTTTCGGGGTTGCGAAGCTGAGAACTTAAGCGCCAGTAAACGGCGGTGGTAACTATAACCATCCTAAGGTAGCGAAATTCCTTGTCGGGTAAGTTCCGACCTGCACGAATGGCGTAACGACTTCTCGACTGTCTCAACCATAGGCCCGGTGAAATTGCACTACGAGTAAAGATGCTCGTTTCGCGCAGCAGGACGGAAAGACCCCGGGACCTTTACTACAGTTTGATATTGGTGTTCGGTTCGGCTTGTGTAGGATAGGTGGGAGACTTTGAAGCTGTGACGCCAGTCATGGTGGAGTCGCCGTTGAAATACCACTCTGGTCGTGCTGGATGTCTAACCTCGGTCCGTGATCCGGATCAGGGACAGTGTCTGATGGGTAGTTTAACTGGGGCGGTTGCCTCCCAAAGGGTAACGGAGGCGCCCAAAGGTTCCCTCAGCCTGGTTGGCAATCAGGTGTTGAGTGTAAGTGCACAAGGGAGCTTGACTGTGAGACCGACGGGTCGAGCAGGGACGAAAGTCGGGACTAGTGATCCGGCGGTGGCTTGTGGAAGCGCCGTCGCTCAACGGATAAAAGGTACCCCGGGGATAACAGGCTGATCTTCCCCAAGAGTCCATATCGACGGGATGGTTTGGCACCTCGATGTCGGCTCGTCGCATCCTGGGGCTGGAGTCGGTCCCAAGGGTTGGGCTGTTCGCCCATTAAAGCGGTACGCGAGCTGGGTTTAGAACGTCGTGAGACAGTTCGGTCCCTATCCGCTGCGCGCGCAGGAATATTGAGAAGGGCTGTCCCTAGTACGAGAGGACCGGGACGGACGAACCTCTGGTGTGCCAGTTGTCCTGCCAAGGGCATGGCTGGTTGGCTACGTTCGGGAGGGATAACCGCTGAAAGCATCTAAGCGGGAAGCCTGCTTCGAGATGAGTATTCCCACCTCCTTGAGAGGGTAAGGCTCCCAGTAGACGACTGGGTTGATAGGCCGGATGTGGAAGCCCAGTAATGGGTGGAGCTGACCGGTACTAATAGGCCGAGGGCTTGTCCTCAGTTGCTCGCGTCCACTGTGTTAGTTCTGAAGTAACGAAC
>NZ_JBHXSA010000059.1:0-5519 GCF_042716475.1 Streptomyces sp. NPDC058671 | reverse complement strand
CCACTCACCTCCGGTGCTGTGCACCGGAGGTGACGCCCTGTCCGCTGCGCTCCCAGGGCTACGGGGCTTCGCCCCGATGCCCCGGGTTTCCGCTTCGCTTCAACCTGGGGCCGGCGGGTCCGCTGCGCTCCCCCGCCTCAATGGTCCTTCCGGCTGCGCCTCCAGTCCCTTGGGGCCCGCTGATGCGGGCCCGGGCTGGCTGTGAGGGCGGGGGTCTGCGTTTGTGTGGGCTTCAGTGTGCCGCGTGCATCACACTGAAGCAGCATGTAGCTTTGGCGGAAAAGCGAGACACCCAAAACCACCCGGGAACCTTCCCAATTCCGAGAGGAACGACTGCGGATGGCCAGTCACCGCGAATCTAGACCAGCCCAGCCCACTCCGAGACGATGATTCGCTGGGCCATGATCGGCATCATGGCCCGCCTGCTCACCCGGGGCCGTGCTGCGCCCTGGCCCACGACCGCTCGTCCGGAGCCAAGAACCCATCAACCTCGCGCTTCAGGACGGGCGGTACCTCCGCCAACTCCGAGACGATCAGGCGGACCTCCCGCCCAAGCTCGGGAGACTCACTCCAGCACTCCGCACTCCTGGTGAGCACGGCAGCCAGCAGATCGCTCTCGTACATGTCGCCTTCCGCCAGGGGGTCGACCCGGAGGACCTCCACCGCCAGGGGCAGGAGATAGGCAAGGCCCACGTCTTGCCTGATCAGCAGCCGCACGTCTTCGACCGTCAGGCCACCGAGCGGCTTGCGCCGAAGCTCACGCACCATCGCCATCAACCGGGTTCCCCCACCCGACAAGGCCGACCAGCGGTCGCGCTCAAGCTCCTGAAGAGAGCGGTCACGGTTCACGAGTCGAGTCACCGACCGATCGTCCCATGCCAGATCTCAAACGCCTCTCAGTAGCAGAGACCGCACAGGCCGTCCTCGTACGCCTACACGAGCGACAGCGAACCTTCACTGGAAAACGACACCAGCCATCACCAAAAAACGACACCCCCACAACCCACCCAACCCTGCCACCAGGAGCAATGCCACCCTGACCCCGTGCAGAACGCTGCCACCGTCCACTGCAACTCACACGTCGCGCATCAACCACTTTGGGAGGAGTCTGGTGCTGTTCGATTGCCGGACGGCTAGAAGAGGCCAGCCGAGGTGCTCTGCGTGAGGTTCTCGAGGATCGTGTGCAGCCACGGACTGCGCACGGCTGGTAGCCGGACCAAGGTGTGTTGGAACGTTCCCCGGTCGGCCCGGAACAGGTGGTTGGGGAGCAACGGGAGCGGGTCGTCGCGGAGGACGTCTTGGGCTATGCGGCCCGACGTGGGAATCGGCAAGTTCCGTTCGGGAGAGACCAGCCACAGCCACACCCCCAGCGGCAGGGGCACCAGGTATGCCGGTGCAGTCAGGTCAGCAGGGGTCCAGGTCCGGCCCGTCTGGGGATGGACGGGGACGAGGAGGATGTCGACGTCCGCGTCCGGGGAGGGCTGTCCCGGTCCGGCCAGGACGGCGCGCCGCTTCAGAGTGCCTGCCGGCAGCAAGGCGTCGAGCGTGCGTTGGAACACGTCCGCGGTCAGGCCATCCGGGACCTTCACCGGCTGTCCCTGGGAGGCGATCAGCAGGTGGGCGAGCGCCTGGCCGGCTGCCGCTTCCCACTGCGGACTCCACGACCAGTAGTGGTTCGGCCCCAGCCGTCCTCCCCACGTGGCGATCGGCTCGAACGGGGGCGTTTTCTCCCCCTTCTCTGCCAGCTCCGCCCAGGAGAGGGGCGCAGTGTGGATACCGTCAACGGGGACGCGGTGCACGACGTCCGGGCCGAGTCTCACCATCTGCCAGAGCGAGCAGTCGTCGACCCTGGTCGCCACGGGGAGGTCGCATGCCTCGCAGGCCATGTTGGGCCCTTCGGCCCCGTCGAGGCCACAGCAGGCACCGCCACGTTTCTCAGGAATCAGCCGGGTTCCACGGATATCACCGGGCGCGATGACACTCGCCCCGGGCGTGCCGTCGGACAGGGCGTAGACCGGCGCGTAGATGCCGCGTGCCTCAGCCTCGCTCGGATCGATCTCGTCCCACAGCCGCCACGGCCCTCCCCAGGGATCCGGGTCCACGGCAAACGTCCCTGACTCCATGAGCACCGGAAGCTGGGCTCCGTTCCCGTACTTTTGACGGGCGTGGACCGGCAGTGAGACCTGGGACAGCGGGATGGTCAACTCGACACCGCATCCCGCACACACGAAAACGAACAAACTTCCTCCGGCTGGCCAACAGACGCATCTTCACAGCTGACCGGCAGCCGACCAACATATTTTCTGATCCGCTGCGGGAACGGCACCGGCCACCGTCGTGGAATATCAACACAGCGCGGGCAAGTGGCAGCCGCCGCCTCGGACTACGGCAAGCGACTCACTCGGTGCTCAATTCTCGGTGTGCTGCGGCACCTCCCGAAGTGGTGAACATCTGCTGCCCCATTCTCGGTTCTGGCTCAACTTCCGTGCTGAGTGACGCTCCGTTACGGCCGGATGTCGAAGAGAGCAATGGAAGGGGGTGGCGGGGCAAGCACTGCGCGAAGGCGCGTGAGTATGGCTCGCCACTGCTTCCAGTCCTCCGGGTCGACCCAGTTTGAGGCCGGCCCATCCTCGTCGCTGGCGATGCGGGCGAGGGCTTCGTCGGCGAGAGCCCGAAGGTCGGAAGGGAACACGGGCATCGGTGTTTCCGGGCCGTAGGACATGTCGACGGGTTCGCCTCCCGGGCATTGCGCCGCGATCAAGGCGGCGGCGGCCACCGCCTCTTCCGCTTCCGCGAGGTAGCCGGTGGCGTCGATAGTCCGTATGAGGACGCCTCGGATCAGGGCTTCACGTGCCTCGGGCTCGGCTTCGTCGAGCGCGTTGGCGAAGTCTGCGGCTGTGTCGTTGTCGAAGGGACCGGTATCCCAGGTACCCATGCTGATCTCCTTGGTTATGGTCGTCCGGATCCTTGCATCAGGCACTGACAACACGACTACGGGGCGAGCAGGACCCGTTTGCGAAGAAGGCCGAAGCCTGCGCGGCCGAACATCTGGCGCTTGAGCATCTTGATCCGGTTCACGTGGCCTTCGACGACCCCGGAGTTCCAGGGCAGCGTCAGGCCGGCGATGACGGCGTCGCGGTCCCGGTCGATGCCGGCCGCGAGAGTGTGGAGGCTGGGCAGGTCGTCCTGGCGGACGGCGTCGAGCCACTGAGGGAGTCGTTCACCCTGGCGTTCGGTGAGCATGTGGGCGAAGGACCGGACGTGACCGGTCAGGGCATCGAGTTCGGGGCAGTTGGCCAGGACGGCCTTGAGCCGGAGCTGTTCGATCTCGGTCAGCGTCTCGGGTCGGCTCAGGATCCATCGCGTCACCACGCGGGGTGCCGGCGGTTGCGCGGTGACGGGCCGTGGCGAGGTGCGCTTTTCTCGCAGGTAGGCGCTGACCCGGCCGTAGCTGCCGCGATAGCCCAAGGGAACGATCTCCTCCCAGAGCTTCCAGGCGTTGGTGCAGCCCTCGTCCCAGCGTTGGTCCAGGTAGGGCTTGTACTCGTCGAGGACGGAGGTCCGGTTGTGCTGCCACTGGCCGCGGAAGAGGTCTTCCGGCTTCGCAGCGTCGGCGAGGCTCTTGACGGTGCGGTGGGTCATCTGGAGCTGACGCCCGATGGATCGGCGGCTGTGGCCGGCTTCCAGCAGCGCGTGGACCGTGGCATGTCGGGCTCGGACGCGGTTGGCGAACCGCTCGCTCCGCCATGGCGAGTCCGCCTTCTCCTCGGGCGGCGCCGGTTCGTCGGCCTTCGCCACGGGGTCGGGGACCAGAACCCGAAGGCACTGGCGGTGGCGGGCCACCGCCCGCTCAGCGGCTTCCCCCAGGTTGTGCCATAAGTGCCAACGGTCCGCGACCTGCGTCGCCTGGGGTGCCCCGGCGGTGGCGCCTTCCGCGAAGAACGGCGCGCGGTCCCGGCAGACGACCTCGATCCCTGGCCGCTGTGCGAGCCAGGCGGCCAGGCTTGATGCCTCTCGATCAGGCAGGAGATCGATCGGACGACGGGTCTCGACGTCCACCAGGACAGTGCCGTAGCGGCGGCCCTTACGGGTGGCGTACTCATCAACGCCGACCACCCGAGGCATCGGCACCTCCGGCTCGGGCAGCGTCTCGACCAGGCGCAAGACCGTGCTCCGGCTGATGGACATGCCAAGCACGGCAGCCAGGCGGGCGCCGGCTCGACCGGCCAGGGCGAGGCCGACTGCGGTCAGGATGGAACGCAGTCGTTCGGTGCGCTGGCCGTGTCTGCGGGTGAGCCCGGATATCTGCTCCACGAACGTCCGACGTGGGCACTTGGTGTTCCCGCACCGGAATCGCCGGACTCGCAGTTGGAGTACGACGCTTCGTCCGGCGCTCGGGACATCAGCGAGAAACCGCAGGTAGGAGCTGTGAACCCGGGTCGAGCAGACTCCGCATCCCGGGCAGGCGGCGCCGGCCGTGGTGCACTGCGCGTCAAGGCGCACGTTCTCGATATTCACGTCCACCGACCGCACCGCGATGTCCGCGATCGCCGGGAACAACAGCTCCTTCAGCTGGAGTGCAACGTCTTCCACGGCCCGGACTGTCAGCCCAGCTGTACTGACCACCGTCCATTTTCGGGCGACTTCGCATACCGCCCGGAGACGCTCAGCCGTCACTCACCGTGGCCGCTGCACGAAAGCTGAGCCAGAACCCAAACTCGTGAACAAAGCCAGGTCAGCGGCCGTACATCTTCCGGCACCACTCCGGTGCGCCCATGGGGGCCTGGATTGTCTGGGCCTGGCGGCAGAGGTCGCGCATCTGCGGGGCCTGCCGCGTCGTCGGCTGCCGGCGCGGGGTGGTCTTCTTCGGGCTCTGGCGGGGCTTGGGAGCCGTCCTGGCGGGAGCCTTGGTGGACTTCCTCTTCGTGCTCTTCGTGCTCGCGGGCCGCTTCGTCGTCTTCGCGGTCGCGGGCCGCTTCGTCGTCGTCGGTGCGGTCTGGTGGGCGGGCTTGGCGTCGCCGGGGCGTACGGCCGGGCGCGCGGCGGCCGGTGCGGCGGGGGCGGGGGTGGCTTTCGGCGGGGTGGGGCGGGGGTCGGTGGTGGCCAGGGATTCGCGGGGTGCGGCCGGGGTGGGGTCGGCCCACGTCCGTGTCGGGAGCGGTCCTGGCGGGCGGTCGGCAGCGGGCGCGAGCGCGGCGGGCCGGGGCGGAGCGTCAGGGGTGGGGGCGTGGGGGACTGCCACGCATCCGGTGGTGAGGAGCGCGGCGAGGACGGCGAGGAGGATGTGGCGGGGGTGCATGGGGTTCACGCTGCCGCAGCGCGGGGCCACGGTCTGGGGACGTCGCGGCCGGGTCCACCGTGACGAGTGAGCAGGCAGGCTGGCGCCCGGACCTGCGGACGGTTGCGGAACGGCGGGCGCCCGCCCGGTGGTCCGGGCGGGCGCCCCCCGGCCGGGGGTTGTGCGGGCGGTCCCGGGGGCCCGGGGCGTCGGGTGTGGCCCCGGGTGGGGGTGCTGGCGA
>NZ_JBHXSA010000058.1:0-6339 GCF_042716475.1 Streptomyces sp. NPDC058671 | reverse complement strand
GGAACCGATGGTTCCGGGGCCGCCCCTTCGCCGTGTCAGGAGAAGACGATCCGGACGTGCGCCGGGAGGTGCTCGGCCCCCAGGAGGCTGAGGCCGCGGGCGGTGATCTGCCGGAGGGCGGGGAACGCCGCTGCGACCGGTTCCAGGGAACGGGAGCCGTTGGTTCCCGTGGCCGGGAGGAGGCGCAGGGTGCCGACCGCCGGAAGGACGACGTCGGCCGGGCGTGAGTCCATGGAGTCGGCCTCGATGACGAGGGACGCGAGGCGGGGCAGCGCGGCCAGTTCCCGCCAGGAGTCCGCGGTGAGACGGACGCCTTCGACGGACACGGCGGTCAGGCCGGTGAGCGGGCCCAGCGGGGGCAGCGCCGGGTCCTCGTCCCCGCGGGTGAGGATCAGCTGTCGCAGGTCGCACCGGGCGACCAGGGCCGAGAGCTGGGGGTACGAGACGCCCGCGCCGATCTCCAGTGCCTCCGGGGTGAGGCCGAGACGGAGGACCTCCGCCGCCCGCTCGTCGTCGTCCAGGAGGAGACGCAGATCGGCGGGGTCCAGACCGGCGATGACCGCCTCGGCGTACGGGCGGGCCTCGAAGCGCTGCCACGCCCAGACGAGCTGGGCCCTGACGGCCAGCGCCGGGTGGGCGGCGAAGCGGGACAGGTAGGGGATGGCGGCGTCGACGGTGATGTGGCTGGCGGCGATCACCGTCGTCTCCGCCTCCCCGTCGGTCAGCCCCTCCGGTCCGGGCAACAGGTCGAGGACCAGCCGGCCCACCGCGGCCAGTTCCCGTGCCTCGTCCGGGGTGCGCGGGGGGATCACCTCCGCCGCGCGGGCCCGTACCTCGTCCCGTACCTCCGGCGCCACCTCCGTCGCATGGTCCAGGGCCGTCGCCGCCAGCGTCACGAGGCGCAGTCGTGCGCGCCGGTCCTGGGCGGCGGCCGCGGCGAGGAGTTCGCGGAGGATCTCGGCGCATTCGCGCGGGCGGGCGTGGCCGACGGCCATGCGGATGACGTCCTCCCACTGGTCGTCGGTCGCGTGCCGGACCAGGACGCCGATGTCCCAGCGGTCCACCAGGGCCTTGGCGGCCAGGTAGTCCTGGAAGGTGCGGTGGACGAACTCGACCGTGTCCGTCGTCGGCTCGCGCAGGAGGCCGCTGCGGTGGAGGAGGTGGGTGAAGACCGCGCCGGGGGCGTGCGCCGCCGCCTCCTGGACCGCCGGGAGGGCCTCGGTGACGATCGACTCCGCGTGGGCGCGGTCCAGCTGGGTCCGGCCGTTGACCGTCAGCCAGTACGCGAGTCGCTGGATCAGCTGGATCTGCGGGGCCTCGTGGAGGGTGATTCCGTACGGCGTTCCGATGTCCCGCTCACGGTCGCGCCGGGCGAGGAGCATGGAGAGGGCGGCCTCGTAGAGCGGTTTGCGGCCCTGCGGGAGGTAGCCGCGCCGGTCGCGGTGGAGGGCGCAGATCAGGCCGCACATCAGGGGGTTGGTGGCGAGCCGGGCGACGTGCTCGGTGGTGCGGAGGGCGTCGAGGAGCGGCTGCTCGAACGGGGCCGCGTCCGCACCGGCGGCCCGGTGCCAGCGTCGTACGAAGGTGGAGACCTCGGTACGGGTCATGGGGGAGAGCGTCAGCTCGGCGAAGCCGTCCTGGGCCAGCCAGTCGTCGCGTACCGCGGTGGGGCGCGAGGTCACCAGCCAGCGGTTGCCGTCGTACGTGTCGAGGAGGCCGCGCAGCCAGTCGCGGGCACGTGACCGCTCCGCCTCGGGGATCTCGTCGATGCCGTCGACGAGGACCAGGCCCCGGCCGGCGGCCAGGACCCGGTCGGCCCAGCCTGCGGGCGGGGTGAGCGGACAGCCGGCGGCGGAGAGGAAGCGGTCGGGGGACGGGAGCCGCTCGCCGTGGCGGGTGAGGGTGCGCAGGGGGAGGACGAAGGGGACGCGGTCGCGCAGGTACGCCATGCCCTCCGCCGGGTGGTCGGTCGCCGCGGAGAGGGTCAGCCACTGCACGAGCGTCGTCTTCCCGGAACCGGCGAGGCCGCGCAGGAGGATCTTGTCGTGGCGGGCGAGGGCGAGGTCGGCGCGGACGGCGGCCGGGTCCCGCTGCCGGACGGCCTGAGCCGCCTCCCCGGACACAGGCTCCCGGCCCGTCGCCTCCAGGGACAGGTACGCCATGTCCAGCGGCCACCGGTCGGGCGACTCGTGCAGGTCGATGCCGTAGATCGTCAGGCGGCCGTGCTTCTTCGCCAGGTGGGTCAGGTAGCGCCGTTCGAAGTCCGCGTCCCGGCCGTCGACCCGGGGGGTCCGGCGGATGATCTCGTCGATCTTCGCGATGAGCTCGGTCTGGCCGCGGGTCTGCTCCACCAGGCTCCGGGCGACGAACGTGGAGCGCCGGGTGAAGAACTCCAGGATGTGGAGGGAGGCCCACTCCGTCATGGAGTCCAGGTAGAGCGCGGAGTCCGTGGAGAGACCGTCGGGAGCCGGGGCGGTAGCGCGCAGGCGACGGGCGAGTTCGCGGTGGCCGAGGCGGACGGCCTGGACGTCGTCCATGTCGAGGTCGCCGAGGGCGATGAGGGTCTTCGCGAGGGTGTCCGTGACGGCCTCCGCCTCGTCGGCCGGGAACGGCGGCTCTCCCTGCCCGTCGAGGGAGCGTCCGACCAGCGTCCCGGCGAGCTTGCGGACGTCCTTCTCGGTGAGGGTGCGCCTCTCGCCGCGGAAGGAGACGAGGGAGGAGAGCCGGACCGTGGCGTCGGGGGCCGTGAGTCCCGCCCCGGGGCCATCGCTGACCAGCAGTTTCTTCAGGAGCGGTCCGATCGCCGCCGAGGCGAGACGCGTGCCGATGAGTGCCGGTTCCATGTGTGTCCCCCCGTGGGTCCCGAAGCGGCCAGCGTAGTGCGGGAGGGCCGTGGGAACGGCTCGGTCGCGTGACCCAGATCCCATCCGCGGCCCGCGTCTGGTGACAAGGCGCACAGGCGTTTCGAGGGGTACTAACCGGATTAGTGCCAACCATTGGTGGTGATTCGGGACGTTCAGGAGTGGACCCTCGGGACTTTGGCCCCGGAGGGTCCCGAACCGGACGAGGCACGGCGTTTTCGGCGGTTCCGGACAGGTGCGACAGGCGGATCAACCGGTTCTCTTGTGTCGGTATGTCCGATTTCGAAGGGGTGGTCCCGGGTCGTCAAGGGCTGAACTTCCATGGAGATCGCTACGACGTCATGTCGTAGATGGGGTGTTTTGGGCTTGATGGGAGTCCGGGTTACCAAGGATGAGCAAGCCCGGCGCAGCGCACCGTTCGCGTCGGGTCCCGTACATCCCCGGAGGTTTTCCCCCGTATGTCGAAGCGCGTCATGAACCCCGCCGCCCGTGCCACCGCCGTCGCTCTCGCCGCCGCGGGCCTGGGAGTGACGATGGTGACCGGAGCAGGGTCCGCCTTCGCCGCCGAGGGCAAGGCCGCCGCCCCGGTCGCGATCACCGCGTCCGCCGCCGTCGCCGCCCAGGCCGACACCCAGGCCCACGTGGCCGCCCAGGTGAAGGCCGCCGCAGCGAAGGCCTCGGCCGCGAAGGTCACGGCCGTCAAGCAGGCCGCCGTCAAGAAGGCCGCCACGAAGGTCGTCGCCGCCAAGAAGGCCCCGTCCTGGGTCAAGCCGGTCGCCGCGTACACCCTCACCGCCAGCTACAACCAGGGCGGCGCCATGTGGGCCAGCAAGCACTCCGGCCAGGACTTCGCCGTCCCGGTCGGCACCCCGGTCAAGGCCGCGGGCTTCGGCACCGTCGTGAAGGCCGGCCCCAACGGTGGCGGCGACGGTCCCGCGTACGGCAACGCGATCGTCGTCAAGCACGCCAACGGCACGTACTCGCAGTACGCCCACCTGTCGAAGATCAAGGCGCACGTCGGCCAGAAGGTCGCCGCCGGTCAGCAGATCGCCCTCTCGGGCAACACCGGCAACTCCTCCGGCCCCCACCTGCACTTCGAGATCCGCACGACCCCGAACTACGGCTCCGCCGTGAACCCGGCCGCCTTCCTGCGGTCCCACGGCGTCTCCATCTGACGCCTCACGAGGCCCCGTGGGCCTGATTGAGCAGACCGAGGGCGACCTCGAGGACGGCTTCGCGCTTCTCCTCGGAGTCGCCCTCGACGTTGTCCATGAAGAACATCCCCGCGTGCAGCGTGAAGATCGCGCTCACACAGCGCACCCGGTCCAGGACGGCGAAGTCCGGCTCCTGGACCAGCCCGCTCAGTTCGAGCATCCGCTCCTTGAACGTCAGGCCGATGCTCAGCTCGCGGACGGCCGCCTGGTTCTCCTGCATGAAGCGGAACAGCGGGTACGCGCCGATCAGGGCCTCCTGGTAGCGGCGGAGGATCTCCTCCCTGACCTCCAGGGTGCGTGGCTGCTCCCGCGCCCAGGCGATCAGCTCGTCCATGGGCCGGGTGAGGTCCTGGAAGATGCCGATGATGATGTCTTCCTTGGTCTTGAAGTGGTAGTACAGCGCGGCCTTGGTGACGTCGAGGTGCTCGGCGATCTCCCGCAGTGAGGTCTTCTCGTACCCCTGCTCGGCGAAGAGCTGCAGGGCCACGTCCTGGATGCGCTGGCGGGTGTTGCCTCGGGCCATGGCTGCTCTCCACTTTCCAGAAAACTTACTTGACGCCCGGCTAGTGACCGGCCTACCGTCCTCAGTGTAGTAACTAGCCGGGCGGCAAGTAAGGGATCGAGATGACGACGCAGGACACGACCAAGCCAGCACGGGGGAAGTCGGAGCAGCAGCCACGCAGTGTGCGCGTCGTCCTCCTCGCCCTGATGATCGCGATGCTCCTCGCGATGCTGGACAACATGATCATCGGCACCGCGATGCCCACGATCGTCGGCGAACTCGGCGGCCTCGAACACCTCTCCTGGGTCGTCACCGCCTACACCCTCGCCACCGCCGCCTCCACCCCCCTCTGGGGCAAGGTCGGCGACATGTTCGGCCGCAAGGGGGTCTTCCTCACCGCGATCGTGATCTTCCTGATCGGCTCGGCGCTGAGCGGCATGGCCCAGGACATGGGCCAGCTCATCGGCTTCCGCACCGTCCAGGGCCTCGGCGCGGGCGGCCTCATGGTCGGCGTGATGGCGATCATCGGCGACCTGATCCCGCCCCGCGAGCGCGGCAAGTACCAGGGCATGATGGCCGGCGTGATGGCCCTCGCCATGATCGGCGGCCCCCTCGTCGGCGGCACCATCACCGACCACTGGGGCTGGCGCTGGTCCTTCTACATCAACCTGCCGCTCGGCGCCGTCGCCCTCGCCATGGTCACCACCGTCCTGCACCTGCCGAAGAAGCAGCGGGCCGAGGGCACCCGGATCGACTTCCTCGGCGCCGCGCTCCTCACCGTCGGCATCACGGCGATCGTCCTCGTCACCACCTGGGGCGGCACGGAGTACGCCTGGGATTCGGCCCCCATCGTCGGTCTCGCGGTCGGCGGCGCCGCCGCACTCGCCGCCTTCCTCTCCGTGGAGACCCGCGCGAGCGACCCGATCGTGCCGCTGCACATCTTCCGCAGCCGCAACTTCACCCTGATGTCCCTGATCGGCTTCATCGCCGGCTTCGTGATGTTCGGCGCGGTCCTCTACCTGCCGATCTTCCAGCAGTCCGTCCAGGGCGCCTCCGCGACCAACTCCGGTCTGCTGCTGCTGCCGATGCTGCTGGCGATGATGGTCGTCTCACTGCTCGTCGGCCGGTTCACCACCAGCACCGGCAAGTACAAGGTCTTCCCGATCGCGGGCGGCGCCCTCATGACGGCCGGCCTCTTCCTGCTCTCCACGATGGACACCGACACCTCGCGGGTGACCTCCGGGATCTACATGGCCGTCCTCGGTGCCGGCATGGGCTTCCTCATGCAGATCACCATGCTGGTCGCCCAGAACAGCGTCGAGATGAAGGACATGGGCGTCGCCTCGTCCTCCACCACCCTCTTCCGGACCCTCGGCTCCTCCTTCGGCGTCGCGATCATGGGCGCGCTCTTCACGAGCCGCGTCCAGGACGAGATGGCGGCGCGCGGCGGATCCGGGCTCACCGAGCGGACCGCCCAGCTCGACGCGGCGAGCATGGCCGAGCTGCCGGAGGCGCTCCGCGAGGCCTACCAGCACGCGGTCGTCTCGGGTACGCACGGCGCCTTCCTGGTCGGCGCCGCGGTCTCGGTCCTCGGCTTCGTCCTGGCCTTCCTCGTCAAGGAGGTGACGCTCCGCGGCGCCGGCCCCGAGCCGACCCCGAAGGCGACGGACGACGACGCCGCGAAGGTCACCGAGAAGGTCTGACCTCGCCCGCGGGCGGTACGAGAACGGTGGGGCCGGTCCCGGACGGGGCCGGCCCCACC
>NZ_JBHXSA010000057.1:0-6790 GCF_042716475.1 Streptomyces sp. NPDC058671 | reverse complement strand
CGCAACCACTGGAAACACCCCACTCCCCCGGCACCCGTGACCGCCCGGAAAAACCCAGTCCCGGTGGCGCCCGCCCGGACCGCCGGACGGGCGCCACCGCCGTTCCGCAGCCGTCCGAAAGTCCCGCCCAGTCACTCATCACGGTGGACCCGCCCGCGACGTCCCCAGACCGCGCCCCCGCTGCTGCAGCGTGAACCCCATGCACCCCCGCCCCACGCTCCTCACCGCCCTCGCCGCGCTCCTCACCACCGGATGCGTGGCAGTCCCCCACGCCCCCACCCCCGACGCTCCACCCCGGCCCGCCGCGCTCCCGACCGCCCGCCGGCCCCGCTCCCGACACGGACGTGGGCCGAGCCCATCCCGGCCGCACCCCGCGAATCCCTGGCCGCCACCGACCCCCGGCCCACCCCGCCGAAAGCCGTCCCCGCGCCAGCCGCCGCGCGACCGGCCGTACGGCCCGCCCCCCCTACGGCCCGCCCGCCGGACCACGCCGACGACCAGGCGGCCCATAGCCGCGAAGAGCACGAAGAAAACGACGAAGACCACTCCGCGCACGGCCACCAAGCCCCGGCAGACCACGAAGAAGAAGGTCCCCGCGCCGCGTCGGCAGCCGACGTGTAGCGGTCGGACAGGTCGCTGAGACCCGGCCGGCGGTCTCGTGATCCGCGGCCTCTCGCCCTTCTAGACAGCAAGGTCGTAGCTCATGCCCGGAGGCTCTCAGCCGCGCTGAGAGCCACCGGCGCGTTCAACAGCACGCCTCACGACCAAAGGAAACGAGGTCTAAATAATATCGCCACGCCCGTATGCGGTGAGCTCGTGAGATCACCTGGTTGGCGGCACTTTTCCAGAGAGGGTTGAGTTTGATGTATGGACAGGGGGCGCTATTGGCTCATCTGGAGTAACACGGCCTGTGCGGTTGGGGGCATGGCAGGCGGCAATTGGAATGAATTTGCAGATTATCATCACGCTTCACCGTTTGTTGAATTTCCCATTACCCCCCTCTCTGTCCTTGGTTATTGCTGGTGCGGGAATGTCCCTGCGTAATATGCAGCAGTGATATAAGGAAGTTTTCCCGAGCGATCGGTAGGGCCCGGGAAATCACGCCACGCCCCTCCCTCACAGGAATGACCTCTCGATGAAGCAACAGTTCCCTCAAGCGGCTCGGCGCCGTACTTTGTCCGGCTGTCTGGTCTCGGCTCTCGCCGCAACGGTTGCCGCCGTAATGGTCGCTGTGACGCCGACACAGGCGCTGGCCATTGCGACCCCCGTCCCTCTGGGCACCGCCGCCAGTTTCTCCGTTCTGGCAGGTTCGGAGGTCACCAACACCGGGCCCTCCGTGATCGACCACGACCTTGGGGTGCACCCGGGCACAGCCATCAGCGGTTTTCCCCCCGGCATCGTGCTCGGCGAGGTGCATTCTGCGGACGCTGTCGCCCAACAGGCCAAGTCCGATCTGGTCGTGGCGTACAACAACGCGGCCGGCCAGGCCACGGACTTCGCGCTTCCGGCGGGCATCGGCAACGGCGACACGCTGCTTCCGGGCGTCCACACCGCTGTCTCCGGTGTCGGACTCACCGGCGATCTGATTCTGGACGCCGGGGGAAACCCCAACGCCGTCTGGGTGTTCCAGATTCCCGAAGCCCTGACGACAGCGTCCTCCAGCCGGGTGCTCCTGACGAACGGAGCTTCGGCGTGCAACGTGTACTGGCAGATCGGAAGTTCGGCCACCCTCGGCACCGACTCCACCTTCGTCGGCACGATCATGGCCCTCACCTCGATCAGCGTGACCACGGGGGCGAACATTGAGGGCCGTGCACTGGCCCGCAACGGCGCCGTGACGCTCGACACCAACAGGATCTTCCTCGGCGGATGCGCGACCACCACCGGTGGAACGACGACCGGCACGACCACCGGAACCACCACGGGCACGACCACCGGAACCACCACGGGCACGACCACCGGAACCACCACGGGCACGACCACCGGAACCACCACGGGCACGACCACTGGTGGAACCTCGGGGAGCATCTCCGGCAACACCGTCGGGATCACGCAGGGCAGCACCTCGGGGAACGTTGCGGGCAACACTGCCGGGAACACCACCAGCGGGAACACTGTGGGCAACACCGCCGGGAACACCACCGGCGGACACGGTGACAATCCTGGCAAGCCGGACTACCCCGACAAGCCCGGCTGGCCTGGCCACCACGACAAGCCGGGCGGCCCCGGCCACCACGACAAGCCGGGCCACGGCCATGACGGAGGGCCCGACAAGCCCGGCCACGGTGAGCAGCACGACGTCTACAGCTACGGCTACGGCGACAAGCCCGTAAGCCACCAAGGCTAATCCAGGGCTAACCTCACCGTTTCGGTTGCGGTGCGGCTGAGCGTTAGAGTAGAAACGCAAAAGTGCCTTCCTGAACTGGGACGATGGACCTTGGCTAGGGGTTCTGTCGTCACCAGAGGAAGGCACTTTCCGCGTGAAGGACATTCGGTTCGCGGCCCCGGCTTGTGGTGGCCACTACTGAGATTTTCAGAGTGGGGTCGGCAGGTTGATGGCCAGTCTTGCGGCGGTGAGACAGCCGTCGATGAGACGGGGCCGGAGTCGGATCCTGCGTAACTCGCTGCGGAGCTTGCGGTCAAGGTCGTCGGGTGTGGTGAAAGCGGTGTTGGCCATTGCTCTGCGCACGTGTGACCAGCGGCCTCGACGGGATTCAGGTCGGGTGCGTACGGCGGAAGCCGGACGGTGGTGAGCCAGTCGTGTTCGGCCTCGTACCGCTTCAGCCCCGCGGCCAGATGGGTGTTGAGAGGGCACGGCTCCCCTAGTCTCCGCGAACCGGCGATACCGGGACACCCCCGTTGACGCCCACCTCATCCGGGTATGCCCGCACGATGCCGTCCAGCGGGGGAGAGGTCCCCTGGCCCACCGTGCGCGTTCAGTCATTCGGGCTCATCCTGGAACCCGGGCCGTGAAGCCCACAGACCGTCCTGCTGGGAGGTTCTGTGATTCTGCTCAGCCTGCTTCTACCTGCTGCGATGGTGGTTTTCCTCTTCGCCTCGGACGCGCTCGAAAACCTTCTCTTCCCATGCCCCCAGAGCCCGGATGCTCTCATCCCTGCGAGTGACCGCGACGCCCCCATGCTCTGACGGCTGGCTGAAGCTTTCAGCCCCCAGACCGGTGTACCCGCTGAGCCCTGAGCAAAGCGCGGCGGTTCTGCGCGAGCGCTGCCTGGGCTTCTTCTTCGGATCCCCGCACCTTGCCACGTCTTGGACGGGGTGACCTGGCAGTCAACGGGGAGCTGCCCGTTGACGCGGACTACCCGGCGCGCGTCGACCGGGACAGGACCGTGCCGGACTGCGCCCCTTGGGCTGGTCGCCGGGCGCCGGCCTGACCCGCACAGGCAGTGGCCCGAGCCCGACCAGCTGTAGGACCCCGACTTCGTCCAGCGGTACCAGCCCCTCGCGCGGCGCCTGCGTACGGCGCTGGACGCCCGTCCCGCCGGCAGGAGCTGGCCCCGGGAGGGCTGGCCCGCGCCGCAGCGCGTGGGGATGCCTTCCGAGGTTCTCGGTCCTCTTGACCGAGGGGACCAGCGCGCGGGACGGTCATCGCGCAACTATGCGCAACCGACTCGACGCGGGAGCACGCGATGACGTTACGGTTCGTCGGGATCGACCCGAACACCGGAGGCGAGGGCTACTGGTTCGCCTCGGCGGCTTCGGCCTCGACCTGACCTGGCGCGTCGAGTGCGACGAGATCGTCGATCCTCGCTGTGTCGAGATGGAGAGACGGTCCGCCGACGCCGGCATGGACACGTTGACCTTGTTGTCGCTGACGATCCCCCTTCCTCCAGTGGAATGACGCCGAAGCACGTGGGTTCGCCGCGGACAAGCTGGTGCTCGTCCTGACCGAGTTCGACAGTTCCTCCGGGGACGTCAGGGCCGTTGACGAGCGCGTACTCAGCGAACTTCGCCACCACTACCTGGGTGCCGAGGATCTCTATCTGAACGGGGCACTTCACTCCGGACGGAGCCATAGGCGGATCGCGGCCACAGTGACTGTCCCGTGGAAGACGTACGCCCGTGCGCGGTCGTCCACCAGCCTGCCGGGGCACGCGGATCTCTTCCAGGACGGGAACGGCTCTAGCCGAGCCCACTCTTCATCCGAAAGACCTCCCCGCCCCATGTCCCACGGAACGAGTTCCCAGCAGGAGCGTCACACGACCCATCGGACAGCCCCTAGGCTGCGACAGTCGTTGGCCACCAAGGCTGGCGCGGCAAGGAAAGGCAATCGATGCCGCAAGCGCGACACGCGACCGGCCCCTCGGGCACGCCAGGCCGGCGGACGCTCAGTGCGGTACAAGAAGCGGCCCGGATGGACGCGGTGCGCCGCTACAACATCCTCGACACCCCGCCCGACGGCGCGTTCGACCGTGTTGCGGCGATGGCGGCCCGCCTGTTCACGGTGCCGGTGGCGAGCGTGACGATCGTGGACGAGGACCGGATCTGGTTCAAGGCCGCATACGGCCTGGAAGGCGTCAGCGAGATCGACCGGGAGCCGGGCCTGTGCGGTTCGGCGATCCTCTCCGACGAAACCCTGGTGATCCCGGACACACTCACCGACCCCGTCGCCTTCAACAACGGCCTGGTCACCGGGCCGATGGCGGTCCGTTTCTACGCCGCCGCCCCGATCACCACCCGTGACGGACACCGGCTGGGCACCGTCAACATCCTCGACACCAAGCCCCGCCTGATCACCGAGGACGACACCGCCACCCTCGCGGACCTGGCCGCGATCGTGCTCGACGAGCTGGAGATGCGCCTGGCCGCCTTGAACGCCCTGCGCACCGAGCAGGAGCGGCGCATCGAACAGGAGGAAGCCCGCGAGCGCGCGGAACGCGACACGGCCGCCATCCAGGCGTTCGCCTCCACCCTCCAGCGCACCCTGCTGCCGCCCGCACTGCCGGTAGTGCCGGGCCTGGAAATGGCCTGCCACTACGCCACCGCCTCCCCGCAGAACGTGGGCGGCGACTTCTACGACGTCTTCCCCCTCGACGGCGACAGGTGGGCGTTCTTCCTCGGAGACGTGTGCGGCAAAGGCCCCGAAGCCGCCGCCCTGACCTCCCTGACCCGCTACACCCTGCGCGCCGCCGCCCTGATCAACCCCGACCCCGAGAAAGTCCTCACCTCCCTGAACACGGCGCTGCTCCTCGACCCCGCCGTCGGCACCCGGTTCTGCACCGCCGTCTTCGGCGTCCTCGAACCACACGAGGACGAAGGGGTCACCATCACGGTGGCCACCGGCGGGCACCCCCCGGCCTACCACCTGCGCGGCCAGGGGACAGTCGAAGCGGTGCACCCCAAGGGCGGCATGCTCATCGGCGCCCTCGCCGGCGCACACTTCGCCTCCCACAGCATCCACCTCGCCCCAGGCGAAGGACTGCTCCTCTACACGGACGGGCTGACCGAGGTCCGCACCCTGGGAGGAGACATGATCGGAGAAGAGGGCCTGACCCGCTTCCTCGCCGCGCGCACCGGGCCCGTCAGCGCGGCGGCGGTCATAGGCGACACCGTCGACCTCCTCGACGCCACGCCCCACGGGGCAGGTGACGACGTCGCCCTGCTGGCCCTGTCCGTCCCCCTTGCCGACGCCGCGGACGGCCTCACCGCGACGGCCACCGCCCACACCATCGCCCCCGCCGGCGAGACGCCGGAGAGACGCCCGTGACCGACTTCCGCCTCACCGCACAGCACACCGACGGCGACCTCGCCCTGGCCCACGTCGCCGGGGAACTCGACATCGACACCGCCCCCCACCTCCGCACCCAGGCACTGGCCCTGATCGAACAAGGCCACCGGCACCTGATCCTGGACCTCGCAGCCGTCACCTTCTGCGACTCCTCCGGCTTCAACGCCCTGATCGGCATCCTCCGCTGCGCCAAGGCCGCCGACGGCACCCTGGTCCTCGCCGCCGTCCCCGACCGGCTGACACGCCTGCTGGACCTCACCGGCCTCAGCACCCTGCTGCCCGCCCACCCCACCGCCGCCCACGCCCTCGTCGCGCACACCCGCAGCCCAGACACGGCCACCGCGTAATCCCCCTGCGGTGTCCGCCCATCCGAACGGCAGATCCGTGACCACACGTGGGTCCTGAAGCCCGACGACCGTTCCGTCGCGGCGCAGGCCGCCGCCGACCTGGACGCCATCGTGGGCACCCTGGACTCCCAGGATGCGCTGTCCGAGGTCGAGCGGTTGGAACACCTGCGGGAGGCACTCGCCGCGGTGGCCATCGCTCTCGCCCACGTCCACGGGCGCCTGGCCTGGTTCCTCGGCGCAGCGGCCACCGCCCTCACACCCGTCCTGCACTGGCGCGCTCTGCCCGCTGATCACGGTCCTACCTTCGGCGCCGTCCTGCCGACCCTCGAGGAGTACGCGGAAGCCGAAGACGCGGTCCGCCGGCTTCACAGGACCCTCGCGAGCATCGCCACCACTGGTCACATCCGACTCCCACGGGATCCGTGATCGCCCGGGCAAGACGTAGTCGGCGGGATCCGTGATCGCCCGGGCAAGACATAGTCGGTCGGGTCCGGGCGGGGGCGTACGTCCGCGTAGACCCGCGCCCTGCGAGACCCAGTCGCGGCGAGGCGGGGGGCCGTCTTTACGTGACGTTTAATCGTCCGTTTCGGGGTAGTCGCCTGCTGTGGGACGCGTCGATCTTGGCGTGATCTCGACCCTTGGAGCGCATTGTGTGCTTCGCGCAACGGATTGGACACCTGTCATGAGCACTGCGAAC
>NZ_JBHXSA010000056.1:0-7932 GCF_042716475.1 Streptomyces sp. NPDC058671 | reverse complement strand
GGGAGCGGCCTTCGTGCCGCTCCCCGCCGCCGCGGCGTCTCCCCCGTACGGATACGGGCTACGCGCCCGCGTGGATCAGTGGATCACCAGGACGCGGGGTCGCGCGCGTCCACCGCGAAGACGGAACCGTCCGGCGCCGTCCCGAACACCCGGTCCCCGGCGACCAGCGGCGCCGGCACCAGGGACGCGTACCCGAGGCGACCGTTGAGCAGCCGCGGCCGGGTCTGCCCGACGAGGGCACCGCGCACGGTGTCGACGGCGAGCAGCCGCCCGTCCTGGACGGAGAAGTAGAGCCGGTCGCCGGGGCCCATGACGGGCTCGGACACGTTCCCGGCGCCCGTCTCCAGCTCCCACAGCACCCGTCCCTTCGGGGCCGAGGTGTCGAAGGCGGTGAGGTGTCCGTCCGCGTCGAGCAGGTGGACGACGGCGCCGCGCACCGCGACGCCCCGGACGTCGATCCGGTGGGGTAGCGGGAGCCGTCGTACGGCGCCGTCGTCCGGGCCGGGAAGGACGAGGGCGTCGAGCAGCATCCCCTGGTAGCGGGAGCCGAGGAGCAGCGTTCCGTCGCCGGTGCGGCCGAGCGGATCGAGGTCACCGTCCAGGTCCCGCTGCCGGACCAACCCACCGGTCCGGGGGTCGATCTCACCGACCCGCGTGCGCGTTCCGTCGGCCGAGGTCTCGGCCACGGGGAGCAGCCCGGACGGGGCGTCGTACGGTCCCGGGAGCGGGACCCCGAATCCGGGAAGGCCGTGCCGCCAGAGCTCCTTGCCGGTGCGGCTGTCGACGGCCCGGAGCCCTCCCCGCCCGTCGGCGAGGACGACGGCGGTGCCGGCCGGCCGGTACAGCTCGGGGAGCTCGGCCGTGGTGGCCGTCCAGCGGGGGGAGCCGTCGGCCGCCGCGTACGCCCGTGGCGGTCCCGTCGGGGCGGCGGCGCCGATCAGACCGTCCGCGAGGAGGAAGGGAACGAGGGGGGTCTCCGCCTTCACGGGCGCCGTCCGCGACCAGAGCACGCGGCCCGTCACGGGGTCGAGGCGGGCGAGGTCGACGCCCCGGGCCGAGCAGTACAGCGCGCCTCCGACGTGGCCGCACGCGGGCGCGACCGTCGGGCCGTGCTTCTGGAGCGTGGTCTGCCACCCGGTGAAGGCGGTGGCCACCTCGGCCGGTCGGGCGGGGGACTCGGGCGGGACGGGCGCGGTGGGGCTCAGGGCCGCGTACAGACCCGCCCCGGTCAGCGCGAGCGCGGCGGCGACGGCGATCGGCAGCCGGGGCCGGCCCGGACGCGGACCCCGGCGACGCGGAGGAACGGCTGGGGCACGTACCGGCGTGTCGGCGTCCCACGCGGGCGCGTGGCCCGACGCGCGGTCGTCGCCGCCCGGAAGGGCGGGCCGCCGGCGCTGCGCCGGTATGAACGCCTCCGCCGCGTACGAGGGCGGCAGCAGCGCCGCCATGATCTGGGCCGGAGTGGGCCGGTCGGTGGCCTCCTTGGCGAGGCAGCGGGCGACGAGCGGCGCCAGTTCCGCGGGCACCCCCGTCAGATCCGGCTCGTCGTGGACGACCTGGTACGCCACGATGTACGGGCTGTCGGAGTCGAAGGGCCCGTGCCCGGTCGCCGCGTGCACGAGGACGGAGCCGAGGGCGAAGACGTCCGCGGCGGGCCCGACCTCGCGGGGCCGCTGGAACTGCTCGGGCGCCATGAAGGGCGGTGAGCCGATGAGTTTGCCGGTCTCGGTGTGCAGATCGCTGTCTACGGGCCGGGAGATGCCGAAGTCGATGACCTTGGGGCCGGTGTCGGTCAGCAGGACGTTGCTGGGCTTGAGGTCGCGGTGGACGACACCGGCGCGGTGGATGTCGCGCAGGGCCTCGGCGAGCCCGGCGGTAAGCCGGCGCAGCTCGGCCGGGGCCAGTGGGCCGTTCCGCTTCACCTGGTCGGCGAGCGTCGGCCCGGGGACGTAGAGGGTGGCCATCCAGGGGCGCGGGGCATCGGGGTCGGCGTCGACGACGGGCGCCGTGAAGGCCCCGCTGACCCGGCGGGCGGCGGCGACCTCCTGGCGGAAACGCGCCCTGAACTCCGGGTCCTCCGCGTACCGTGCGTGCACGACCTTGACCGCGAGCCGCAGCCCGGACGCCGAGGACGCGAGGTGGACGACGCCCATGCCGCCGGCGCCCAGACGTGCCTGGAGACGGTAGCCGCCCGCGTACTCGGGCCCCTCCGCTTCCCGGTCGGCACCGGTACCGCGCAACGGCGGCATCGCCCACCCCCGTGTGATTCCGCGTCACCTCGCGCGTACGTGCGCGACCCGACGGAGCCTAGTCCATGGCACCCCCGATGTCGGTGGGGCTTGCTAGCCTGCGCGTCGCGGAGAGTGAAACTCTGTGGAGCGCTTTTGCGCCAAGGGGGAGGACTGCATGGGTACGGACGAGAAGAACGCCGCGGGCGACACCGTGACCGCACTGACCACGAAGCGCTACGCGGTCGCGCCGGGCTACCGGGTCAACGTGCGCTCGGGCCCGAGCACCCAGTACCCGATCGTCCGGGCGCTGCCCCTGGACGCCACGGTGGCGATCTCCTGCCAGAAGAACGGCGAATGGATCAGCGGCCCCTACGGCACCACCCGCATCTGGGACGCCATAGCCCCGGGCGAGTACATCTCCGACGCGTACGTGCGTACGGGCAGCGACGGCTTCGTCGCACCGCGCTGCGCCTGAGGTCCTCCTCCGTCGCCCCGGGGATAATCGACCTCGTGAGCGACGACGAGCAGCCCCCCGGCACGACCGGCGGCACCCCCACCGGTCCCCAGCCCGAGGAGATCCGTTTCTTCGGCACGACCTGGGTCGACCACGGCGGCCACTACGCGCTGCGCCGCGCTGGCCTGGCCCTCGGCTCGCTCGCCGCCGCCGTCGCGGCCTGCCTCGTCCTGCGCTTCGCCTACGACGGGCTGCAGATCGCCGACGTCGGCGGCATCGTCAACATGCTGGTCGTCGTCATGTTCGCGGCCTGCAGCGCCATCGCCTTCCGCAAGACATGGGAGGGCTTCCTCCGCCGGCCCGCCGACCCGGGCCGCGAGGAGTCCCTGCGCAGCCTCAAGGCCATCGGCTTCATCGGCTCGCTCCTCGCGTACTCCGTCCGCTGCCTGGTCGAGGCCCCCGGCGAGAAGCTGCGCCGCGCGGAGTACGAGAAGGCCCGCGAGCAGTTCGAGAAGCGCCGCGGCACCCGCACGGGCAACCCGGCCGCCCGCAGGAAGCCCAAGCGCCGCTGAGTCACCGCCCGCTCCTCGGGTTGTGGGCGTCTGTTCCGCAGGAGCGGAGCGGGCGGGCATGACCACCCCGGGCCCGCAGCCGACCCCATCTCCCTTCTCCCGGACGCTTGACCCCTCCACACCCCCAGGCGCAATATTCATCACGTGATGAATTACCTGGCGGGTGTGCCCGCCGACCCCTGCCCCGCCACGTCCCCCGACCCCGCAGCCGTCACCGCCCACCACCTCACCGCCGCCCGAGGCTCCCGCACCGTCCTGCGCGGCCTCGACTTCACCGTCCCCGCCGGCCGCGTCACCGGCCTCCTCGGCCCCTCAGGCTGCGGCAAATCCACCCTCATGCGCGCCATCGTCGGCACCCAGGCCAAGGTCCACGGCACCCTTCAGGTCCTCGGCCGACCCGCCGGCGACCCCACCCTCCGCTCCCGCATCGGCTACGTCACCCAGGCCCCCTCCGTCTACGACGACCTCACCGTCCGCCAGAACCTCGACTACTTCGCCGCCGTACTGCTCCCCGGCCGCGCCCACCGCGACGAACGCCGCACAGGCGTCGACCGGGCCCTCGACGACGTCGACCTCACCCGGCACGCGGACGCCCTCGCCGGCCGGCTCTCCGGCGGCCAGCGCAGCCGGGTCTCCCTCGCCGTCGCCCTCCTCGGCACCCCGGAACTCCTCGTCCTCGACGAACCCACCGTCGGCCTCGACCCCGTCCTCCGCCGTGACCTGTGGAACCTCTTCCACCAGATCGCCGCCGACTGCGGCACCACCCTCCTCATCTCCTCGCACGTCATGGACGAGGCCGAACGCTGCCACCGCCTCCTCCTCATGCGCGAGGGCGAGATCCTCGCCGACGACACCCCCGAAGCCCTCCGCCGCCGCAACGACACCGCCACCGTCGAAGAGGCCTTCCTCCACCTCGTCGACGCCGCCGCCACCCGAGCGGCGCACCCCCGAACCTCCCGAGAGGACATCCGGCCATGAGCAGCGCCCGCACCCTCGCCACCGCCGCCCGCGTCCTGCGTCAGCTGCGCCACGACCCGCGCTCGATCGCCCTGATGCTCCTCGTGCCCTGCGTCATGCTCTTCCTGCTCCGCCACGTCTTCGACGCGAGCCCCGGCACCTTCGACACCATCGGGGCCTCACTGCTCGGCATCTTCCCGCTCATCACGATGTTCCTGGTCACCTCCATCGCCACCCTCCGCGAACGCACCTCGGGAACCCTGGAACGCCTCCTCGCCATGCCCCTCGGCAAAGCCGACCTCATCGCCGGCTACGCCCTCGCCTTCGGACTCCTCGCCGTCGTCCAGTCCACCCTCGCCACCGGCCTCGCCGTCCGGTTCCTCGGCCTCGACGTCATCGGCTCCCCCTGGCTCCTCCTCCTGGTGGCCCTCCTCGACGCCCTCCTCGGCACCGCCCTCGGCCTCTTCGTCTCCGCCTTCGCCGCCTCCGAGTTCCAGGCCGTCCAGTTCATGCCGGCGGTGATCTTCCCCCAACTGCTGCTCTGCGGCCTCTTCACCCCACGCGACCAGATGGCCCCCGCCCTCGAAGCGATCTCCGACGTCCTCCCGATGTCGTACGCCGTCGACGGCATGAACCAGGTCCTCCACCACCCCGACATCACCGGCGACTTCGTCCGCGACGCCCTCGTCGTCGGAGGCTGCGCGCTCCTCGTCCTCGCCCTCGGCGCGGCCACCCTCCGCCGTCGCACCGCGTGACCGCCCCTCGGACACCCGCACACCACCCGGTCCGCCGGTGCGAGGATGACGACACGTACCCCCTCCGGCGAGGTGAGCAGAGCCATGACCCAGACCGTCGCAGTC
The DNA here is from genome assembly GCF_042716475.1 of Streptomyces sp. NPDC058671. NCBI lineage: Bacteria > Bacillati > Actinomycetota > Actinomycetes > Kitasatosporales > Streptomycetaceae > Streptomyces > Streptomyces sp. NPDC058671. Next base: position 2,858 of record NZ_JBHXSA010000056.1, on the reverse strand, counting down.
CTCGGCACCGGCAAGATCGGTGAAGCCCTCCTCAGCGGCATGATCCGCGCGGGCTGGCGCCCCGCGAACCTCCTGGTCACCGCCCGCCGCGCCGAACGCGCCGAGGAGCTCCGCACCCGCTACGGCGTCGAGACCGTCACCAACGCCGAGGCCGCCAAGCGCGCCGACACCCTCATCCTGGCCGTCAAGCCCCAGGACATGGGGCGCCTCCTCGACGAACTCGCCCCCCACGTGGCCGCCGACCGCCTGGTCATCAGCGCCGCCGCCGGTATCCCCACGTCCTTCATCGAGGACCGCCTCACCACCGGCACCCCCGTCGTCCGCGTCATGCCCAACACCCCCGTCCTCGTCGACGAGGGGATGTCCGTCATCTCGGCCGGCAGCCACGCCACCCCCGAGCACCTCGCCCACACCGAGGAGATCTTCGGCGGCGTCGGCAAGACCCTCCGCGTCCCCGAGTCCCAGCAGGACGCCGCCACCGCCCTCTCCGGCTCGGGCCCCGCCTACTTCTACTTCCTGGTCGAGGCCATGACCGACGCCGGCATCCTCCTCGGCCTGCCCCGCGCCCAGGCCCACGACCTCATCGTCCAGGCCGCCATCGGCGCCGCCGTGATGCTCCGCGACAGCGGCGAACACCCGGTCAAGCTCCGCGAAGCCGTCACCTCCCCGGCCGGCACCACCATCAGCGCCATCCGCGAGCTCGAGAACCACGGCGTCCGCGCCGCCCTCATCGCCGCCCTCGAAGCCGCCCGCGACCGCAGCCGCGAACTCGCCTCCGGCAACAGCTGACACCCGGCCCGCCCCGCCGGGGTCACCGGACCCCGGCGGACGCCCCCTTCACGACCTCCTCCGTCGACACGACCTTCGCGAACCCGCCACCGTGCAGGGACACGGCCGTCGCCTGCGCCAGCTCGTCCGCGCTCCGCGACCACCCGAACGGACCCTCCAGGTCGAAGGTGTGCATCGCGTCCAACGGGAACACCACGTCGTACCCGAGGTTCCCGCCCATCCGGGCCGTCGTCTCGTTGCACATGTTCGTCTGGATCCCGACGATCACGATCTGCGCGATGTCCTGCCCGCGCAGCCACCCGTCCAGCGCCGGCTCCCCGTAGAAGGCCGAGTTCACGCTCTTCGTCACGAGCAGCTCCGGCCCCCCGCCCTTCCCGCGCCGCTCCTCGACGAAGTCCTTGAACGCGTTCCCCGCGTACCCCGTCCGCAGCGGCGAACGAGAACCCTCCGGCGAGTCGTGCCGCACGAAGACGACCGGCCGCCCCGTCTCCTGCCACAGGTCGATCAGAGCCGCGATGTTCTCCTCAGCGGCCGGATTGTTCCGCTTCCCCCAGAACTCCTCCTCGAAGCCCTTCTGTACGTCGACGACTACCAGCGCTGCGTTCTGTGCGATCTCCATACCCACGATCCTCCTCCCGGCCCGACCGCTCTCCCAGCGGAACGAATGACAGCGACCGATGGTTTACTGCCATACGTGCCACCCACCCCCACGCCACGCCCCCAGCGCGTCGCCCTCCTCGCCTTCCCCGGCGTCCGCGCGTTCGACATCTCGGTCATCACCGAGGTCTGGGGCAGCGACCGCACCCTCCGAGGCGTCCCGCCCTTCGAACTCCGCAGGACCGCCCCCGACCCGCACACCCCCCTCCCCGTGCGCGGCGGCCTCACCCTCACCCCCGACCGCCCCCTCAGCTGGCTCGACGACCTCACCCCCACCGACCTGGTCCTCGTCCCCGGCATCGAGGACCCCGACGCCGACCTCCCGTCCCCCGTCCTCGACGCCCTCCGGCGCGCCCACACCGCCGGCGTCCCGGTCGCGTCGCTCTGCGCCGGCGCCTTCGTCCTCGCCCGCGCCGGACTCCTCGACGGCCGCCGCGCCGTCACCCACTGGCAGCTCGCCGGCACCCTGGCCGCCCGCCACCCGAACATCCAGGTCGAACCCGACGCCCTCTTCGTCGAGGACACCGGCGTCTGGACCTCGGCCGGCACCGCCGCGGGCATCGACCTCTGCCTCCACCTCGTCCGCACCGCCCACGGAGCCGAGGCCGCCGCTGCCATCGCCCGCGCGATGGTCACCGCCCCCTTCCGTACGGGCACCCAGGCCCAGTTCATCGAGCACCCCACCCCCCGTGCCGACCGCGACGCCGACGCCCTCGCCGCCGTCCGTGCCCACGCCCTCGCCCACCTGGACGAGCCCCACACCGTCGCGTCCCTCGCCGCCCGAGCCGGGATGTCCCCCCGCTCCTTCGCCCGCCACTTCCAGGCCACCACCGGGACCACCCCCCTGAACTGGCTCATCGGCCGGCGCGTCGCCGCAGCCCAGAAACTCCTCGAACTCACCGACCACCCCCTCCCCGAGGTGGCCCGCCGCGCGGGCTTCGGCAGCGAGGTCACGATGCGCCAGCACTTCGCCTCGCACCTCGCCACCAGCCCCCGCGACTACCGCAACGCGTTCCGCCAGAGACCGGGGTTGACACGCGATTGACCGATCCGTAAGGTTCTCCGAGTTGTCCGACGTGAGCACCGACCCCGGTCGGCCCCGGACAGCCATCCCGCAAGACCCACAGAAGCTGACGGTGCTTTGCCGTGCCGTTCTGCTTTCCGTGTGTTTTTGCGAAATGAGGAATCCGCGTTCGAAACCTGGACGCAGCCGCCCGATTAGCGTCGGAGGCAGGAAATCCGCTAAAGTCTCACTCGTCGGAACGGCCCAACAGCCGGAAAGACAACTCCCGCTGACCGGGAATCAGACGCCGAAAGGATCTGATAGAGTCGGAAACGCAAGACCGAAGGGAAGCCCGGAGGAAAGCCCGAGAGGGTGAGTACAAAGGAAGCGTCCGTTCCTTGAGAACTCA
>NZ_JBHXSA010000055.1:0-9589 GCF_042716475.1 Streptomyces sp. NPDC058671 | reverse complement strand
CCCGCGCCCCCGCTCACACCTCGCCGGGGCGGGCCCTGCTCTGCCCCCCTCCGTCCGGGCCACCCGCGTCGGGGACCGGATCAGCCGGCCCAGGGCGCCATCGGGTACCAGATGATGTCGCGGCGGGCCAGGATCCGCAGGTCCCAGTACAGGACCATGAAGACACCCGCCGCGATGAACGCGGCCCCCATCAGCGCCGCCGCACGACTCGGCCGCTTCGTCATCCACCGGTGCAGCCGCTCCCCGAAGAAGCCGGTCACCAGGAGGAACAGCACCGCCATGACGAGGATGTTGCCCAGGGTCTGGAGGCTGAACGCCAGCGACCCGTACAGCACGTTGCGGCTCTCGGCCGTGTCCCGGAACAGCTGGCGGAACAGCGAGAAGGGGCGCCCGATGAGGAAGGCACCGATCAGACCGCCCATGAACAGCATCGGCGCGCTCGGGTACGCCTGCGACAGCTTCGCCAGCGGGTCGCGCACGATGCCCAGTGCCGCCAGACCGAGGTACGTCATGACCAGGCCGATGAGCCCGTAGACCACCATGGCCTGGATGAGCCGACCGGAGAGACCTGAACCGCCCTGGCTCTGGTCGAACTGCGGCATGACCGTTCCGGACATCGCGACCAGCATCCCGTACACGGCGGACACGGCGACCGCCCCGGCCGCGAGCAGCCCCAGCGGACGCAGCGCGGCGGCCATCCGGCCCCGGCGGGAGACGGCCCCCCCGCCGGTCAGCGGCGCCAGCGCGCTGAACACGGCGATGTTGCACGCGGTGAACGTGCCGGCGACCCCCGTGACCAGGGCGAAGAGGACCCCGGCCAGGGCGCCGGCGATCGGGGTGCCCTTGGCGGGGTGCCCCAGAAGCGAGTCCGCGACCGTGTCACCGATGGTCCGGTCGACGAACTCCGCCGACCACACCACCGTCAGGGCGAAACCGAACAGGGCGCTGACCGCGATGACCAGCGCACGGCGCCGCGGAACATGGCCGCTGAAGAAGAACGACGGGGTGGGATGCTCGGAGACCGCGGCCCGTTCCGGCCGGGAGCCGACGGGGGCGGGTCGCTGTGCTGTCTGCGCCATGACATGCCGCTTCCATGAGGGGGTGGGATACGCGGCGAACGCTAGGCGCGACAGGGCGTCACCAGGGATGCCGTCGGCGTGTTCAGCACTCAGGAAGAACGCCCCGCTCCCACTTCGTGAGGTTGGCGGCCCTCACCAGGGCCCGTGGGCGGCGTAGCGGGCGTACCCCTCCGCCTCCGCCGCCCGCGAGGGCGGCGACGAGATGTCCGTCTGCCAGGCCGCTCCCGACACGTCCGGCGGCACCATGTCGAAGTTCCGCCACATCCACGCCCAGGCCGCGACCGGCCGGAACCGCCCCTGACCGTCCAACCCCGCACCCACACCGGCCGCGATGCCTGCCTCCGGCACGGCGCTCACGCTCGCGCGCCCGTCACCGGACACACGGCTCCGGAGGCGCCCGCCACCCGTGGCGCCGACGGGAACGCGTAACGCACCCCCGTCAGCCCCTCGGACAACCGCCAGAGGCGATCGCGCGCCGCCATGTCCCGGGAGGCCCGGCTGGATCGGGCCGGAGCGGGCGCTCCCCGGCTCTCGAAGAGCTTCGAGGGGCCGAGGTGAGCACCGCCCGGCACGCGCGGGTCGGTGGCCGCACGCAGCGACGGCAGCGCCGCCCGGTCCGCGGGCTGGGCCAGCCACCGCAGTCCCGCCGCGGCCACCGGCCGCAGGAACCGGGGTGGGTCGCCGTGCCACAGGCCGGTCGGGGACAGGCCCGGATGCGCCGCGAGAGAGGCCGTGGCCGCACCCGCCGTAGCGAGCCGGTGGTGCAACTCCCGCGCGAACAGCAGATTGGCGAGCTTCGAACGCCCGTACGCCGTCAGCGACCGTCGCCCGGTCGAGGACCGGGCCCCGTCCTCGTCCAGGGCCCCGAGACCCGCCCGGTGCGCGAGGCTGGCGACCGTGACGATCCGGGAGTCCGGCACCGCCGTCATCAGGCCGAGCAACAGGCCGGTCAGAGCGAAGTGCCCGAGGTGGTTGACACCGAAGTGCGCCTCGAAGCCGTCCTCGGTACGCCGGTACGGAGGGAACATCACCCCGGCGTTGTTGACCAGCAGGTCCAGGCGCTCGTGCCGGCCGCGGACCCGCGCCGCCGCCTCGCGCACCGAGTCCAGCGACGCCAGGTCCAGCCGGACGACCTCGGTGCTGCCACCGATGCGGGCGGCGGCGGCCCGGCCCCGCCCCACGCTGCGACAGGCGAGCAGAACGTGCGCCCCGCGGGCGGCGAGCACGCGGGCGGTCTCCAGGCCGATGCCGCCGGAGGCGCCGGTGACCAGCGCGACCCTGCCGCTCTGGTCGGGAACGTGTACGGGGGACCAGACCATGTCAGCCTCCTGAGGAAGACGGCGCGGACGAGCACGGAACGTCAGCGGGCGGCGCCGTAACCGTGCTGGACGACGAGATCCGCAGCCACGTCGTAGAAGGACGGGTCGGACGGAACGTCCGTGGCCAGACCGTTCACGTACCGGTTGAACATCGCGAACGCGGCCGCGATCAGGACCGTGTCGTGGATGTGGGTGTCCGTGGCGCCCTCGGCACGGGCGGCGGCGATCACCTCGCCGGAGACAGGGGCCGCCTCGGCCTGCACCTCGGCCGCCACCTTCAGCAGCGACCGGAGCAGCGGAGTGATCGCCGCCGTGTCGACGTCGGCGAGCACGGACCCCACCAGCTCGGCGCCGCCCTCCAGCTGCGCGGCCGCGAACGCGCTGTGCGAAGCGGCGCAGAAGTCGGTGCGGTTCAGGTGTGACACGTACGCGGCGATCAGTTCACGTTCGCCCCGGCTCAGCGGCGACGGACCGCTGCGCAGCAGGGTCTCGGCGAGCTCCGACAGCACGCCGGCGGTGTCCGGGCGCTGAGCGAACAGTCCACTGATGCCAGGAAGGTCATGGGTGATCTCGATGTGGGGCACCGGCACGTCCTTGTCGTCGCATGGGATACGGATGGGCTCATCGTCGGGACCCGTGGGCCGGCCGGCCAACTCCCGGCGTGCGGACCTCGCTCCGGGCAGACGCCGTCAGCTCCGCACTCAGAGAGAAGCGTCCCGCCACCCGCTAGTCCAAGAATGAGGACGTGGCAAGGAACATCCCGCGGCACGCGGAGACTCGGGCAGGTGGCCGTGCCGGTACGAGCACGCCCCGCTTCCCGGTGTCATGCCTCCACGGGGTGGGTGAGCCGCCAGTCCCCCAAGGCGGACGACAGCACCAGCACCCGCCGGCACACGGCACGACACCGCCGCACGGCGCTCGCCTCGTCCGGGGCCAGCAGGAAGGCGACACCCCGGGCGCCGGCCCGGCTCGCGTGCACCCGTACGTGCTCCACACCGTCGTCCGGCCCGCACACCGCCCACAGCTCGGCCAGCAGGGCGTCGGAGGACAGCACCGGTGCTTCCGGCGGCTTGGCGAAGACGAATTCGACGAGGTGCACACACCGAGTGTGCCGCACACCACCGGCCCCGCCCCAGACCGGACGAGGCCAGGAACATGCCGTGGCACGCATGTGCCCCGGTGTCCACACACGATCGCGGGGGGACACTCATGCTGCGCGTACTCGGACTCGACTCCGGCACGGAGGCCGTCTACCGGCTGATGCTGAAGCACCCTTCCTGGGGCGTGGACCGCCTCGCGGAGGCGCTGGACACCGACCGCCCCACCGTCGCCCGGGCCCTGGATACGCTCGCCGACCTCGCGCTGCTGCGCTCGACGGCGACCACCGAGTCCTCCGGCGGCCTGCGGCTCGTGCCACCCCGGGCCGGACTCGGCGCCCTCCTCGAACGCCGCCAGGACGAACTCGCCCGCGCCCAGTCGGAGATCGACGCGAGCCGCGCCGCGGTCACCGATCTCCTCGCCGAGCACTCGGCGCTCGACCGGGACCCCCGGGACGGAGTCGTGGAACGCTTCGCGGGACCCGAGGCCGTCCGGCGGCTCCAGACCGACCTCACCTGCCAGGCCCGTGACGAACTCCTCGCCCTCGCCCCCACCACGGTGCCCGGCGGCGGCCCGTGGGAGCTCGATGTCCCCCTCCACCTCGATCTGCTCGCCCGGGGAGTGAGGGTTCGCGTCCTCCACCTCGACAGCACCGACGGCACTTCCGAGCGCCGACGGGCGGTACGACAGCTGACGCGGGCCGGCGCCGAGATCCGCACCCTGCCCTCCCTCCCCCTGCAGCTGCGGATCGTCGACGGCGCGAGCGCCGCCCTTCCCCTGGACCCGCACCACCCCGACCGGGGAGCCGTCCTCCTGCGTGAACCCGGCGTCCTCACCGGCCTGCGAGCCCTGTTCACGCACCTGTGGGACGAGGCGGCGCCCCTCCCCGGCGCGGACGGCGACGCCGAAGAACCGGGCGCGTGCTCGCCCCGGGAACGCGCGCTGCTGCGGTTCCTGGCCGAGGGACTCACCGACGAGGCGGCGGCCCGCAGGCTCGGCATCTCCCTGCGCAGCGAGCGCCGCATGATCTCCGGACTCTTCGAACGCTTCGGCGCCCACAGCCGTTTCCAGCTCGGCCTCCAGGCCGCCCGCAGCGGCCTGGTGTGACACAACAATGCCAAGGGCATTCCATGCCACGCGAAAGTGCTGACACCGCCTGTGAAGCCGTGTCAGAGTAGTTTCCAGAACAGGCCGGAAAGCACGACGAATCCCCCGGTCGGACGGACCGCTCAGTTCCCATCGAATGCTCCGGAAAAATCCCGCCACCCCCGCGAGAGAACACCCCTGAATAAACCGATCGGAAAGGAATTATCGCCATAGAGAACGAGAAGAACCTCGCCATGGAGATCATCGAGGAGGAGAACTACGAATTCGAGGCCGAGTTCAGCCCCCGTCAGGACGTCGGCCACTGAGGTCCGCACCGTAACGCGGCCGGTCGTCCTCATGGACAGCCGGCCGCGTCGGCCGTTCCCCCTGAACGAGTGGCGAGCCGGACGAGCGCGACACGAAGACCTGGAAGGCGTTCGCGACGGAACTCACCCCTGACTTCGCCCGTACCGTCTCCCTCCCTCCCCCACCCCGGGCCGTCCCCCAAGGAGGTCTGGATCAGGCACGACAACCCGTTCGACGCGTCCGGCATCACGCCGAGCCCGTCGCTCGGCCGCATCGGCGCGTACGCCCACTTCACCACCCCGAGCGCCCACCGGGGGCGGCCTTGCCCTCGTCGACGAGGAGTCCCGCGCCGACACCGCCCTCGTCCACAGCGCCACCCACCCGACGCTCACCCTGCCGCGCCCCAACCGCCTGGTCGTCCTCCGCGCCCCCACCATGCCCGCCGTCCAGCGTCTCGACCCGACCGCCGGCGACCGGCTGCGCACCTGGACAGGCTTCCTCACCGAGGAGCCCTGGAAGTCGCGGCCGCCCCGAGGCCGTCGACGACGTCTTCACCGACATCGCCACCCTCACCACCCGCTGCCGGTACGGCGACTGCCGCCATGACGGTGACGGCGGCTGCGCCGTCACAGACGCAGCTCGCACCGGCGCGCCGTCCCCGGACCGCCTCACCACCCGGCGCAAACCCCGGAGCGAGATCGCCTGCCGCCGTCGCCACGAGGAGCAAGCAGGCCCACCGCGACGGCCACCACAGATCCGCACGAGAGAAGTTGGCCGACCGCTCCGAGGCTGCCAACGATGAGGCGACGACACCTCTCCAACCGAAGGACGACCCGTGCCGCACATCCGGATCGCCAACGATCTCCCGGGCATCAGAGGACTGATGACCGACCGCCCCGACACGGCAGCCCCGCTCAACGCTCTCGCCGACGCCCTGCTGCGCGGCGACTCGCCCCTCACCCGCGGCGAACGCGAACTGATCGCCGCGTACGTGTCGGAACTCAACACCACCCGCTTCTGCGCCGACACCCACGGCGCGGCCGCCGCCGCTCAGCTCGACGGCGGCACCACCCTGGTCAAGGCCGTCCAGCACGATGCCGACACCGCCCCGCTCACCCCCCTGCTCCGGGCTCTCCTCCGGATCGCCGCCGAGATCCAGGCACTGGCCGCCCCCGTCCACGACGCGACCATCGCCGCCGCCCGCGCCGAAGGCGCCACCGACACCCACATCCACGACACCGTGCTCATCGCGGCCGCCTTCTGCATGTACAACCGCTACGTCAGCGGCCTGGCCACCGCGCTGCCCACCGAGCCCGGCTACTACGAGGAGGCGGGCCGGCGGATCACCGCCCACGGCTACGCCGCCGCCGTCTGAAGGAGAACCGGCCCATCATGTCTGCGCACTCCCCGAAGAAGGCCCACCGTAGGGCGGTCACCGCCACCGTCGTCGGCAACTTCATCGAGTCCTTCGACTGGCTCGGCTACGGCCTCTTCGCGCCTCTGTTCGCCGCCCAGTTCTTCCCCACCGGGAACTCCCTCACCTCCATCCTCGGCGTCTTCGCGGTCCTCGGCGTAGGCGTCCTCATGCGTCCCCTCGGCGGGATCCTCCTCGGCCGCTACGCCGACCGCCGCGGTCGCCGCCCCGCCCTCATGCTGGCCGTCTCCCTCATGGCCGGCGGCTCGCTCCTCATCGGCGTCACCCCCTCCTACGCGCACATCGGCCTGCTCGCTCCCGTGCTGCTGCTCCTGGCCCGCATGGCCCAGGGCGTCTCCCACGGTGGTGAATGGCCCGCCGCCGCCGCGTACCTGATGGAGGTCGCCCCCGAGAAGCGCAAGGCCACCTACGGCAGCCTGTTCTCCCTCACCACCTGCGCCGGCGCCTTCAGCGCATCCCTCCTCGGCGGTGGCCTGACCGCCGCGCTCGGACCCGCCGCCATGGCCGACTGGGGCTGGCGCGTGCCGTTCATCGTCGGCGGCGTCCTCGGCCTGATCCTGCTGGTGCTGCGCACCCGGCTCGTCGAGACCGAGGTCTTCCGGCGTCAGGTCCAGGGACGCCGCGACCGCGGCTCGCTCCGCCAGGTCCTCGGCGCCCACCGCCGCAACGTCCTGATGGCCGTCCTGTTCGTCGCCGGAACCGGCGCCGTCGGCGGCACCTGGACCGCTGTCGTCCCCGCGCTCGGAGGCCGCCTCGCACCTCCCGGAACGATGTTCTGGGTCGTCGTGACCGCCACCGCGCTGATGATGGCGCTGAACGTACCGATCGGCCTGCTCGCCGACAAGATGGGCGCCACCCGCCTCCTCGTCGCGGCCAGTGCCCTGTTCGCCGTCGCCGGATCGGTCTCGTACCTCACCATGACCGGCACCTTCGCCAGCCTGCTGTTCACCTACGGCTCCGGAGTCGTCTACCTGGTCTGCGCGACGACCGTGCTGCCCAAGCTCCTCACCGAGATCTTCCCGCCCGAGGTACGGGCCCTGGGCGTGGGCCTTCCCAACGCCGTCACCAGCGCCGTCCTCGGCGGCATCGCTCCCGTCGCCGCCGCCTTCGCCGCGGAGCACCAGGCCTCCGGCTGGTTCATCGCCGGCGTCATGACCGCCGTCCTCATGTCGGTCCCGGCGTCCCTGCTGTCCCGGAACGCGCGATCCACCGAAGCCCGGGCGCCCGAGCAGGTCCTGGCCGCCTGACAGCAAAGAACGTCGGCTCCCCTCCGGGAAGGTGGGGAGCCGACGTTCTCACACGTCACGCACCACCTCAGGGGCGGTTGTTCTTCCCGTCGAGCCACAGCGTGTCGGAGTCGTCGTGGTGCGTACCACCCGAGCCGACGTGCTTGGCCGAGATCTGCGCGCCGTTCTTGAAGACGTGCACCAGCGCCATCCCATGGCCCCGTCCCAGACCGTAGTCCTCCTTGAGCCACTCAAGGACCGGGCCCGCCTTCAGCGTCGGTCCTTCGAAACCGCGCTCCTTGGCCAGGTCGATGAACTGCCGGGGCGTCAGGCCCGTCTTGTCCTCGATGTTGTCCAGATACGCCTGAAAGGACATGTGCTCCTCACTTCCCACATCATGGGCGCCGGCCGGGGCGCCTCCGTCAAGCCTGCACGCCCGCACGGCGAGGACCGGGCTCCCGCACACCCCTCACCGCGACTTAGCCACGTCGTACGGACGTCGGACGGCCCTGCGGCAGGTACCCGTCAGCCACCAGCGTCACCCCGCGGCGCGGCTCCACCGCCGTCACCGCTCTGGCAAGTGCCTGGTCGACGAGGGCGCGGATCCGCTCGAACGCTTCGGTGACCGGCAGCCCCCTTCCGCGAATTGGGTGCGTGCGTGCTGCATGGGAGCCGGGCCGCCGTCGGGCTGTTCGCCGGTCCCGGCGAGGGTGTGCGGAGTCCAGGGACGATGCGGAAGCGGTAGATCAAATGGAACGTGCGCGGCGGCGGAGTGGGCGGTGGGCGGGTGACGCGCTGGTCCACGACCGCCATCAGATCACCCCCTGCGGCCCGGGCGACATCGAGATCCAGTTCCTCGGCAAGCCCGCGAGCAAGAGTCGCGTCGAGGTCTTCGCCGTGTTCGACGCGGCGGATGAGGGCGACGTCGTTGCCCCAGAACACCAACACCCCGGTCCGGATCTTGATCCGGGAGAACGGAACCGTAGCGGACGTGTCGTGTGTGTCGATCACGGCGGCCGGTATCGCGGCCGCCCCGGCAGGACGGGGCGAGCTCGCGTAGGGAGACCCCCTGCGCTCCACCGGACAGGTCCCCTGGTTGGTCGCTCTGAGCAGCGAGTCCGGCGTCCCTGAACCGGCCGGGCCGGGCTGTCCGGGCTGCTCGGTCGGATCACTGGGTGTGGATGGTGGGTTCGGGGGCATGCGGGTGGTGAGCGCATGGGACCGCTCTGGATATGCAGGGCCTGCCGGACTCCCCCCTCCGGCGGGCTCTTGGGTGGATGACGGCCCGCACCGGGTGACGGTGCGGGCCGTTCGGCGTGTGGGCCCGTGGCGCCGGGCGAAGGAGGACCGGCCGGCGCCCGACAGGGCACCCCGGCGGAGCCGATCCCCACGACACCCGAACGGATCTCACCGACACCGAACCCCGACAAGCGCGAACGGTCGGCCTCCCGGCCCCCATATCCTCGATGCAGCCGTCCGCCCGCGAATCGTAGGGACTCCATGACCGACCGCCCGCTCGAGACCCGGCCCCCCGCACCCGAAGACCCGGCCCCGACCCACGTGTCCGCCACCCTGCTCGAACGCCTGGGAGACGAACTCGGCAGCCGCGCGTCGGTGAGCGCTGTCTACGGCGAACCCATCACCACGAACGGCGTCACCGTGATTCCGGTCGCCCGCATCGGCTTCGCTTTCGGAGCCGGCGCCGGCGCCGGCCACGATGTCACCACATCGAGAACCGGAGAGGGCGGTGGAGGCGGCGGAGGAGCCGGAGCCCAGCCCCTGGGCTTCATCGAGATCAGCAACGGCCGTGCCACGTACACGGCCATCCGAAACCCGTGGAAGGACGCCGCCCTCCCGCTCGCCGTTCTCCTCACGGCCATTGCCGCGCCCCGGCTGGTGGCACGATGCCTCGTCAAGCGCCGCGCTCGCTGACCGAACCCCCGCAGAGAAGTGGAGCAGGGCTGCTTCGGCGGCGGCCTGCGTGTCGTTGTTCTCCTGGTCCTTGTTGTCGCCCGTGCTGTCGGCGTCGATGATCCGTCC
>NZ_JBHXSA010000054.1:0-10920 GCF_042716475.1 Streptomyces sp. NPDC058671 | reverse complement strand
CAGTGCAGGACGGGTGTGAGGGCGGTGGCCGCTGCGCCGAGGAACCAGGCCAGGCGTCCGTGGACGTGGGCGAGGGCGATGGCCACCGCGGCGAGTGCCTCCCGCAGGTGGGCCAGCCGCTCGACCTCGGACAGCGCCTCCTGGGACTCCAGGGTGCCCACGATGGCGTCCAGGTCGGCGGCGGCCTGCGCCGCGACGGAACGGTCGGCGGGTGTCAGGACCCACGTGTGGTCGCGGATCTGCCCTTCGGCTTCCTTGGCCAGCTCTTCAACGGCCCCTCGTATATCCACACCCGTAATCCTAAATCCGTGCTGGTCGGCGGGAGAGCGCAGGTGGCCTGCCGGTGATACATCTGCCCTTTGACGCCGAGCGGTCCGACATGACCGGCCGGACAAGTCCCTAGTCGAGCTGCATGCAGACCGATGGCTTCAGGTACCGCTCGGCCACCCATCCGGTGGTGCCGGCCTTGATGCCGGAGCGCGAGCGCTCGGAGAGCGTGACCCGGTACCAGCCCTTCGACTTCCGGTCGACATCGATCAGGTCCCCACGGGTCAGGTGCCCGAGCGAGGCGTAGCGGGTCCCGGCGCCGGAGCGCAGGTTCACGTTCGAGCCCGCCACGTCGTACCCGCACGCGTTGAGGCGGGCCGTCGTTCGGGCCGGGGCGGTGTCGACCGTGGCGAGCGCGGGCGCGGCACCCGCCAGGAGGGCAGCGGCCACGGCCGCGCTGGAGATCATCATTCGCATGCCGGGCCAACCCGGGCCCCGGACGGATGTCACGGCCCCGTGGTCATGACCACTCCGACCGGGAGACGGGCGGGCCCGGAGCTGCACGGTGGCCCGTTCACGGCGTCGCGGTCCCCGGGGGCGGGGCAGGGGGAACTGGCGTCACCTCGTCGCAGGGGCGTCACTCATCCGCGTGCCGGAACCCCTCCAACGAAGGACACGCCCGTCTGCTCAGCCCCCGCCGGCCCCTACTGTCCTCTGTGGGAGGTCGGGCCGACTGGTCGTTGATTCGCCCCCCTGGCGCCCCCGTACCCAGTGATCCCCGGTACGGGGGCGCAATGCGTTCCTGGGGCCCCGCAGCCCGTATGCCGCCCGCCCGGGGGTGCGGCCACCCCGCAGGCGGAGTATCGCCAGGGTGCCCTGTCTCACTGAACCTTGACCGTTCTCACCGAAGGTTGACCGCCTGGTCGGAAGGGTGCGCCCCCAAGGGTGCAGCCATGGCCACACGGTCCCCTCGGCAGGCCGGGCAGTGCTAGCCAGCCGGACCCGGTCGAACTGAGACGGGATGGATGAATGTCCTCACAGGGCAGGCCGGTCCGGCCCGAAACGCTCCTCAATCATGTGATCCAGCAGCGCGCGGAAGAACACGCGGCTCCGTTCGGCTTCATCCACCGCCTGCCGAACGGCGTCGGGCCATGAGCCTGTGATGAACGCGTTGCCCAACAGGGCGTCGTGGATCCCGGCTGAAGCTCTCCGAAGGGAGCCAAGAATCCATCTGTGATCCTGCGTGGTCACCCTTCTGATGCCATGAGCTGACAAGGCGAAACAAGTACGCATGGCCTCGTCACCGAGTCGTCCCGACTCCTGACTGAAGTCTTCTGGATCGACCTGGCTTCCCGTTGATGCCCTTGCGGCTACCTGCTCCAGGTAGTCCTGCCATCGTCGGGTCGCGAGGCGCGCGTCCACAAGGGCGCTGATTGCCGCATCGGTTACCTGCCGTCTGCCATCGAGCTCCTGCTGGTCCCTCTCCTTCCGCTTCAGGAAGGAAGGTCCGTACACGCCGGCAAGCGCCGTCAAGGATGCCCCGCCCAATGCCCCGACCAAGCCAATCCAAGCACTGCTATCTGTCACGAACATGACTATCCCAGCTTGCAGTCCCCTTTCGCCGTACCTCGACCTATCTCAGCGAACCTTGACCGGGTGGCGGCCGGCCGGCGCGGCCCGCCGAAGGGACCGTGTGGCCGTGGCTGCACCTTTGGGAGGCGCACTCCTCCAACCAGGGGCGGTCAACTTTCGCTACGACAACGAGGTGGTTTCGTCAATCTTCGGTGGGACCCGTCAAGGTCCAGTGAGACAGGACACAGGGGTCTGGTTCAGGGTCGCTGGAGGGTGGTCACGGTCGGTGGTGTGTGGCGGCTGGCTTCCAGAAATCGAACAGAGGTACGTTTCTGGTGTGAGCGAGAACGGCACCGCGAAGAAGGACGACCCGTACGGCTTCCCCGAGGACCTGAAGAGCCTCCAGGCCCGGCTGCATCAGGCCCACGCCGAATACCAGGCACTGTGCCGGACCCTGCCCTGGTCGGTGGAGCCCCTGCCCGGCTGGCCCGGCACCGTCCACCCGCACACCGGGGAGGCGACCGGCGGACGTGAACCCTCCCCCGGCTACACCCCGGACCAGGCCGCCGAGGAGCGGCGCCTGTGGGATCTGGTGCGGGAGCTGTCGATCGCGGTGTCCACGCATCCGTACTGGAGCGAGCTGGAGCGGGGCCCCGAGCTGATCGCGGCCAGGATGGCGCTGAAGAGCCACCAGGACGTCAGGGCCGCCGTCGCGGGCGTGGCCGAGGCGGCGTGAGCGGGTGTGTGCGATGGAGATGCCGATAGCCGACCGGCTGGAGAAGCAGCGGACGCTGCGGGACTGGCTGCGGTGGCAGCTCGACCAGGCCGAGCGGACGATCCGGGAACTCGAAGCCCAGCAGGAGCAGGACCGCCGGCGCCGGGAGGTCGCCCGCCGCGAGATGTCCTGGAAGGTGCTGCCCTCTCGCGCGGTCGAGGGTCATCCGGTGCTGCATCGCGGGAACTGCTCGATCGCCAAGAACATGCCGAGCCTGCTCAGCAAGGAGGAGGTGCGGATGGCGTTCGAGGAGTTCCCCGAGCTGGAGATGTGCGAGCTGTGCGCCCCATGGGGGAGCCTCGGAATCGACAAGCCTCCGGCGCGGCAGGGGCGCCCGGGCGGGAGGTGAAGGCTGCGCCGTGCGCCGAGCGGGCAACTCGCTCACGTGGCTGAGGACCGGGTGCATAGGCTCGCCGTGATGTCCGTTAGCCGTGGTCTGGAGGAACCGTGGCCCCGCACGCCGACGCCTGTCCGCTCTCTCCGGTCTACTACCTGCGCCATGCCATCGAGGCCACCGAGGAACTCTTGCAGCCGTCACCGCCATCGGACGCCGCGAAGATTCACGCCACGCAGTTGCTGCACGCGCTCAACCACTTCGCCAACCTCTCCCACTGGGACTCGGTGACGCTCCGGGACGTGGCCGAGCACGCCACGCTGATGACATTCCCCGCCAACCGTGAGCAGTGGAATCCGTCCTGTATCTGCGACGCGTGGCAGCCGTAGGGCGCATAGGGACATGAGGACGTCAGCTCCATGCCGTTCCCAGCGGCGGCTGAGCGCCGTGCGCACCCCGCCCGGACTGGGGTGGGGGCGGTGGGGACGCGAGAGGTCGGCAGGCGGCCGCCTGTAGCGGTGGCGTCCTGGGAGGCGCGGTGTCGCCGGGGCGTCGGGGACAGGCTCGCTGGACGTCGGTCACGGCCTGGTGCTCACGCGCAAGAGGGGTGGGGCAGCCCGGCGGTACTGCCCCCAGATGCTGGGCGCCGGGCCTGACCCGTGCACGCCA
Organism: Streptomyces sp. NPDC058671; assembly: GCF_042716475.1. NCBI lineage: Bacteria > Bacillati > Actinomycetota > Actinomycetes > Kitasatosporales > Streptomycetaceae > Streptomyces > Streptomyces sp. NPDC058671. The sequence continues at coordinate 7,303 of NZ_JBHXSA010000054.1, read as the reverse complement.
TATCGGCACGGGCTACCGGGACCCTACGGGAGACGTGCGGGCGCCGTCCCGGGATCGGCAGGAGCACCGCCGAGGCGGCGCCGGACAGGCCGGGACTCCAGGGGCGCTCGGGCGGGAAGCCCTTAGGACGCGCGCTTGCGGGTGGTCTTCTTCGCCGTGGTCTTCTTCGCCGTGGTCTTCTTGGCGGCTGTCTTCTTCGCGGGTGTCTTCTTGGCCGCTGCCTTCTTCGTCGGCGTGGGCATCTCGTGCACGGTCGCCTCACCCCCGGACGTCTCGCCCCGGCGTGCGCGGGCGTCGGCCACCGACTTCTCCAGCGCGGCCATCAGGTCGACGACCTGACCGGCCGGCGCCGCCTCCTCCGCGACGGGCCTGGGTGTGCGGTGCTCGGCCTTCGCCGCGATCACCTCGTGGAACGCTTCGGTGTAGTGGTCGGTGACGTCCAGCTCGGTGATCGAGCCGACGGTCATCGAGTCCATCAGCGCGAGCGCGCCCTTGATCTCCTGCTCGGTGAGTGCGGTCTCGGGCGGGGTGACCTCATCGGAGGAGCGGATCTCATCCGCCCAGTGGAGCCCGGACAGAAGCAACGCGTCGCCCATGGGGCGGAGCAGGCCGAGTCGCTCGCGGCCCCGCAGTGCGTACTTCGCGACCGCCACCTTCTCGTTGCGCTCCAGCGCCTTGCGGAGTAGGACGTACGGTTTCGCGGCGACCTGGCCGTCCGCAGACAGGTAGTAGGATCCTGCACCAAATTGGACCGGGTCGACGGAGGTCCGGTCGACGAACGCCACGATCTCGATCGCCTTCGCGGTGGGCAGGGGCATGTCCGCCAGGTCCTCGTCCGTGATCGGGATGACGCGATCCTTGCTGACCTCGTAGCCCTTGCCGATCTCGTCCTCGCGCAGCTCCTGGTCGTCGACCGAGCACGTCTTGCGGTACCGGACACGGCCGCCGTCCTCGATATGGATCTGCCGCAGGGAGACGTCGTGCCGCTCCACGGCGGCCTCCAGCTTGCACGGAACGGTGACCAGGCCGAACGACACCGCTCCGGACCACAGTGGACGGGGCATCCGCACTCCTCCAGGACCCCCCTGGACGTGCCCTCAGGCTAGGCAGACCTGGCCCGTGATCGCACCCACTCCGTAGCACTGGGGTGCTCGCGCGCGAGGGGTAGGGCGGCCCGGCGGTACTGCCCCCAGATGCTGGGCGCCGGGCCTCACCCGCGCACGCCATATCGGCACGGGCTACGGGGACCCTACGGGACGGGGGCGCGATGCTGTCACGCGGATTCGGCCTCCGGGGCGGGGCGTCGGCGCCACCGCTTGACGGTGCTCGGGGCGACGCCGAGGCGTGCCGCCGCCGCCCGGCTGGGCAGGTGCCGCGTCGCGGTGATCGCTGCGTCCATCGACTTCTACGAACCCCTCTTCTCCCAAGCGGCGGCTGCGTGAACCAGCCCACAGGCAGGCCGATTCAGGTCAACGCCTTGTGTCGTCTGCCCACGCCGAGATATCAGCGGCAGCCCGCCGGACAGCGTCTTCCTGGTCCCGGGCAAGGTCCGCGCAAGCCGCTGCGACGTTCGGCACACCACCGTCCGCACCCACGAGCGCGTCATGCACCCCGGTCTGCAGCCAGTCAGCCTGGTTGTCGTCAGCCTCGGCAACCGCGAGAGCAATGAGCCTTACAGCGGCCACCGTCCCCACCCGGGCCAGGGCTTCTGCCGTCTCCCGGGTCACCGCCGTGTCCTCGACGTCCAGCAGCAGCCCCACCAGCACTTCGGCAGCCTCAGGAACATCAACGAAGGAAGCAAGGTCGCGCCCGGCACGAACACGTTGCGCCCATGAAGGAGACGACGCCTCAGCCAAGGCCGCCTCCAAACCACTCATCATCTCTGGCACGACCGGACAGTCTCATGCCCCACGAAGAAGATCGAACCCCGGACCGGGGCTGCCCACACGCTTGACGAAGAACATAGAGGCACCCCCCGGGGTTCAACCGGCGCTGATGGCGCTGTCGATCACCGCGCACACGGCCGCGAGGACTCCGTCCTCGATCACCGTCCCCGGATCGTTGGCGAGGGTGCTCGGGAGGCCCTGAACGCAGTGGACCACAGCGAAGAGCGCTACCCGCTGGTGCGCTGCGAGGGGCGCCATCTCGGCCATGCCGTAGATAAGGCCGTCCAACCTCTGGCGGGCCGACTCCGAGACCCCTGCGTGCCCGTGGCGGCCGATGTCGTCGCAGTCCGCCGGGTCCAGGTGGATCATGGCCTCCTCCACTGCGTCCGCCAGCGGACCGGAGATCCAGGCCCCGGCCTGGAGGGGCAGGGAACGGATCCAGTCCGCTGCCCGCCGGCCGACGACCGCCGCCTCCGCGAGCGCCTCGGCCTCTCCCTGCCACGGCTCACGCTCCTCCGGCTCGGCCACGGGTTCCAAAGGACCGGTGCGGAAGAGGAGAGGCAGATCTTCGGAGGCAGCCACGCCATTCTGCTCGGCAGGGGTGGCGGTGGGCAGGTAGTGAAGGGTCATACCTGGTCAACGACCCTTCGACCGACAGGAGTCGCCCGACTCGATGACTATCAATCCACTCGTAGGATGATCACCGTGACCCTCCGCCGAAGCCTTGGGACCGGCCCCGAAGATCTGGCCCACATCAGGGCCGCTCAGGCCGACCTTCACCACGACCTGCCAGGAGTCCGCCTGCCCGACCTCGAAGAGCTGCGGGCCCGCGGCGTCCTGAGTGCGCACCAAGCAGGGCAGCAGCCCACCCGTCGGGCCCTTGGAGCAGGGGGCCGCCCGGGCGGCCACGCGGCCGGGCCCGTCGGCTGAGGCAAGCCCCGACGGACCCGCGCCGAGAGCGGTGGCGAAGCCGCGGTGCAGGGAGTGGCCGGACCAGGCGATCGGGACCCCATCCCTTCTTAGAGTTCAATCTCCAGTCCTGGAAGCTCCTGCTCCTCCCAGGGCAGCGGCAGGCGGCCCGCAAGCGGTGGCCCGAGGCCGTCGGCACCCACTGAGCGTTTTCAGCTTCGCCACGCCAGGGTGACGCCGTGGTCCTCGCTTGTGTCCTGAAAGCTCCTCGGTTAGGCCCGCCGGGCACGGTGGGTTGTCTGCGAAAAGTCGCGGGCGGTCACTTCGCTGAGGGGCTGGCTCTGCGCTTCGGGGCGGAAGACGATCGCGGGGATAGATAGAACGTATGCCCGAAGTACCATCCCTGCAAGGTTCTCCGGCCGGTACTTCCCGACCTCCGCAGTGGCGTAGTCGGACGGAGAAATCCCTGTAGAGAGGACAGAGGGCGATGAGTGTGGCTGAGAGTTGGTCGCGTGTGATGAGTCTCCTTCGGGAGCACGCGCCGGCCGATCACGCGGATCTGCCCGGGCCCGCTACGGACCAGATGCTCGCGGCAGCCGAGGAACGGATGGGGATCTCCCTGCATGGGGACCTGCGGACGTGGCTGTTGCAGAACAATCTGGATCTGCCGGAGGAAGATTTCGACGACGAAGTGCAATGTTGCGGCTTCGACGGGTTCCCCGACGAGGGGAGCTTCTTTCTGGGCATCCGGGCGATAGAGAGGCTCTACGCGAACCGCTCCATGCCCGGCGGATTCGACCCTCCGGACCAGCCGGACTACCCGTTCTGGCGTAACGAGTGGATCCCGTTCCTGTCGGACCAGGACGGCTGGATGGGAAAGTTCATCGATGTGCGGGACGGGCGCGTCGGCAGCTGGTTCGTGGGTGACCCCACGGTCACGGGCGAGTACGAATCGATGGCCCAGTATTTCGACTCTGTGGCGGAGATGCTGACGAGGATCGCCGGTGGAAGCTCCCGGGTCAGTCGGTTCGCCGAAGGTCGGCTTGTCTGGTCGTGAGACGGTTCCCGACTGGATGATGGCCATTGCCAATCCGTCCTCACCCTGGAACGGCCATGAGATTCATCAGCGTTGACGTTCCAGGGTGAGGATGGCTGCGGCGATGGCGGTCATGCGGTTGGGGCTGCAGCGGGCCCGGCGGAAGATCTGCCAGGACTTCAGCCTTGCGATGCTTCGTTCGACCGGTGCCCGTGCCGCCGACAGGGCCCGGTTGATCGTTCGCTGGGTCATGGTGAGGTCCCGGTTCGGGAGCCGTCTGATCGGCGTGGTCACCCAGGGGCCGGCTCCGATGTAGGCGCGGTCGGCGAGGACAGGGACGCCCTGGCGTTCGCAGATCCGGATGATGCGGTGGGTTCGGGCCGCGGTCAGGTCATGGGTGCGGCCGGGCAGCGCGGGTGAGATCCACAGCAGCTTGCCCGCGGGGTCGGCGATGACCTGCACGTTCACGCCGTGGCGACGGTGCTTCTGCGAGAAGTCGCTCCGGCTGTCTCCGACCCGGTCGCACTCGGCGAGCGTCCCGTCGAGCAGGACGTGATCAGGATCAGTCTCGCGCAGGACACGCAGCAGGTCGGGCGCCCGTCGGGACAGGTGATCGACGACGGCCGTGACGTAGGCGTGGGCGGTGCCGACGGATATGCCGAAACCGGCGGCGATCTGCGCGAGCGTGTCGTGCCGGCGCAGGTAGACCAGGCCAACGAGGGCGCGCTGGTGGGGCAGTAGCTTGCAGCGGCGGTCACCCTCACGGGTGACGATGAGCATGGACACCCACTCGACCAGGGCGTGCGGCAGGGCGAGTGCGGCAGGGCGGCGAACCAATGAGGCTCCTGGTTGATGAGTTGAGATGTCGAACATCTCTCTCAACGGCACGGGAGCCTCGCGCGTTGCGGAACGCTGGCCCGTCACCCGATCGGTGGCCACTCTGAAAGAGCTCACTGGGTCCTCTACACCATCACTGGCAAGGAGCATCCTCGCGGCCGGGCCACCATCCTCTACCGCAGCGAGGAGAAGGCGATCGAGCGCCGCCGCACCGCCGTGGACGAGGGCGCCCTGGCCGACGACGGCGCCATCGCCGCCGTCGTCGTCAACTCCGGGCGCGAGGTCGTGTGGGCGTGCTGGTTCAACGACGTGATCTGGGGGCCGGAGGACGTCGAGCTCCCGGAGAACCTGCGGAGCGTGCCCGCCCCGGAGGCCCCGGAGCACGCCGACTGGCAGTGGCGGTGGGAGCAGTTCATGACCGGCAGGCCGTAGCCGGATATGGGAGCGGGCCCGTCCTCCTCAGAGGGCGAGCCCGCTGTCTGCTTACCGTAGGAACGTGACTAGCCCTTCAGACGACACCAGCGCACCCGCGGCGGTGCCGCTCCGCGTGATTCTGCCCGCCGACGCAGTCCTCGGACTGCCGGAGCAGGAAGTCGTCGCCCGTCTCTACACGCGCCGCCAGACGCCGACCGGATGGCTCTACCTCGTCGGGCTGCCCGCGTACCGCAACGGTGAGAACGGGACCGTGGAGGCGGCGGAGCACCGGGTGTGGGTCCGGGCTCCCGACCATGTGCGGCCGGTCGACGGTGTCGACTACGACCAGGTCGTCACCGAGCGGCTGGAGCCGCCGCCGCGCTCGGTGGTCCGTGAGGTCCTCGGAGAGCCGGCCTACGGGTTGGGTGCTGGCGAAGGTGCGCGAGGGGGCGAGGTCCGGCCCGGGGTGTGCTGCACGCGCCGGACTGCGAGGAGGCGCCGCAGGGCGCTCCGCTGCTCGATGTGGAGCACGCGTTGAACGTCGCGGAGAACCCGGGTACGCGGATGTGCACCCTGTGCGGCTGTGCTCAGGAGCTGACGCCACTGCTGCGTGGCTTCGATCAGATCTCCGACTCCTGACACCGGGTCCGACTCTGCACTCACCCGTAAGGATCATGCGCTCCGGTTTCTCGGACGCCTGCCTCCCAGTACCCGTAGGGTCCGCTCGGACGCGGCCGCCCGTGCCCGCCTGGAGGGGCACAGACCATGACCGACGTCGCCGCCGAGCCCGGGGAGAAGCTGGACTGGGACGACCGCTGGATGGAGCTGCTGGAGCGTCGTCCCCCACGCCGCGTTCGCGCTCGCGGTGTTAGAAGTCATCTCATTTGGTTGAATCGGTAGGCTGTGGGCCCGTGGTGGGGATTGTTGAGCGGCTGGTGCCGGACGAGTTGTGGGAACTGTTCCAGCGAGTGGTGCCGGAGGCTCCATCGCGACCTCAGGGCCGTGGTCGGCGTCGGCATGGCGACCGAGAGGTGCTGGCCGCGATCGTGTTCGTGGCCACTTCGGGTTGCACATGGCAGCAGTTGCCGTCCGCGTCGTTCGGGCCGTCGGGAGCGACGGCCCACCGGCGTTTCTCAGAGTGGACGAAGGCCCGCGTGTGGGCCAAGCTCTACCGCCTGGTCCTCGACGATCTCGGCTCGCGAGGCGAGCTGGACTGGTCCCGCTGCGCGATCGACTCGGTGAACATGCGGGCGATGAAAAGGGGGACCTGACGGGTCCGAATCCTGTCGACCGGGGCAAGTACGGCTCGAAGATCCACCTGATCACCGAACGCACCGGTCTGCCCATCTCTGTCGGAATCTCGGCGGCGAATCTGCACGACAGCCAGGCCCTGATCCCATTGGTCAAGGGCATACCGCCGATCCGCTCCCGCCGCGGGCCCCGGCGGCGCAAGCCTGGCAAGCTCCACGCCGACAAGGGCTATGACTACTCCCACCTGCGGCGGTGGTTACGCGGACGTGGTATCACCCACCGCATCGCCCGCAGGGGCGTTGAGTCCTCGCAGCGACTGGGCCGCCATCGCTGGACCATCGAACGCACCATGGCCTGGCTCGCCGGCTGCCGTCGGCTCCACCGACGCTACGAACGCAAAGCCGACCACTTCCTCGCCTTCACCACCATCGCCTGCGTCCTCGTCTGCTACCGCCGGCTCGCTTGCTGATGTGGGTACGCAGCAGCTGTACGGCCAGGTCATGATCGTAGGAAGTGGCCAGGTCCAGGGGAGTGTGACCGTCTGGATCAGCGAGTTCAGGATCCGCGCCGAACGCCAGCAGCACGGCAGTGGTGTGCACCGTCAACGACTGGCCGCTCTGCAGGGCGCCATCCCCCTCGGTGTCGATCGCGTGCGTCAGCAGCGTCATGTTGCTGAAGACCTCATCGGGGTCGGCGCCGTGGGCGAGCAGGCGGGCCAGGGTTTCCGCATCCTCGTGCTCGACCGCGTGATGGGCTGGTGTCCAGTAGTCGCTCATCGGGGCATTCAACAACGGTCGAGACGCCCCTACCAGCGACTTTCCACGCTGTCGGCAGCCAAATGAGATGACTTCTTAGACCGTGTCCTATGTGGTGATGCGGTCGTTGGGCACGTCATGGGGCGGGGTACGTGGAGTTGGATTGTTCCGGACGGGTTGTGGGAGATCGCGAAGCCGCTGATCCCGCCGCCGAA
>NZ_JBHXSA010000053.1:0-11558 GCF_042716475.1 Streptomyces sp. NPDC058671 | reverse complement strand
GTGGTGCGCCCGCTCCCGGTGGTGCGCCCGCTCCCGGTGGTGCGCCCGCTCCCGGTGGTGCGCCCGCTCCCGGTGGTGCGCCCGCTCCCGGTGGTGCGCCCGCTCCCGGTGGTTTGCCCGCGCCCCGAGGCGCGGCTCCGCTCCCGCCGACGGCGTCGAGGCGTCCGCAGGTGGGGCCCGCACCTCCGGGGACCACCGCGCCCCGCCGCAGGCCCCCTCACATCTCGCCCAGGGTGACCTCCGCCTTCCGTGTCGCCGTTCCCCGGACGTACGTCGTCGTCACCTTGTCGCCCGGCCGGAGCGAGGCCAACGCCTCCGACAGGGACGTGATCGTCGTGATGTCGGTGTCACCGAGCCGGGTGATCACGTCCCCCGGCTTCAGGCCCGCCCGACCCGCCGCCCCGTTCGCCGGCGCCTCGACCACGGCCACGCCCGCCGGCTCGTAGTCGTCGTCGAGCACCGTACGGCCGGTGATGTTCAGGGCCGCCCGCCCCGAGTCCGTCACCTTGCCGTCCTTGACGATCTGGTCCGCGACGGTCCGCACCATCGACGCGGGGATCGCGAACCCGATCCCGGCCGCCGAGCCGCCGCCCATCTCCGGATCGGTCGCCGCGAGCGTCGGGATGCCGATGACCTCGCTGTTCAGGTTCACCAGCGCGCCCCCGCTGTTGCCGGGGTTGATCGCGGCCGACGTCTGGACCATGTTCCCGATGGTCGCGCCCGTGCCCCCGCCCGTCCGCCCCTCGCTGACGGTGCGGCCGGTCGCCGAGACGATGCCCTGCGTCACGCTGCCGGACAGGCCGAGCGGGGAACCCATCGCCAACACGATCTGCCCCATGTCGACGGCGGCCGAGTCGCCGAACCTCGCCGGCTTGAGGCCCTGCGGCACGGACGCGAGTCTGATCACCGCGAGATCCTGCTCGGGGTACGAGAAGACGAGCCGGGCGGTCACCGGCTGCCCACCGGTGGCGGCGGTGACCTTGAAGTTCTTCTCCTGGCCGACCACGTGCGCGTTGGTGACGATGTGCCCCGCGGCGTCGTACACGACCCCGGAGCCCAGGCTGTTCGCCGCGTCGATCTGGACGACCGAGGGCAGCACGTTCTTGATGACGGCCCGGTAGTCGTCCTGGAGGTCGTTGGCCGCGAGCGGCACCGCCGCCTGGGTGGAGCGCTCACGCACGGGCGCGTCCCCTTCGGCGGAGCAACCCCCGACGAGCGCGGCGGCGCACAGTGCGGCGGTCAGGGGGAGGAGACGGCGAGGGGTACGGGCGTGGCCACGGGATACGTCCATGTCCGGAGTATCCGGTTCACGCCCGCGCGGGGCCCGACGAACGCACCCGATCAGGGGTGCCGGCCCCTCCCGGGCACCGGCCCCGCGCCCGTCTCAGCCCCGTACCCCGCACAGGTGCAGCAGCGCCGCTATCCGTCGGTACGGTTCCGTGCGGCCCGCCCGGTCCTCGGCGGCGAGGAGCCGGTCCAGCTCGTCGGCGGCCGGCAGGCCCGCCTCGGCCGGGACGCCGTCGGTGAAGACCCGTACCCCGTACCAGGCGTGCAGCGGCGCCGCGATCCCCGCGAGCGTCGCCGTCAGCGCGTCGAGGCGGTCGGCCCGCACCTTCACGCCGTGGTCGTCCGTGTAGACGTCCGAGTCGAAGCCCGTGAGCGCCCCCGACCAGTCGCCGGCGAGCCCCGGCCGCATGGCCAGGGCGTCGGCGTTCCGCACGACCAGGGAGAGCAGCCCGCCGGGGGCCAGCATCCGGGCCAGGCCGGCCAGCAGCGCGTCCGGCTCGTCCGCGTACATGAGCACGCCGTGGCAGAGGACCACGTCGAAGCTGCCGGGCAGGAAGTGCACCCCGGTCTCGCGGCCGTCGCCCTCGATCAGCCGGACCCGCTCACGGATCCCGGCGGGCTCCGTCGCCAGCGACTCACGGGCCGCCTTCAGGAGGTCGGGATCGGCCTCCAGGCCGGTCACCGTGTGGCCGGCGCGCGCGAGCCGCAGGGCCTGGGTGCCCTGGCCCATGCCCGCGTCGAGGATCCGCAGTCGCTGCCCCACGGGGTAGCGGCCGGATATCTGCTCGTCGAGCTGACGGGCGACGATCTCCTGGCGGATCGTGTCGCGCAGCCCGCCGGATCCGGCGGGCCAGTGCGCGACGGCGGGCAGCACCGGGCCGCCCGCCTCTGAGGTCGCCGCGCCGAAAGCGCGCCCGACGGGCTCCGAGCTGTCGGCGCTCAGGGCCGCTCTCCGCGCTTGACCTGCGGCTTCGGCAGCCGAAGTCGGCGCATCTGGAGCGTGCGCATCAGGCCGTAGGCGACGGCGCCGCGCTTCGGCTCGTTCGGGAAGCGCTCGGCGAGCTGCTTCCGCAGACGGAGCCAGATGCCGACCGAGTCGATGACGATCAGGATGATCACACCGAGCCAGAGCAGCAGGGAGATGTTCTGCAGCGACGGGTTGGCGTTGCCGAACAGCGACAGCACGAGGATCACCACGGCCATCGGCAGGAAGAACTCGGCGATCGCGAACCGCGAGTCGACGAAGTCGCGCACGAAGCGGCGGACCGGACCCTTGTCGCGGGCCGGCAGATAACGCTCGTCGCCACTCGCCAGCGCCTCACGCTGACGTGCCAGGTCGGAGCGGCGTGCCTCGCGCTGGCGCTTGGCGGCCTCCTTGCGGTCGGTCGGCACCGTCACGGCGCGACGGCGCTGGGTCTGCGCCTCGCTCCGCTTCGGGGTCGGGCGGCCCTTGGGGGCCTCGGGGTCGCGGGGCTGCTTGGTGGAGAGGTCCGCCGTCACCTTGTCGGTGGGGGCCTTCTCGTCCTTCGAACGGCTACGGAACACAAAACCCAAGGGTACGGGGTGGTGGGCATGAACCCGAGGCCGGCCGGGAACGATCCGCTAACGGAGTGCGTCCATGGCGATGTGCGGGTGAGGACGGGCGCGGTCTCCCTGAGATCCCTCTACTCCCTGCGCGGGAGGGAGGGCCGCCCGTAGTCGTCCTTGGGGAGGAGCGCATCCCGCTCCGAACAGTGCGGTAATGGAGACAGGGCCCGTACTGTGGATCCTGTCGAAGAGCTGGATTCGAAGTCCGTCAGAAGGGGGCGCGCGAAGCCCATGAGCGGTGTCATGAAGCGTATGGGGATGATCTTCCGCGCGAAGGCGAACAAGGCCCTTGACCGGGCCGAGGATCCGCGCGAGACGCTCGATTACTCCTATCAGAAGCAGCTGGAGCTGTTGCAGAAGGTGCGGCGGGGCGTCGCCGACGTCGCCACCTCCCGCAAGCGGCTCGAACTCCAGCTGAACCAGCTGCAGGGCCAGTCCGCCAAGCTGGAGGACCAGGGCCGCAAGGCACTGGCGCTCGGCCGCGAGGACCTGGCGCGTGAGGCGCTGTCCCGCCGCGCCGCGCTCCAGCAGCAGGTCAGCGACCTGGAGGTGCAGCACCAGACGCTGCAGGGCGAGGAGGAGAAGCTCACCCTCGCCGCCCAGCGCCTCCAGGCCAAGGTCGACGCCTTCCGTACCAAGAAGGAGACGATCAAGGCGACCTACACGGCGGCGCAGGCCCAGACGAGGATCGCCGAGTCCTTCTCCGGCATCTCGGAGGAGATGAGCGACGTCGGGGTCGCGATCCAGCGGGCCGAGGACAAGACCGCCCAGCTCCAGGCGCGCGCCGGCGCGATCGACGAGCTGCTCGCCTCGGGAGCCCTGGACGACCAGTCCGGTCTCGCGAAGGACGACATCCAGGCGGAGCTGGACCGGCTGTCCGGCGGTACGGACGTCGAGCTGGAGCTCCAGCGGATGAAGGCGGAACTGGCCGGCGGCCCGTCGGCGCAGCAGCAGGCCCTCGAGGGCGGTGGCGCTGCGGCGCCGCAGGACCAGAACCAGCAGTCCCACCCCCGCTTCGAGAAGTAGGCGACAGACAGGACGCGACATGATCGTACGGATCATGGGGGAGGGCCAGTGGAAGCTGGCCGACAGCCACTTCGTCGAGCTGAACAAGCTCGACGACGAGCTGCTCGCAGAGATGGAATCGGGGGACGGGGAAGGTTTCCGGCACACGCTGGGCGCCCTCCTGGACGCGGTCCGGCGGCTCGGTGAGCCACTCCCGGACGACGCCCTCGAACCCTCGGAGCTCATCCTCCCCGCCCCGGACGCGAGCCTCGACGAGGTCAGGGCGATGCTCTCCGACGACGGCCTGATCCCGGGCTGACGCACGACCGTCGCTGCCCCGCCACCCCGACCGGGGAGGCGGGGCAGCGTGCTTCCCCCACGGGTGTCCTGCCCCCGCCTCCCGCTCCGGGGTGTCCTGCCGATCAGGCCGGACACCTCCCGGGCTTCCCTCCCCGTACCGTTGTCCCCCGTGACCCCCACCGGCCCCGCCACCGGCACGCTCTACCTCCGTCTCCGCGACCGGTTCCGTGCCCACCCCCTCGCCTTCGACGCGACCGTCGCGGCCGGCGCGCTCGTCTGCATGGTCGCCGGGTCCTTCACCGACCCCCACGGCAGCCCGGACGGGCCGACCTTCGGCGACCACACGCCCGACGCCTGGAGCGTGCTGATCATGGTCGCCGGGGCCGCCGCGCTCGTGCTGCGGCGCCGCCACCCCTTCCGGGTGCTCTGCTTCACCGTGACGATCAGCCTCGTCGAACTGATCAGCGACACCCGGCCCGCCCCCATCGCCATGAGCGCCGTCGTCGCGCTCTACACGGTCGCCTCCCGCACCGACCGCCCCACCACCTGGCGCGTGGGCCTCGCCACGATGGCGGTGCTCACCGCCGCCGCCATGACCTTCGGCCCCACCAACTGGTACGCGCAGGAGAACCTCGGCGTCTTCGCCTGGACCGGCATGGCCGCCGCCGCGGGGGACGCCGTCCGCAGCCGCCGGGCCTTCGTCGACGCGATACGGGAGCGGGCCGAGCGGGCCGAGCGGACCCGCGAGGAGGAGGCCGGACGCCGGGTCGCCGAGGAACGGCTGCGGATCGCCCGCGACCTCCACGACGTCGTCGCCCACCACATCGCCCTGGTGAACGTCCAGGCCGGCGTCGCGGCCCACGTCATGGACAAGCGCCCCGACCAGGCCAAGGAGGCCCTCGCGCACGTACGGGAGGCCAGCCGTTCCGCGCTCGACGAGCTGCGCGCCACCGTCGGCCTGCTGCGCCAGTCCGGCGACCCCGAGGCGCCCACCGAACCGGCCCCCGGCCTCGCCGTCCTCGACGGGCTGCTCGACAGCTTCCGCAAGGCCGGGCTCCCGGTCGCCCTGGCCCGTACCGACGGGGAGAAGCCGCTGCCCGCGACCGTCGACCTGGCCGCGTACAGGATCGTGCAGGAAGCCCTCACGAACGTCCGCAAGCACGCGGGACCGGACGCCGAGGCGGAGGTGAGCGTCGTCCGGGTGGGCCGCACGGTCGAGATCACCGTCCTCGACAACGGCGGGCCCCCCTCCGTCCCGGGACCCGCCCCCACCGGCGGTCACGGTCTGCTCGGCATGCGGGAACGGGTCGGCGCGCTCGGCGGCACCCTGACCGCCGCCCCCCGCTACGGCGGCGGTTTCCGGGTCCAGGCGATACTGCCGGTGACGTCCCGTACGGGGGAGGACACATGACCATCCGGGTGCTGCTCGCCGACGACCAGGCCCTGCTCCGCAGCGCCTTCAAGGTCCTGGTGGACTCAGAACCGGACATGGAGGTCGTCGGCGAGGCCGCCGACGGCGCCCAGGCGGTGGCCCTCGCCCGCTCGGAGCACCCCGACGTCGTCCTGATGGACATCCGGATGCCGGGCACGGACGGCCTCGCGGCCACCCGCCTGATCACCGCCGACCCCGAACTCTCCGACGTACGGATCGTCATGCTCACCACCTTCGAGGTCGACGAGTACGTCGTGCAGTCGCTGCGCGCCGGGGCCTCCGGTTTCCTCGGCAAGGGCGCCGAACCCGAGGAGCTCCTCGGCGCGATCCGGATCGCCCACGCCGGCGAGGCGCTGCTGTCCCCGGCCGCCACCAAGGGGCTGATCGCCACGTTCCTCGCGCAGGGCACGGGCGGACGGGCCGTCCACGGGGACGTCGGGGCGCGGACCGAGCGGCTCACCGCGCTCACCGCCCGGGAGCGGGAGGTCCTGGTGCTGGTGGCGGGCGGCCTGTCCAACGACGAGATCGCCGAGCGCCTCGATGTCAGTCCGCTCACCGTGAAGACCCACGTCAACCGGGCCATGGCGAAACTGGGCGCCCGCGACCGGGCCCAGCTGGTGGTCACGGCGTACGAATCGGGGCTGGTCCGTCCGAGGGTGGAGTGACCCGAGGCCCCGGCGTACTCCAGACGCGGTATGCGCGCGACAAGGATGTGGACCCGGGGGCCGAGGACTTACGGCCGTCGATGGCGGATCGTGGGAAGGGGGGGCGTCTCCGGCGGATCCAGCGGGTCCGGGCCGGGGTCCTGGCTGCTCCCGCCTGTCGACGAGTACGCCACAGAAGAGAGACCCCATGTCCTGGCTGTCCAGATTCAGCCTCGCGCAAAGGGCCCTGGTCGGGCTGATGTCCATCGTCGCGATCGTGTTCGGGGCGATCGCGATACCGCAGCTGAAGCAGCAGTTGTTCCCCTCGATCGAGCTGCCGATGGTCTCGGTCCTCGCCCCGTACCAGGGTGCCTCTCCGGATGTGGTCGAGAAGCAGGTCGTCGAACCGCTGGAGAGCAACCTGAAGGCCGTCGACGGCCTCACGTCGGTCACCTCCACCGCCTCCGAGGGCATGGCCGTCGTCATGGCCTCCTTCGACTACGGCGACGAGTCGACGAAGCAGCTCGTCGCGGACGTCCAGCAGGCCGTCAACCGCGCCCGCGCGCAGTTGCCCGACTCCGTCGACCCGCAGGTGATCGCCGGTTCGACGGACGACATGCCGACCGTCGTCCTCGCCGCCGCGTCCGACCAGGACCAGCAGGCCCTCGCCGACCGTCTGGAGCGGACCGTCGTCCCCGCCCTCGAAGGCATCGAGGGCGTCGGCCAGGTCTCCGTCTCCGGCGTCCAGGACCTCCAGGTCTCCGTCACCCCGGACGAGCGCAGGCTCGCCGCCGCCGGTCTCACCACCGCCAAGCTCGCCGAGGCCCTCCGCTCGGGCGGCGGCACGATGCCGGCCGGCTCCTTCGCCCAGGACGGCAAGAACCGCACGATCCAGGTCGGCGGCGGCTACACCTCGCTGCGGCAGATCCAGGACCTGCGGATCCCGGCGGCCGCCCCCGGCAAGGGCAAGGCGGTCCGCCTCGGTGACGTGGCCACCGTGCGCCAGGAGGAGTCGCAGCGCGTCTCCCTCACCCGTACCAACGGCAAGCCCAGCCTCGCCGTCATGGCCACCATGGACAAGGACGGCAGCGCCGTCGCCATCTCGGACGCCGTCGAGGAGATGCTGCCCGAGCTGCGCCGTGACCTCGGCGCGGGCGCCGAGCTGACGGTCGTCTCCGACCAGGGCCCGGCCGTCGCCAAGGCCGTCTCAGGACTCACCACCGAGGGTGCGCTCGGCCTCGTCATGGCCGTCCTGGTGATCCTGGTCTTCCTCGCGTCGATCCGCTCGACCCTGGTGACCGCGGTCTCCATCCCGCTCTCGGTCGTCCTCGCCCTGATCGTGCTGTGGACCCGCGACCTCTCGCTGAACATGCTGACGCTCGGCGCGATGACCATCGCCATCGGCCGGGTCGTCGACGACTCGATCGTGGTCCTGGAGAACATCAAGCGCCACCTCGGCTACGGCGAGGAGCGCCAGGCCGCGATCCTCACCGCGGTCCGCGAGGTGGCGGGTGCCGTCACCTCCTCCACCCTCACCACCGTCGCCGTCTTCCTGCCGATCGGGCTCACCGGCGGCATGATCGGTGAGCTGTTCGGCTCGTTCTCGCTGACGGTCACCGCGGCCCTGCTCGCCTCGCTCCTCGTCTCCCTGACCGTGGTCCCGGTCCTCTCGTACTGGTTCCTCCGCGCCCCGAAGGGCACATCGGAGGACCTGGCGGAGGCGCGCAGGCTGGCCGAGGAGAAGGAGGAGAAGAGCCGTCTCCAGCGCGTGTACGTGCCCGTCCTGCGGTTCGCGACCCGGCGCAGGCTCGCCAGCCTGGGCATCGCCCTCGCCGTCCTGGTCGTCACCTTCGGCATGGCCCCGTTCCTCAAGACGAACTTCTTCGACCAGGGCGAGCAGGAGGTCCTCAGCATCCAGCAGGAGCTGCCGCCGGGCACCGGTCTCGACGCCTCCGACGAGGCCGCGAAGAAGATCGAGAAGCTCCTCGCGGAGACCGAGGGTGTCAAGGACTACCAGGTCAACGTCGGCTCGTCCGGCTTCATGGCGGCCTTCGGCGGCGGTACCGGCACCAACCAGGCCTCGTACAAGGTCAGCCTTGAGGACTCCGACGCGTACGAGAAGACCCGCGCCGCCATCGAGAAGGGCCTCGGCGCCCTCGACGGGATCGGTGACACGACTCTCTCGGCCGGCGACGGCTTCGGCAGCCAGGACCTGAGCGTGGTCGTCAAGGCCGCCGACCCGGAGGTCCTCAAGAAGGCCTCCGAGCAGGTCCGGACGGCGATCGCCGGGCTGAAGGACGTCACCGACGTGCAGAGCGACCTCTCGCAGTCCGTACCGCGCATCTCCGTCACGGCGAAGCCCGCCGCGGCCGACGCGGGCTTCGACTCCGCCTCGCTCGGCATGATCGTCGCCCAGGCCGTCCGGGGCACCCCGGCCGCCAAGGCGATCCTCGACGACAGCGAGCGGGACGTCCTGATCACCTCGGCGCGGCCCGTCACCACCCTGGACGGGCTCAAGGCCCTGCCCCTCGGCCCGGTGCGGCTGGGCGACATCGCCACCGTCGAGCTGGTCCCCGGCCCGGTCTCCATGACCAGGATCGACGGCGCCCGCGCGGCGACGATCACGGCGAAGCCGGTCGGTGACAACACCGGCGCGGTGAGCAGCACCCTCCAGACGGAGATCGGCGCGCTCGACCTGCCGGAGGGCGCCACCGCCACCATCGGCGGCGTCTCCGAGGACCAGTCCGAGGCCTTCCTCAACCTGTTCCTCGCGATGCTCGCGGCCGTCGCGATCGTCTTCATGCTGCTCGTGGCGACCTTCAGGTCGCTGATCCAGCCGCTGATCCTGCTGGTCTCGATCCCGTTCGCGGCGACCGGCGCGATCGGTCTCCTGGTGGTCACCGACACCGCGATGGGCGTCCCGGCGATGATCGGCATGCTGATGCTCATCGGCATCGTCGTCACCAACGCGATCGTCCTGATCGACCTGATCAACCAGTACCGGGCCCAGGGCCTGGGTGTCGTCGAGGCGGTGGTCGAGGGCGGCCGGCACCGGCTCCGCCCGATCCTGATGACGGCCCTCGCGACGATCTTCGCGCTGCTGCCGATGGCCCTCGGCATCACCGGCGAGGGCGGCTTCATAGCCCAGCCGCTGGCCGTGGTCGTGATCGGCGGTCTGCTCACCTCGACGCTGCTGACCCTGCTCCTCGTCCCGACGCTGTACGCGATGGTGGAGCTCCGCAAGGAGCGCCGCGCGAAGAAGAAGGCGGCGAAGAAGGACGCGAGGCGAGCGGCGAAGGAGAAGGGCGACGCGACGGTCAACCCGGATCAGCCGGACGTCTCCCCGCTGGACGCGAGTCTGCTGAACCTCCTGGACTGAGCCCCGGACGACGAAGGGCGCCCCGCGGTCGTGCGGGGCGCCCACGGCGTGTACGGGGAGGAGAACCGTTACGGCAGAGCGAGCATCCGCTCCAGGGCCAGCTTGGCGAAGCTCTCCGTCTCCTTGTCGACCTGGATCTGGTTGACGAGGTTGCCCTCGGCCAGGGACTCCAGGGTCCACACCAGGTGCGGCAGGTCGATCCGGTTCATGGTCGAGCAGAAGCAGACCGTCTTGTCGAGGAAGACGATCTCCTTGCCCTGGTCGGCGAATCGGTTCGCCAGACGCCGGACCAGGTTCAGCTCCGTGCCGATCGCCCACGAGGAACCGGCCGGGGCCGCCTCCAGGGTGTTGATGATGTACTCGGTCGAGCCCACGTAGTCAGCGGCGGCGACGACCTCGTGGCGGCACTCGGGGTGGACGAGCACGTTCACGCCGGGGATGCGCTCGCGCACGTCGTTCACGGAGTCCAGCGAGAAGCGTCCGTGCACCGAGCAGTGACCCCGCCACAGGATCATCTTGGCGGCGCGCAGCTCCTCGACGGTCAGTCCGCCGTTGGGCTTGTGCGGGTTGTAGAGCACGCAGTCGTCCAGGGACATCCCCATGTCCCGGACGGCGGTGTTGCGGCCGAGGTGCTGGTCGGGCAGGAACAGCACCTTCTCGCCCTGTTCGAAGGCCCAGTTCAGGGCCCGCTCGGCATTGGACGAGGTGCAGATGGTGCCCCCGTGCTTGCCGGTGAAGGCCTTGATGTCGGCCGAGGAGTTCATGTACGAGACGGGCACGACCTGCTCGGCGACGCCGGCCTCGGTCAGCACGTCCCAGCACTCGGCGACCTGCTCGGCGGTGGCCATGTCGGCCATCGAGCAGCCGGCCGCCAGGTCGGGCAGGACGACCTTCTGCTCGTCGCCGGTGAGGATGTCGGCCGACTCGGCCATGAAGTGGACACCGCAGAACACGATGTACTCGGCCTCGGGCCTCGCCGCGGCGTCGCGCGCGAGCTTGAACGAGTCACCGGTGACGTCGGCGAACTGGATGACCTCGTCACGCTGGTAGTGGTGGCCGAGGACGAAGACCTTGTCCCCGAGCTTCTCCTTGGCCGCGCGGGCGCGCTCCACGAGGTCGGGGTCGGAGGGCGACGGCAGATCGCCGGGGCACTCCACTCCGCGCTCGCTCTTGGGGTCGGCCTCGCGGCCGAGCAGGAGCAGGGCGAGCGGCGTCGGCTGTACGTCGAGATCATGACGGGCTTGGGCCGTGGTCACGTCACGCACCCTTTCTTCGGGGAACCAGCGGGGATGCTTTTCGTCGAAATGACGCTATCTATCATAACCGCTTCACGTCACGATGACGACGGCCATAGTGTCGATGTGACGAATTCGCCGTCCCCGCCGCGGGACTTCACCGTCCCCGCGGTGGGACAGGGTGTGCGAGCATGAAAGAGGAAACCCCACTCGGCCCGGAATGAATCCGGGGCACCGACGGTTGCAACCGTCGGCAAGCAGTCTCCGTACACACCGGGAGAGAAGCAGATGTCCGTATCGGACGAGAAGACCACTGTCAGCGACGGCATCCTCCTGTCCGACGCCGCCGCGGCCAAGGTCAAGGGCCTCCTCGAACAGGAAGGCCGCGAGGACCTGGCCCTGCGCGTCGCCGTTCAGCCCGGCGGCTGCTCCGGCCTGCGTTACCAGCTGTTCTTCGACGAGCGTTCGCTCGACGGCGATGTCGTGAAGGACTTCGACGGCGTCAAGGTCGTCACCGACCGCATGAGCGCCCCGTACCTCGGCGGCGCGTCGATCGACTTCGTCGACACCATCGAGAAGCAGGGCTTCACCATCGACAACCCGAACGCCACGGGCTCCTGCGCCTGCGGCGACTCGTTCAGCTAGTCGCACACGGCGTACGCATGAGGGCGGCGGCCCGGGATCACTCC
>NZ_JBHXSA010000052.1:0-13067 GCF_042716475.1 Streptomyces sp. NPDC058671 | reverse complement strand
AAACTCGCCGCCCGTTACAAGGCCGGAGTCCACCTCGCCTCACTCATCCTCTGGCTCCGCGAACCCATCCAAGATCCTTTGTCAGACAGGACCTAACGGTTCGCGGACCACGGCGGCGACGGCCTGGTGCTCGCGCACGGCAAGGAAGATCGTGCTTGCCCAATTGGGCAAGCACCCGCTCGGCCTGGTGTCGACGCACGGCCAGAAGGGTGGGGGCGGCCCGGCGGTACTGCTCCCAGAGCGCATCTGGGCGCCGGGCCTCACCCGCGCACGCCATATCGGCACGGGCTACCGGGACCCTACGGGACAGGCGCAGGCGACGTACCAGGATCCGCAGGACCGCTGCCGAGGCGGTGCCGGGCCGGCCGAGGCTCCAGAAGTACGGGGATGCGCCCCGCTTGTCTGCACTACGGCGTGCCTGTGGGCCAGGGTCTTTGCCTGTCAGGCGGCTCGGGCGGCCACGGAACCGAAGACGTCGTTGAAGGGGTGGGCGCGGTGGGTGCTGAAGAGGTGGTAGGCGCCGCTCGAGTGGCGCAGGGCGTGGTCGGTGTAGTGGAGGACTTCGGCGGGTGTGAGGACTTTCAGATCGCCGAAGACGTAGTAGAGCGGGGTCGGGGCGTGGATGGCGGTGAGCTGGAGGCCGGCGTTGAGGGTGGCGGTGCTGCTCGAGTAGCGGCCGGTGTCGGTGCTGGGCATGTGGTCTTTGGCGTCGATAGTGACGATGTCGGTGCCGCGGGCGGCGATCAGGTCGGGGAACTGGCGCAGGGCGGAGCGGGTGCGGCGCAGGGCTTCACGGACGGCGCTTTAGCTGGAGGACGTCCTGGTGGATAATCTCCCATTTGGGCGAGGGCCGCGCATCCTCCTCAGCTGGCGAGTGCGGGGCCGGGCAGGGGGATCCTGTCCGGCCCTGCTGTCGTCGGTCAGCCGAAGTCGAGCGTCTCCTGTGCGAAGTCGGCCGGGCCCGGAGTGGGCGGGGGCGCCGGGGGGCCGTCCGGGCGGGCAGCGGCCTTCCAGCGTTCGACCAGCTCGTCCTTCCAGCCCTTCGGCGGGGGCCACGGAACGCCCCAAGCGGCGAGCTGGTCTCGCTTCCAACCGCCGGCGGGCGTGCGAGCGGCTTCGATCTCTTGGGGTGAGGGGAGGTACGTCATGGATGGTGAGCGCTCCGCGTTCAAGAGTTGCCCCGCAATGTGGTGACGGAAGACCGACAGGTCAGATGCCTTGCTCAGAGGGAGCCATCCCTCGGGCATGGCAGAGGTGGCAAGCGAGGGAGGTTGAGCGCCGACGGGTGCGTAGTACATCTCGGCACGTTCTTCCCACGCGGTCGACTTCAAGGCGACCTGCTCGTCGAACACTTCCTGCCGAAGTTTCAGCATCCCGGCCTCGTTCAGCGCCCGGACGAAATTCAGGAGTTCGATCGTGCCAACCATCGCCCAGGCCACCAGGGGCACAGCGGCGCGAAACCGATCGCGCAGTCCGAAGGTGTCGCCTTCCTTGCGTCGCTCTGGATCGTGATGCACCACGTCTCCGTAGATCCAGGCCATGGCCAGCCCATGCGCATCGAGGTCACGCTCTTCGCCCGTGGACGTGTCAGCGACCATGACCCAATAGCCGGATTCGTCGCGCGTGGAGGGGCTTACCCGTGTCCGCCACTCAGTACGTGTGGCCCGTATCCACGCCGCATCTCGCGGCGCTGCTCGACAGGTGTAGCCCAGAGCCGAGAGCGCCTTCATGTGAAAGCAGTCCTCCTGCTCCAGCAGAATTGGCCTGATGCGCGCTGCCGCAGACTCGACTACTTCCTCGGGCGGAAGCTCGTACGAGATCCGGACCTCGCCTCGGTCGACACGGACGTTGATGCTCATGCGGGTCAGCTCGACAAGAGCGTCCCAGTCGGCGGCCAGCGAGTGTTCCTCCACCCTGCGGGCCCTCAACACGAAAGCTTCCAGCAAGCGCTGGTGCTTCTCGTCTGCCCGCGGCTCACGGTTCCCCCCTCTCATCGATCGCCTCCAGCATGACGTGCCTTCTCCGTCGTATCCATCCAATTCGCCAGGCTGGTCCTTGCCAGAAGGAGAAGCGCGGCTGGTCGGGAGGCGTGCCCAGCTCAGTGGCGCAGGCGCCAGAGCAAGCCGGTGGCCTTCTGCTCCGGCACGGCCGGCTCCTGCTCCTGGCACGTCGCATCCGGCCAGGCCAGTCGGTCCCGCGTCGCTGGTCGCGGTTCCTGCACAGGGTCGGACGGGCCTCCGGAGGGAGGGCGTCCCAGCCGTGCACTCCACCGCCTGCCACCGCTCGTACGTGAACGCTGCCTTGCACTCGGTGCAGCGAGGACGGCGGGCGTAGCGCAGGAGAGCATGCTGTATGGATCTCCAGGGCCTCAGCTCTTGCCGGCCCCGCTCAAGAACAACTCTTCGAACCGCTGATACTCGCGGCGCAGGCTGCCCTTCCCTGTGTAGGCGGCGTGCGTTGCAAGGAAGAGACGCGGTCCCGCCCAAGCACCGTTCGACCACAACTGGATCAACCATGCCGGAGCTGTGCCGATGTCCTGGGACAGTTCAACCCACACCGCCGTGTCGGCAGCATGCTCGCCGTGAGCCATCGACGAGCCGCTCGTCCAGGCGTACCCCTCGACGCCGATACGGCGCTCAAGGTTCTCGCTGAGCCAGTCAATCGAAAGGGGCGTGATCTCGGGAGTGCGACGGCCCCTCTTCACAGGCCACCCCCGGTCCTTGGCGTAAGCCAAGATGTCGCTGATGTCCTTCGCAGGATCGCGGTTGATCCCGTGCGCGCCATCCACGTCGCCGTCGTTCTCAACGAGCTGGTCGGCATCGGTATCGCCGCCGAGCATTTCCCTGAGACGGATACCTGCCGAGAGTCGTGCGAGGCGACGCGTCAGGGCACGTTGCAGGCGCTCGTCAGTGCTGATGGTCGGGTCAATTACCGCTGTGGCCCACAGGCACGCCTCGAAGACGCCACGCGCGACCGAGACCGCGCCCATCAGCGATTTCTCTGCACGAAGCAGGACGGCGAAACCCCGAAGCTGATCGGCGGCGCTGAGGATGTTGACCGCTGATTCATACCGGAGAACCGTTGCGGCTGGTTCGGCGCGGTCACCGAGCATGACGTCCGGGACCTTCATGTCTTCTCGCGCCGGGCTCTTACGCTCCGATTTCCAAGGCTTGAGGCCCAGTTGCGTGAAACCGTCGGCTATTTCGTCGACCGCTGCCGCAAGCGCGTCGCGACGCGCATGTGCCTCCTTTCTGCCTTGGCGCAACTGGGCGAGGATATTCATCGCCCACGCCTCGCTGTCCTTGCTCATATCGCCTTCGCTTGTCACACGCCACACCCTGCCAGATGGCTCCGACCATGAAGTAGCGCTTTCCGTCCCGTGCTCCTTCGCAGCGACCCCTACAGGGTGGTGGACTCCTGGTTCAGCTACGACCACCACGGCTCGATGACGGCCTGCACATTTTCCTCGAACCGGTCACTGAGGAAGATGACCAGCTCCGGCACCTCGCCCCCGACTACTACCGGCAAGAGCCCGACGCCTGAGCACCGCAACCACAAGGCGCCCCTCCACCCGGTCCGGGGGAGGGGCGCCTTGTAACGCCTCGCGAAGTCCTGTTCCGGCTGCGGGCCCGGCAGGTCGTGGTCGGCGCCACAACAGCTGCTCGTCCTTACGTCCATCCGTTCGGCCTGGCGGCTGCCGCTGGCAACCAGGCCCGGTCGCGTCACCTGCGGAAGCGTGAGAGCCAGGTTCCGCCGGCTTTCTGCCTCGCGCAGGACGACGTCACCGAGCGCCTTGGGCCCGCTGTTCTTCGGCAGCTGGTCGGCGCGGCGGCGGACGTCGGCGCGGCGGCCGGTGAGCTGGAGGGCGATCTGCTCCAAGTCGCGGGTGGTGAGTGTGTCCACGCCGGTCCACGCGAGGACGGCCGTGACGAGGCACTCGTTCGGTTCGCGATCGAGCGGGAGGCCGTCGATCAGCCGTCGGGGGTGTACAGGACCGTGTGGCTGCTGGTGTGCATGGCGGGGCCTCGCCGCCAAGAGCGTCGTGTGCGGGTGACCGGCGGTCACCGCTGGGGGTCCTCGCCGTCGCCAGCTCCGTCGCCCTGGTCCCCGTCCTGCTGACCGACAGGTGCGGGTAGCCGCGGCCTGCCGCCGCCGGCAGGCCGCGCAGGTGTTCCGGCTCGGTCGCGGTCCGATGGTTCCGCAGACCGTGCAGGCGCCGGTGTTGCCGCGATTGGCGAGGATCCCTTCGCAACCGAGACAGACCCGGCCGCCCGGGACGGCCCGGCGCAGCGGCCGGACGTGTCCGCAGCGCAGGCAGGCCGGGGCCCGCACTCCGGTGACCGTCGTGGTCGGCCAGGGTGGTGATGAGGGCCTGGACGGAACGGGGTGCGGCGGATGCTCCGCTGACCAGGGCGTCGGGGTGGGCGATGAGGTGGGCCCGGATGCGGCCGCGGGCTGCTGGGGTGAGGTCGGCGACGATCCGGGCCGCCGCCCCCAGCGTGTAGCGGGTCAATGAGGTGACCATGGCGGCTTCGGCGCCCTTGCCGCGCACATCGCCCAGGAAGAACGCCCACCGGCCCCCGCCCACGGGGAACACGTCGTAGAAGTCGCCGCCCACTTCCTGCGGGGAGGCGGTCTTGTAGTGGCAGGCCAGCTCCAGCCCCGGTACCACGGGCAACCTCCGGGGAGCGCTGCAGGACGGCTCGCACGATGTCGATGTTTGTCGGGTGCCTGCACAAGGCGAGCATCACGCGCTCAACCGGATGCAGAGGTTGCTTCCCCTCCACGGAATGGACCTGTGCGTTGTGCACAACCAGCTGCCCACGCTGGTGCAGCGCGGTGACCGCACTGTCCACCACATGCCGGGCCCCGCCCGCCAAGAACGCCACGTCATACACGTCCAGGGGTCTCGTCTCCTCCGAGCCCCTGACGATCCACCGGAACACCCGCCGCAAACCAGCCCCCGTCACGGCCTGCATCCGCCACCTGGCAGTACGGCCTACCCATCCCTCAAAGTCTGCTGGCACGCGATCACTTTGGGTAGCACCGGACAGTCGCGTACGCCTCACCTGTTCCGTACGGCTCCGCCGTCGACCGCACCCGCGCGCTCCCGCAGGCCACCGCCCACACCGAAGACCTGCCGTCGGCGACCTTCCGGATCCTGGACTCACTCGCGCTCCAGCGGACCCGGATCCGCCACATCACCCTGACCGCCGAAGACCTCCACCCCGCCGACGAAGGACTCGGCACGCAGATCTCCCTCGACCCCGCGCGGGAACACCGGCTGTAGTCCCACACCGGCTCGAACCCCTCCCCTACAGCCTTCGCGCTCAACGGCAGCACCTGCGGCTGGCCTCGGCCCTTTCGCCGCGGACGGCGTTCGGGAAAGGAAAAGGCGCCTGCCCCGAGGGGGTTTCCCCAGGAACAGGCGCCTTCCTCGGGCGGAGCCGGTCAGGACGCGGAGTTCGCGTTCCGGTACTCGCTCAGCCGGTACGGGACTTCCGGCCATTCGAAGGAGTCTCGGCTGATGAGCGGGATCTCCGGCGGTTCGCCCAGTACGCGTTCGAGGAACGCGACGAACCCCATGCGGTGCCAATCCCACCTCATCGTGTCCCACCCGACCATGACGGTCCAGCCGTCATCGTCTGCCGGTGGCCGGAGGAACACGCGGTCCCCCTGGAAGGTCTCGACCACCGGGACGAGTCCTCCCGCTTCCGGCACCACGGGATTCGGGAACTCCTCGGGGAGGTGTTCCCGGGCGTCACGCGCCTCCTCGGAGACGTACGCGATGTAGTCCGGCAGGTTCAGCGACACCCCCTGGGGATGAGGTACGTAGAACGTGCCGTGGAGTACGCACGGGCCGAACGCTGACACGAACCACTTGTAGTCGTCGGGCAGGGCAAGCCCCAGTTCGCTCTCCAGCCCTTCCCACGCCGGGTCGAAGAAGCTGTTGAACCGGGGCTCACCGAGCAGCTCAACGACGCGTGAGCGGTCGGCCGGAACTCCTTTGGGTGCAGTCATATCCGCCTTGTGCCGTGTTGTAGATCGTGCACAGCGGGTCCTGGCGCCGGGGGTCGCGTACAAGCTGGAGACGGCGGAGGGCGAACCCGCCGGGTTGCTGAAGGCCGGCCGAGCCCTCGTGCTGAACACCTCCGATACTCCCGCCGACCGGGAGGAGAGCGAATTCGGTGATCCACTGCAGAGTGTCTGGGCGGCATGCGTGCTGCCGTACGTGGGAGTCTCCGACGTACGCAGGGTCGTCTTCCGCACCGTCACCGGTTCGCTCCCCGAAGAACGCGCCACCTGGCTGGCCGACGCACGCGAGCAAGCGGCAGCGCTCCTCCGCCCCGCATGGCAGTCCACGTCGCCGATACTGCCCTGACACTGAGGTAGCGGCGAGACCTCTCGCGACCGGGGCCCATCGGCGGGTGCCGCCCCCGCCTGGTGGAAGGCGATGAGGGTGTCGACCGGAGCGAGGCCGTGCTCCCGCAGGCCTGTCTTGCTGGCGGCGATGCGCTTACCCGTGGTCCGGCTGGCCTTCGGCGCGAGCTCACCGGAGGCGGCGGCTTCGGCGAGGCCCGCCGGGGTGCAGTACCAGTAGCTCTGCTGGGCACGGTGGGTCCGGCCGACCAGGGCCGAGGATTCGGCGAGCAGGTTGCGCAGCGCCCGACGGAATTTGAAATCTTGACATAAAGAAACCCCGGTGGGGGTGCGGTCCGTCCGCCCACGGACCGCACCCCCACCGGGGCGAATGAGGGCTTCCGGTGTGCCGGTTACGCCAGGTCGGCCACCGTGGGCACCACCACGCCGTACAGGTCGGTGATGGTGGCCAGCGCGCCCTGGTGCATCTGCTCGGCGGACACCTTGCCGGTGGTTGTGGTCACGCCCCGGGTGGCGGAAGCGTTCGCCACCACGGTCGGCTGGTAGCCCTGGAGGAACGCCTCCGCCGTGGTGAACTGCACGCACATGTTGGTCATGAACCCGGCGATCACCACGTTCTTGTTCCCGGCCTTCTCCAGCTCCTCGGCCAGGCCGGTGCCGAGGAACGCGTTCGGCGCCTTCGTTTTAGTGATCACCGGCTCGCCCTCGGCCGGCGCGACCTTGTCGTGAATCTTCCCGATCTCGGCCTTCGTGTCGTATGGGCTGCCCTCACCGGCGTCGTTCTGGATGTGGATCACCGGGGCACCGGCCTTGCGGGCGGCGGCCAGCAGCTTCGCGCCTTCGTCCAACGCGGGCTCCCAGCCGTCCAGCTCCATCACGCTTCGGGTGTAGGTGTTCTGGTAGTCCACCATCACGACGGTCGAGTCCTTCAGCGACGGGGCGGAGTCGTTCAGCTTGTTCAGCTGGCGCAGCGTCGTACGTTCCACGGCAGTGTTCTCCTTCTTCGCGGGTGCGGTCTGCCCGATGGTCGGCTTGGCGTCGGCCGCGTGGGTCCCGGACGAGCAGGCGGACAGCATCGCCACACCGGACAGGGCGACTGCTGCGGCGGTGGCGCGGAGTATCGGGGCACGCATCGGGTGGTCTGCTTCCTCGGGTACAGGTACGCGGGCGCACCGAACCTTCCGGAACACCCAACGTTATCGACGCTAACACGATACGTAAGCAGCCATCCAGAGAAGCGAGAGAATCGCTAACACACCCGAGGCGGAAGGCGTAAGCGCGACTACCATCGAGAGCATGCCCACCGCACGAGAGCGCATCCTCGACGCCACCACCGCCCTCCTCGCCGACAAAGATGCGCTCGCCATCTCCACTCGCGACATCTGCGCCGAAGCCCAGGTCGGCATGCCGGAGATCTACCGGCAGTTCGGCGACAAGCAGGGGCTGCTCACCGCCGTAGCCGACCTCGGCTTCCAGAAGTTCCTGGCCAGCAAACGGGCCAACCCCACGACCGACGATCCGGTGGCCGACTTGAAAACCGCCTGGGACAGCCACACCACCTTCGCCCTGGCCAACCCTCACCTCTACCGGCTGATGTTCACGCCGGCCGGGAGCAGCAAGCCGCAGGGCATCAGCGAGGCCCGTGAACTGCTGCACGCGGCGCTGGGGCGCTGCCTGAACGCGGGGCGACTCCGTCTGCCGATCGAGACCGCAGGGCACGCCATCCTGTCCGCCAACGTCGGCGTCTGCCTCATGGCTCTGTCCTTCCCCGACTCCTACGCCGACCCATCCGTATCGGCCACCCTGCGCGACACCGTCATCGGCAAAGCCACCGGCGAGGAAGAAGACCCCCGCCTGGGCACAGCAACCCTGCTCGCCCAACAGCTTCTTGGCACGCTCACCGGGCAGGGCGAGTAGCGGGCGGACCACCCGGAACACCGCGAACCGACCCGTGGCGGACGATCACCTGCTAACAATCACGTTCGAGAGCAGCACGAGCACGTCGATCTCCACCCATACCAGCGGCCCGACCTGCGAATTCAAGATGAAACGATCTCATTGAAGCGTCGTGGTAGCCGGCGGCTGTCAGCGCCTCGGCGGTTTCCCGCGGGCAGTCGACGTGCGGTGCGTGCCCGGTCTGCGCGACGGTGGCGGCGGCACCGCGGGGGCGCGGGCGGCGAGCGACCGCGCCTCGTCTTCCGGCAGCATGGCGGAGAGCGCGCCGCGCAGGGGCGTGCGGCACGCCGCGAGCTCCGCCCGGACGCGGGCGGCCCGGCCGGAGGCCCGGTGCTCGCCCGCGGCGTCGGCCAGGGGCGGCCCGGCCGGGCGGGGCCAGCCGGGGCCGGCGGCGGCAGCGGCGATTGTCCGGAGCGTGGGCGTGGCCGCCAGCGGGTGGAGGTGGTCAGCTTGTCCTTGGTCCCGGTGCCGCGAGACCGCATACGGTCGCCTCCTCGCTGCCGGGAACGCCTGTGTTCATGTAGATCATCGAGTCTCTGGGACAGCTGGTCGACGAGTGCGTGCAGCACCTGCTCTGTCATGCCGGTCAACTCCGGACTACGCAGACCACCGGCGCAGGACTGTGGGGCCGAAGCCTACCGCCGTCCAGCCGGTGAACCCGAGTGTCACCACCCTTCAGCCGGTGGCCCCCGCCGCTCCCGCACCCGTGGCCTCGAGCCGCGGCACCCGGGCCGGAATCGGCGGAGCATCCGGCCCGTCCAGCCTCAGCATCGGCATAGGGTGCTGCAACCGGTCGCCCAGGCCCTCCAGGTCGGCGTCGATCGAGCCGGAACAGAATCCCGTTGATCACACGACGGTGGCATTGCCAGCGTCCAACCCGACCGTGATTCATGGGCAAGTGCGGCTCCAGCCGAGCCCACTCTTCATCCGAAAGATCTCCCCGCCCCATGTCCCACGGAACGAGTTCCCAGCAGGAGCGTCACACAACCCATCGGTCACGACCTAATCAGAAAGGGCCAAGGCAGCGAGCAGTCCTGCTCCGATCCCCAGGACCATCAACTGCATGATGCCCGGGGCGCGCCACCGCAGGGCAAGGAGGCCGCCGCCTGTGACGACTGCACCACCGACCAGGAGCCACATTCCCTGCCACGCCATCTTGGGCGCACCGGGCAAATTGTCCTGGTCATAGCTGTCGGCCCAGCCAGCCATCCCATAGCCGAACACGAACCAAGCGATGACCATCAAGTCGAGGATGAGGAGCGCCAGGCCGACCCCAACCTGTTGACCAGTCGACGGCTCTTTTCCGCGTCCCATCCTCACCACCAGTGCCCACGACAGTCTGTTAACCGCATGAGGTCAGCATGCGACTGTGACGGGCCCTGCACATGAGTACGGATACTCAATGAGCTGTCGGTAGCGGAGACGGAGAACTGTCCACAGGCTCGTTCTCGCTGCAGGGCCTGCTGGTCCGCTTCTCACCTGAGCCTGCACTCCGCGCGCACGACCACACGAAGTGGACCAGAGCCGGAACTCGTGAACAAATGCCCGGCGGCAAGCCCCTTGGCCGCGAAGGAGCCCGCCGGATGCTCGCCGAGGGCGTCGAGTCCTGGCCCTACTGCGAGCCCCGAGAACCCATTCGGCATGACCGGTTGATCTTGCAGGCTGCGCGGCGACGTACGACCGAAGGGACGGGGTGCGGTCGGGCCAGCAGAGGCCCCGACGGGGGCCGCGCCCCGTCCCTCACCGGCCGGATTTCCTTGGCCGGGTCGGCGGGCGCTACGGTGCGGTCAGGGTGGGGAGCTTCGGCGGGAAGTGCCGCTCCAGGATCTCCAACCAGCTGTGCAGGGCCCGGCGAACCCGGTGGTGCCGGCCGCCGGGGACGAGTTCGGCCTACGCGCCGGTGTCGGCCGCCATCGTGGCCGCGGCCCGCGCCAGCCACCGTGCGGGTATTGGGCCGGGGCTGAGCTCAGGAGGTCGCGGGGTGCCGGTGCGGGGGCCGTGCCAGTCCCAGACACAGGACAGTCGCGTCATGTCGCGGCGGCTGGCCGTCGTAGACGCCGGTGACCGCGCCGACCAAGGTGCGCACAACCTCGCGCGGATGCTCATCAGGGGTCTTGTGGAGGAGGTCGGGCAGGTCGACCGCCTTGGTTTCGCGTTCCTGCATGCCGTCGGTGTGGAGCAGGAGGCGGTCACCAGGTTGCAGGTCAAGGTCCTGGACCTGGTAGATGCCCGGGTGGAGGTACGGGTAGGGAGACCGTCGGGTTGAGTCTGCTCACGGCCGTGACTATCCGTTTCGATCTTCGTTGCAAAGGTGCAGGCGAACACCCTTTGACGTGTGGGAAGGACCGGGTTGGCCAGGGACTTAGCGGCTGTTACTGCCCTTGCTCTTCGCGTCGCCGCCCCATGGATGCTCGGCCCTCTCGCGTCGTCGCCCAGCAGTTCTCTTCCGCTGGGCTTGCCCAGGGTCCTCACCCCTGTGCTCGGACGGCGGATCAATCTCACCGACGGCAGGACTGTCGACTTGCCGCACCGCACTGACGGTACGCGCATGCGCACAACCCTCTGCGGGAGCTCACTGACGCTTGATGCAACCGCGCGCCACCGCCTCTTCCATTGCCCGAGCCAGGGACCATGACAGCGACTGGTGCGAGTGGCATTGTCCCGCGCACGACCCATGTGCGTCTTACCCGAATCCGTGACCGTGGGACGGAGAATGGACGGCTCTGTTGTCTGCCGCGGGGTAGCCGAGAGGGACACCACCCGGGCTGCGTCTAGCCGCGACCGTCTGCCTGGACGGAACGGACGCAGGCGTCGGGTTTCGGTGCCGCGGAGTGGTTTGGCGAGGCGGTCGCGTGAGGGTGATCTGGCGGACCAGCTGTTGGAAGCAGGCAAGCGCCGCAACGGCAGGAAGTGCAGACGCCGCCCCGGCGGCGACCGTTCTGGGTGCTTGGGCTACGCACAGAAGCGTGGCCAGAAGGGAGAACAACAAAACGATGGACCAGGAATGAAGCGCGCGGCGCTGGTGCAGGGCTGATCGGAGGATGGACAGAGAGGCGACCACCCAGGGGCCGTAGATGAGCAGCGGCCACCAGCTAACCACGGCACGGTCCGTGTGGGGAGCGGCGCTGTGGCGCAGGGCGTCCCAGATGGCCAGCCCGCTGAGAGTGCTCACCAGAGCGGCGATCACACCGACCAACACGGCGGTGAAGACACTGCCTTTTTGCAGCAGGGTCACTACCGGCGACTTCGAGTGGTTCCGGCGATGCCCGCCGGAGGGCGGCGTGGGCGAATGTTCCACGGTGCGGTTCAGACCTGCGCCCCATCCGCTGGCGCTTGCCGTGTCACCGAGGTCGTCGAAGCCGACTCGCGCGAAGGGCTCTGGCTGCCCCGGGGCAGCGCTCTCCTGGAGAAGGATGGCAAGTTCCTCCACCGGGTCCCACGAATGCGCATCGCCGGGCCCGCCGAGTGGTTGTCCGGTGGACGGGTGCTGTACGTGCTCTGGCCGGTCCAGGAACGGAGGGGTCTCCGGCTGGGCGGGGAGACCGTGCATGTCCGGGTACCCGTACGGCTCATACATGGGAGCTGCCCCCCGAGCACTCGCCGGCAGTTGTCGCGGGCGCTGCTACGTTCCCCATCCGCCTGCCGAACTCGGTCTGGATCACGCTCATCGCTTGGAGGAAGTCATCAAGGATCGAGGAGGAGTACCGAAGATCGATTTTCAGATCTTCGTTTCCCAGCGTTGCGTTCTGGGTCTCGCCGCAGACCGTAGAGGGCGGAGTGTACCTCCACTTTCCAATCCGGGTGGACCCGGATTGAACGCTGTCTCCCTTTCCGTCTTCTTCCGCAGTCGTGCGGAATGAGACGGGGGACTTTACTGTGGCCATGCTCCATAAACGACCTCGGGGTTGGTCTGGGTGTGTGCCATCCGGGTGATGGTGATCGACGAATAAGCGTTGACGCCCTCCTATCGGTTTTTCGCACCACTCAGGAGGGAAGTAACCGCGCCCTTCCGGGCAGCGCCGGCGCGCCTTTGCAGACGGTGAGCTGCGGCCGACGTCAGCAGCGCGACCGAGCTCACCCCGCCCTCACCGGCCGGGCAGCCACGCGCAGCTCGATGCGACGGCCCCGCTGCGCATGAGCAGTTTGGCCACGTCAGCGACCGTCTGCATCACCGAAGCTGCAGGCCCTGGGGCAGGGGAAGGCCGCGGAGGGGCCTCGGTCAAGCGCCTTGTCGTCGGCGGTGCCGTCCCTTTTCGAGCCCGAAGCACCCCACACGGGCAAGCCGGTACGTCATTTTATTTCGCACCGCCAGCAGGCCGTTCCGCCAGCGCTCCTCGTCATGCACATAAGGCCGAATGGCGGCTGGGATCATCGACGAAAACCCCGGCAATCCACTCCGTACATTGATGTGCGCATTAAACCCCGGCAATCCGGACACCGGTGAAGGTGCACAAAACCCCGGCAATCTGCGCATTACCCGCTTGAGGCCGCTTCCGCGTATTGCTCGAGGGTCGGTGGGACGGCGCCGAAGGTAGGCCCGTGTTCGGCGGGCAGGGCGCGCCCGTGCAGGACGGGTGTGAGGGCGGTGGCCGCTGCGCCGAGGAACCAGGCCAGGCGCCCGTGTACGTGAGCGAGGGCTAGGGCCTGTTGCGAAAGTCGATCTTGATCGTGAATG
This sequence comes from Streptomyces sp. NPDC058671, assembly GCF_042716475.1. Taxonomy (NCBI): domain Bacteria; kingdom Bacillati; phylum Actinomycetota; class Actinomycetes; order Kitasatosporales; family Streptomycetaceae; genus Streptomyces; species Streptomyces sp. NPDC058671. Next base: position 55 of record NZ_JBHXSA010000052.1, on the reverse strand, counting down.
ATCACGTCTCGTGAGGCGTGGGGATCTGACGAACGGCCAGTGGGCCCGGCTTGAG
>NZ_JBHXSA010000051.1:0-13156 GCF_042716475.1 Streptomyces sp. NPDC058671 | reverse complement strand
CGATCTCCCACAACCCGTCCGGAACAATCCAACTCCACGTACCCCGCCCCATGACGTGCCCAACGACCGCCTCACCACATAGGACACGGTCCAAGCCGGAGGACTGGCCGCGCACCGCGGCCGTCCTCTCCGGCCGCCTGCAACGGGCCGCCCCCGCCCTTCGGCGCCGCGGTGTTGACGTGCAGAAGATGCCCCGCACCAAGACCGGCCGCCCGCTACGGATCTCCACCGAACCGACCGACTGACCACCCGCTCGCCCCCGCACAGCCGCCCGGCTGCGCGGGGGCGCCGTCATTCGTCGCGGATTCCTCTCTCGGCCTCGCCCCCTCCCTCACCTCGCTGTCCCCGCCTACCATGAGCCGCCCCGCCGTACAGCGGTGCCGGGTGGAGGTGACGCACTCGGTGACGAGGTGACGCACTCGGTGACGCACTTGGTGACGCACTTTTCCCCCTCCATCAGCAGTCTGACCTGCACGTATGAAGGCACAGTCCCGTCACCCTCCCGCCTTTGGCACAGACAAAACCCCAGTTCAGAGCATGTTCTGCGGCGATCGGAGTGCGTCACCGCGTGCGTCACCGGTGCGTCACCCCTCCCGGAGTGCGTCACCCCCAGTGACCTGTGCCAGTGAACGTTGATCGATTGCCACTGAAGGGTGATCGATGGCTGTCTGTGTCAGTGAACGATGACGACTTGCAGGTTCGTGCCAGCCAAGGACGACCGTTGGTGGCTCTGGCGTTTGGCGCTGGCAGGTCTCGTTAGGATCTTCTGATCATGGACGTGATGACGGGGAACGAGATGATCGCCATCCCGCCGGGGCAGGTGACGCTGTCGGACCGGCGGACACAGCGCAGTTGGTCGGTCGAGCTTGCGCCCTACCAGCTCGCGGCATCCCCGGTCACCCAGGCGTTGTACGCACAGATCACAGGCCAGCGGCCGAGTACCACCGCTGGCGACCAGTTGCCCGTCGAGTGCGTCTCCTGGTGGGACGCGGCGCGGTTCTGCAACGCCCTGTCCCAGTGCGCCGGTCTCACGCCCGCGTACCACTTCCGTGCCGAGGCCGAAGGCATCGAGTGGGACGCGTCCGCCAACGGGTATCGGCTGCCGACCGAAGCCGAGTGGGAGCACGCCTGTCGTGCTGGGACGACCGGGCCGCACTACGGTGAGCTCGACGAGATCGGCTGGTACCGCGGTAACTCGCACGAGCGCATCCACGATGTGGGCGGCAAACGCCCCAACTCGTGGGGGCTCTATGACATGCTCGGCAACGTCTGGGACTGGTGCTGGGACGTCTACGACGCAGAGGTCTATGGCGCCTATCGGGTGCTGCGTGGCGGTGGTTGGTTCGATGAGCACTGGAGTTGCCGGGCCTCCGCGCGGCGCCGCAGCCACCCGACTTTCCAGGTCGACGACGTGGGATTCCGGGTCGCGCGTTCCGTCGTGAGCTGATCCAGGTCGTGTGCGGCCCGGCCCGCGCGGGGTCGATCGACCGAATGATCAACCTGACGTGGCACAAACTGGCGTTGATCATCCTTCAGTGGCAATCGATCAGCGATCACTGGCACAGGTCACCCAGAACCGTGTCCTCTGCCATCGGATCTTGCTCGTTTGCCATCGAAGCGTGATGACTACCGGTTTCGGGACATCGAACCCTAACCGTGCAGGTCAGAGCTTTCCCTGTCCGAGGGCCGGAGTCGCGGCGGGTAGGACTGACCTGTTTGGATTCCGGCATGACGGATTGGGCGCAACTCAGCCATGCCTACGGCTCGGCGGAAGGCATACCGGTGCTGCTGGATCAGATCGCTTCGGAGCCGAGCCCCGAGCGTTGGAACGATCTGTGGTCGGCGCTCTGCCATCAAGGCAGTGTCTACTCGGCCAGCTTCGCGGCCTTGCCGTGGCTGGCCGACGTAGCCGGCCGCGCTGACCGGGAGCAGGCGGTCAGCGCCTTGAACCTGGCGGGTGCGATCCTGGCGGGCTCTGACCAGCCGCACGGGGCCGGCGACGTCCGAGCCCAGCACGCTGCGGAGGCCGAGACCCTGCTGGTAGTGGTGAATGAACACCTCCGGACTTCGTCCGATCGGAATGAGTACGCCTATCTCCTGGAATCCATGCTGAGCTTCGAAGGCTTCGTGGGCTGGGGTGAAGACCTCGCCTGGGGCCTCGTGAACGAGGAGTACGAGGTCTCCTGTCCTGGCTGCGAAGCCAACCTGTTCATCGTCATCGGCGAGCGCGGGTTCTTCTCCACGAGCGGTGACTACGCGCTGTCGGGGGATGACGTCGAGACGGCGCCCCTGCGTCCCGCCAGTCCCGCGGTCATGGATGGCATCGGCCGTCGGCTCCACGACATCGCCCTCGCCGACGGGCACCAAGACGTCGCCAGCGCGATGACCTACGTCTTCGGCGATGCGACGTGCCCGGACTGCGAAACCGGCTTCTCCGTAGCGGATCAGGTCAGTGCCGATTGGTCCGCCCCACACTGAGCAGGTCCAGCGAAACGTAGGCTTCTTCGTCGAACCGGGCGCTGGTGTCATCCATGCCGAGACGCAGCAGCGGCTGCATATGGCGGGCAAGCAGCGCCTCGTCGCCGCTTCGGCCCCCGAGCATCGCCTCCCACTCCCGTCCGTCCGTCCGGTCCGCCCCGGCCGGGTCAAGCGAGCGGCGCGGGCGGTCCGGCGGGCAGCTGCCGAAGGCCTGCGCCCCCGCCCCGCCCGCGAGTGACCAGTCCCCTCCCGCGCGGGCCGCGCGCGGCGGAACAGACTGCAACCAGGCGTTGCCGCAATTCCCCCAGAAATAAGCTGATCGGACGGACCAGCCCACCTCGCCAGGAGGACCCTTGGACACCAACGTGCTGCTCCACCCCCTGATCGCGCAGACCATCGCCACGCTCGTGGCCGACGGCGGCGGAGTCGTCACCTACGACCAGGGCATGGGCGGACGGGAGACCCTTGTTGCCGCGGCCGCCGCTCTCGCCGCCCGCGTCCAGGCCCCGCTGACCCTCGTCGAGGCGCCCGTCCTGCACGACGACACCAGCGCGACCGTCGCCGCCCTCCAGCCCGACGTTCACTGCACGGTCATCTCCGGCCGCGCCGCCGCGCGCCGGCCCGGCCCCACGCTCGGCGGCGTCCTGGCCGTACACGCCGACCAGCTCCGCGATCCAGCCGTCCGCCTGCCCCTTCTGGAACTCGCCCGCGCAGCCGACCATCTGCTCGTGGTCCGTCACGACTACAGCGACACCACCCTGGACCACCTGGCCGGCCCCGCCCACACCCTGGATCACCGGGAGTTCAAGCGGCTGGGGCCCGTCCCCAACGATCCGCGTTTCGTCACCGCGAATGCGGACCTCGACGGCTGGGTGCAGTCGTTCGCCTCCGCCGACCTTCCGCCGACCTTCCGCCGACCTTCCGCCGACCTTCCGCCGACCTTCCGCCGACCTTCCGCCGACCTTCCGCCGACCTTCCGCCGCCCCCACAGGACGAGGGACGAGGCATATGGCAGGAGACACCCCAGAGCCCGTACTCCGAATTCTGGTCCGAGTTCAGCGCGCACAAAAGAGACCTGATCGAGCGGCTGAATCAGCGGATCGGCGATGGACCGGCCCCGGACAGCGCCGAGCCCATCGACGTGGCCGACCTCGAAGCAGCCCCGCGCGCCGACATCGACTTCGATCAGCTCGCCGCCGAGAACACGGAGCGAATGGCGCAGGCGGCAGCGGCCGTTGAGCGGCGCTTTGCAGAGCTGCGCGACCGTTTCCGCAAGGATGCCCAGGGCCGCACCGCGACACCGTGTCGGCCGCACGAACCCCACCAGCAGGACCAGGCGCAGTCCGCCGCCCAGCACCCCCCGGCGGCCGGACCCCGGGCCAGTAGCCGCCGGTACCGCACCCCACGCGCTGCCGCTACGGCCCGGCTCGCCCCCAGGCGGCCCCCCTGCCGCGGTGGCGGCGAGCAGCGTGCCCGCCACCCCGGCCAGGCCACCGCAGCAGGCCGAGAAGCCTCCCGTGCCGCCGGGCGGACCGGCGCACCACCTCGGGAGGCCCTTCATCCCCCCGGGCGAGACAGCTGCCCCTCCTCCCGTTCTCGGCCGCAGCCACCGGCGCAGACCTCCGGCGTGCGAGAACGAGGCCCAAGGGGGAAGAGAGTGCCACCAGCCCCCGAAGAGAGGCCCGGGCACGCCCGCGCGGACAGGCCTGACGGGACGCAGCTCATGCTCTGAGCCGAGTGCGAGGACATCACCGCCATGCGGGAAGAGGGAGACCTACCGGCGTTCATGCGAGTCCTGATCGGCCCCGCCCCCACCACGTCTGCTCCCTCGCCCCCGCACTTCCGCGATCCGTCCCATACCCCAGGCGCCTGGCCAGCGTCGCAGCCTCTAGTCCCGGGGCGTGTACGGGCCCCCCAGGAGTCCGCTAACTGCGGGTGCCTGCAGTGCAAAGCGCTCGCGGAACACGTCGAGTCCGACGCGTGCGTCTGCTCGTCCTGCGTTCACCGCAAGACACAGTTATCGGCCGCATGCCGTCCCCGCGGTGCTGCCGTACTCCCTCTCCTCCGCGTTCCTCGAGCCGGCCTTGTACCGACCACGGGCCTGTCCGAAGATCGCCTGCAAGACGGCTCCACGGGCACATCACATCCAAGGAGTGCAGCTCCGCAGCCGGACCCGCCGCGAACGCAGGCGGCATGAGAGAGCCGGCAGGAACGATGCGCACCACCGCTCTGCCCTCTCGCCGGACCAGCCGACGAGCCCATCCGGCCCGATCACGCCCGGCGGAGGGACCCGGCTGATGGAACGGCCGCTCACGGGCCCGCAGACTCTCCTTCCCGCAGGGCCCGACCGGGTGGAAGACCGGCCCGCACCAGCGGTGTTTGTGCGGGCTGGTCTCCCCGAAGCTGGGAAACAGTGAGTGCCGATCGAGAGCCGGTCCCGCGCACGTGCGAAGGGACGCGAGACCGGCTGTGGACGCCCGTCCTGTCGGGGCCATGGCGACCGTACGACGCACCCGCAACAAAGCGCAGGTTCTGATCCGCCGTCAGTGGCCCGCCCGCAGACCTCGCAGGAACAGCCAAACGCCACTCGCCAGTGGAGCCACCCGCGATCCCGACACCAAACGACGAACGACGCGATGCGCGAGGCCCGCGAACGGGCCGTCTTGTCCCGAGGCCGAGGCGAGCGCACGCCGCAGCCTCTTGCCGCCAACCGTGTAGCCGTCCGGGGCGGGGATCCCCCCGCCGGGCAGCAGGCCCAGGCCCCGCTGCCCGACGCCGACGCAGAGCTGCGCCCTTCAGCCGAGGCATCGACGCTGTAGCGAGGCCCCGCGTCGTTGAGGAACGCCGAAGCGCCCGACAAGGGTCGGTGCAGACGTTACGATGCCGATCGGCAGGACGCGCACCGCCACTCGCCGCCGCTGCATCCCCGCCCGCGCCGGGAACAGCCCTGACGGCCAAGGTCCCCACCCAGGCCCGCGATACCCACCCGCACCACTGCGGGCAAGCGCGGGATGCCCGGAGAGACAACCGCCATGCCACACACGACCCGACGCGCGTACCGTTGCGCTAGGACCCGCCGCCGGGAGGAACAGCCGATGAGTGCCCAGCCCGACCACGCACCCCCCATGCCGCACGCTCCCGCGCCCGGCGCGCCGGCCGAGCTGCGTGCCCAGCTGCGCGCGGACCGCCGGGCAAAGACGTGGGTCCCGGCGTTCGAGCGGGACTGGGCCAAGGCCCTGGAAGACGCCCGGCACGCCTTCAGCCTCACTCCCCTGCACGAGGTCGTACGCACCTGGCAGCTGCGCGCCGCCGCCGCCGGGGACGTGGATGCCTTCATGGACGCAGGACAAGACGACTCCGACTTCGTGGACCTCGACGACGTCCTCGGCGGCCGCCCGTGACCGAGCAGCCGTGGGCAGCGCGCCTGTCCCCGCAGGCCGCCAAGTCGCTCACCGCGCTCCCCGACCCCGCCCGGGAGATGGTCCGCGACCTGCTGGACATCGCGGTCCGCTCCCCGTGGGGCTGGCCGCAGTGGAACCCCGGAGACCCAGAGGGCGAGGACGTCCGCGCGGCATCCGTCGGACAGCTCTCCGTCGTCTACACGGTCAACCGCCTCACCCACCGCCTGTCGGTCTTGAGCATCGTCTGGCTCGGATAGCCCCCAGCCTGCCCCTTCAGGTCAGGAAGGGCAGCGCCCCGCAGCCGGCCGCGGCGGTCGACCCGGACCGCCTGCAGGCGCCGGCAGAGCCTTACCGTTGACGATCCGCCAGGCCGTCGTACGCGGCAGCGGCTTACGCCCGAGGGTAAGACGGGGATCGCTCAGGCAGGGAGCACCAGCCCCTTCGTACGCCGCCGCCAGGGCAAGGCAGAGCTCCCGCCCGACGGGCTCCTGGAGGCCCGCCTCGCCCGGCGGCGGCGTCTCGGCCCCGGCCCGGTCGATCCCGGCACCACATCTGCCCAGGACTGACCGTACGAAGGCGGTGAACGGGGGCGCGAAGCTTGGTCAACAGGGGCTAGGGTCGGCTCCAACCCGCGCCGATATGGCGTGCGCGGGCGAGGCCCGGCGCCCAGATGCGCTCTGGGAGCAGTACCGCCGGGCCGCCCCAACCCCTTCTCGCTGTGCGCCAGCACCAGGCCGAGGACTGCGAGCGGTCGCCGCTGAGGCGCCGCAGTCGTCAATCACTCACGCGGAGACGCTGCGGGATCAGGGCCTGCTGGTCACCGGGATGCTGGAGACCGGCTTCACCCCGCAGGAGATCAGGCACGCCCTGCTCGCCCGTCCGCTGCCTCAACCGCTGCGGACCACGGTCGGCGCGATCATCGGCCGTCGAATGCGGGACCTGCTCCGGATCGGTCCGGCCGCTGGTGTCCGACCGATTCCTGCCCAGCAGGCCGGGGAGTACGACCCGCTGCACCCCAGCCGGCGGACCGGGAGGAGACACCGGTTCCCGCGTCCTGGGCGGAGAAGCGCGCGCAACTGGAAGCGGAGGTTGCGGGTACCGGTCGGCACCGGCCCTGCGCCGGAGACGAGGGCATGTGCTCGCTCCTCGCCCTGCCCGGCATGGACCTGTGCGCGGTCTGCCTCGGCGGCGAGCAGCCGGTCTGTGCCAACGGCTGCGGCCGCGGCGTGGTCGCGGACGGGAAACTCTGCCTGGTGTGCGACGAACCGCCCGCCACCGTGGACATCGGCGACTGCCCCGGCCACCGCGGCAAGAAGTGCGGCCGCGCCGTACAGACCGCCGGACTCTGCGGGCGCTGCAAGATCGAAGCGGAGCGGGACAGGGCCGATGCCGACGCCGAGTGGGAGAGGGCCCGGGACGCCGCCATCGCCGCAGCAGAGGCAGCGCAAGCCACACCTGCACCCTTCTAGGCCGCTGTACGGCGATCTACGCCCCTCTGGACCCGCTCCGAGTCTTCCTCGGCCACCCGGGGTCCTGATCGTGGCTCAGATCGCCGTATGGCGCCTTGATGGGCGTCGTGTGATTTGCAGTGGTTGCGACAGGGTTTTCAGGGTGTGTTTTGCCTGTGCGACACCGCGGGTGATTGTCACTGGGGCGCTGCGGTGGTTGTCATCGGGGGTGGGGTGTCGTTCGTGCTGGTCGGGGGTGGGTTGGCTTCTGGTGGTGACATTGTGGTGCGGTGTGTTCGGTGTCATCGGTGGGTGTTGTTGCTGGACAGCGGGGTGCGGTGTCTATGGGGTGGGTCGGCCGGCGTCCGGGGTTGGGGGTGGGCCGTTGTTGTCTGGTCTCAGAACCCGGCCATCGACTTGTCGAGTACTCCGCCTGTCGCGGCGTACAGGCTGCACTTTGGGGAGTGTCCGGATCTTCTTCGGAGTGTGAAGCCGAGCAGGAAGAAGGCGAGGAAGAGCCCTCCTTCGACCGCGGCGACGACTGGGTTGTAGATGAAGTACACGAAAGCGGCGATGCCCAGCCAGACCACGATGGGCAGTATCGAACCCCGGAGAACCGTGCCGAAGCTGACGGGCGCCACCCCGTCCGGCAGCACGCGTTCGTTCCACAGGTCGATGTGGTGGCGCGTCACGCAGTGCTCGTCAGTCATGCCCTGATCAGATCACTCCCGCACTGATTGGTGTGGCGGCAGTCAGAAACCGGGCTGCCAGGGGTGCGTGAGCTGGGTCTGGGGGTGGTTGTGCTTGTACCGCAGGCCGCGGGTCGGTGTCTCCTTTTCGCGGTTTTTGGGGTTGTGGCCCGTCCCCCTACCCGGAAGACCATCGAACGACGGAAGAAGGGCTGGGCTGCCCCCGGACTACGGACTGCGCGAGTTTCGCCTGCTCGCGGTCGGCCCGGCCGCCGGGGTCCGGCCCATCCCCGCCCAGCAGGCCAGTGAGTACGACCTGTTTCGACAGGGGCCGGGCGACTCGGAAGAGACGCCGGTCCCGGAATCCTGGACGGACAAGCGCCTGCGCCTGGAGGCGGAAGTCTCCGGTGCCGGCCGACACCGACCCTGCGCCGGGGACGACGGCATGTGCCCCCGCCTTGCCCTGCCCGACACGGACTTGTGCGCCGTCTGCCTGGGGGGTGAACAGCCCACCTGCGCCGACGGATGCGGGCGCGGCGTCGTCGCTCCGGGCATGCTCAGCCTGGCCTGCGTCGAGCCGACCGTCACCGTGGACGTTGGCGACTGCCCGGGTCTCCACGGCAAGGGGTGCGGGCGGGCCCTGCAGACCGCTGGTCTCTGCGGGCGATGCAAGATCGAAGCGGAGCGCGCCAAGGCTGACGCCGATGCCGAATGGGAGAGGGCCCGGGACGCCGCCATCGCCGCAGCCCAGGCAGCGGAACCCGAACCCGCACCCTTCTAGGCCGCTGTACGGCGATCTCCCGGACGATCACCCCCTGCCAAGTCTCCCTTGGTCGCCCCGGGTGCTGATCGATCCTCAGATCGACGTACAGCACCCCGGCTTCACCCGGCGCCCGCAGCGCCCGCAGAGGCCCTGTGACCGGCCGTCCCACGACACCGGTCACAGGGCCCGCCACACCGTCTGTCACAGCCGGGGCGTCCCTCGCGCGGCACGCCCCGCCGACCACTCACCGAAGGACCGCACATGACCATCGACGCAGCCCTGCACGGCGCGCTCGCGGGCGCGTTCACCCGGCCGATCCCGAAGAGCGCCGGCGCCCAGGTCCGCTACCTCGTCAAGCAACACCACGGCAGCACCCGCGACGTCGCAGCACTGCTCGGCGTCTCCCAGCGCACCATCGAGCGCTACGTCCGCGACCAGATCAAAAAGCCGCGGGCCGACCTGGCCGACCGCATGGCCGCCGAAGTACGCCGCCGCTGGCAGCCACAGATCCGGGCCAAGGCCCGCAAAGCGGCCGCCACATCCGCCGGCCTGATGGTGGACGTCAGGGCCCGGTTCGGCTTCACCGCCGCACCCGGCACCACCGACGACGCCCGCCTGCGCCACCTCACCCTCGCGCTCCCGCCCCACCACGCCGCCCGCCTTCTCGACGCCCAGGAGCAAGGCGCCACCGACCGCGAGCTGCAACGGGCAACGGCCGACGCCCTCGGTGAGGTCTACTTCCGCGACGGCGGCCACCGCGCCCACGGCCTCGACGTCGAGCTGACCGACATCGAGCAAATCCAGTTCGAGCTGTAGCCACCCGCCCATGCCGCCGGCCCCTGGCCAGATGTGACTGATTCCCAATCATGGTTGTCAAGCAGTCCTTGATCCGGCCTGCTCGGCAAGGGCATTAGATCCCGGGCCCGCAGTAGTGGACTTTCGGCAGTGCCGCGGGGCGGCGGAGTTCCGTAGGGTCGCGTCCGTGAGAACAGTGATCATCGTCCGGGTGCCGGCACCGGTACTGTCCGCAGGCCTCTTCATCGGGGCGATGGCGGCCGTTGGCACAGGTGTCGCCACTCTGTGGTGGGGCATACCGGCGGCGGTCTGCGCCTTCTTTGCGGGCTGGCAGCCGGGGCGGAACCGGAGCACGGGGGCAGCCTTGATCGGAGTGCTCGCGGCCGCCGTGGTGGCTGTGCTCCTGGTGCCGGCGTGGTTGGGCTGGGCGAGCCAGTTCGTGGGGTTGCTGCTCGTGGCGGCGATGCTGCCGTGGTTCGCGGGCCGGTTCCTGCGCCAGTACCGCGAACTGGTCCGGGCCGGATGGGAGCGGGCCGCGCGGCTGGAACGGGAACAGCATCTGGTCGCCGAACAAGCCCGGTTGCGCGAGCGGACCCGGATAGCGCAGGACATGCATGACCTCCTCGGCCACGACCTCAGCCTTATCGCCCTGTCCGCGGGGGCACTGAAGCTGGCCCCTGGTCTATCGGAGGACCACCGGGCCACCGCCCGGGACATCCGCGCCAGGGCGGGAGCCGCCGTCGACCGGCTCGGCGAGGTGATCGGTGTCCTGCGCGAGCCATCGGATCTGGCTCCGGGGCCCGAGCCCGGCGCCGGGCTCACCGAACTCGAGGGCCTGGTGGACCGGGCGGCCGCGGCGGGGCTTGACGTCCGGCTGCGTGTAGAGGGCGAAGCGGCGGCTGGCGACGCGCTGCTGGTCATCGAGCGGGCCGTGCAGCGCGTTGTCCAGGAGGCGCTGACGAACGTTGCCAAACACGCGCCCGGGCACCGGGCCAACGTCGTCGTCCGGCACGCGGAAGGACGGACCGAGGCCAGTGTGACGAACGAGCCGGTGCCCAGCGCCTCTACGGCCCACCATGACCGCGCCGCCCGTACCGCACCAGAGTCCCGGGCCTCGGCACCCGGTGACGGCCACCGCTTCGGGCTCATCGGCCTGGACGAACGCGTCCGACTCGCCGGTGGCACCTTCACATCGGGCCCCGAGGGCGTCGGGTTCGCCGTCCGGGCCACGCTCCCGCACCGTCCCGGGGCCGTGCCCCCGCCACGCCGCGCCGAGCCCGGCGATCCAGGTGACGTCCTACCTTCTGAGCACCGCAGTGCCCGTCGGCGACTGGGCCGTACCGCCGCCGCGGCCGTCTTGGTGCCGCTGTGCACCTCCGCGTTACTCATCGGCGGAGTGCGAGCGTGGGACACCGTGACGGCACGGCAGTCGGTACTCGCCCCGCAGGACTACGCCCTCCTGCACGTCGGCCAGCCACGCGCGGACATGGCGCGGTATCTGCCCGAGCGCCAGACCACGCGCCGCCCGGCCGCGCCCACGACCGCACCGCAGGATGCGGCCTGCGAGTTCTACGTACAGACCGCCGACCCGTTCGACGACCGCTCGGGGGACATCTACCGTCTCTGCTTCCGGGCCGGACTCCTGGTCTCCACCGACAACTACACCGGGAAGGCTGTCCGATGATCCGGATCCTGATCGCCGACGACGAGCCCATGATCCGCGCAGGCGTCCGCGCAGTCCTTGCCACCGACCCCGGCATCACCGTCGTTGCCGAGGCAGCCGATGGCCATCAGGCGGTGGAGCTCGTTCAGCGCCACCGCCCGCAGGTGGCCGTCCTCGACATCCGGATGCCGGGGACCGGCGGCATAGAAGCCGCCGCCGAGATACGAAGGACGGTCCCCGAAACCGGGGTTGTGATGCTGACGACTTTTGGCGAGGACGAGTACATCCTGCGCGCCCTGAGCGAAGGTGCCGCCGGCTTCCTGATCAAGTCCGGCGAGCCGGAGGAACTGATCGCCGGTATCCGGGCGGTTGCCGACGGCGCCGCCTACCTGTCACCGAAGGTCGCGGCCCGGGTCGTCGCGCATCTCGCCGCCGGCGGTGCGGGCGCCCAAGCCAACCGCCGCTCCGCGGCCCGCGCCCGCGTCGAGGCCCTGACCGCGCGGGAGCGGGAGGTGCTCGGCTTCCTCGGCAGCGGGTTCTCCAACGGGCAGATCGCGCGCCGCCTGCGCCTGGCGGAGGGAACGGTGAAAGCCCACGTCAGCTCGATCCTCGCCCGCCTCGGCGTCGACAACCGGGCCGCGGCGGCCGTGGTCGCGCACGAGGCCGGCATGGTCCCGGTGCCGTCCGACCGACTGCCCTACAAGGAAAGCTGACACCGCCCGCAGGGCAATCGGCAGTACGAGGAGCCGCACGGTTACCACGGCCGTCGCGCCGAGCGCCGCGCCCGCCAGGACGTCGTGCGGATAGTGCACCCCGACCAGCACCCGCAACAGGGCTGCCGCCCCGGCCACCGGCAAGGCCAGGGCCGCGAGCCGAGGCCGTATCAAGACCACGCCGACAGCCAGCGCGACGGCCAGGGTGGCGTGGTTGCTGGGGAACGACCAGTCGCCCGGCGCGGGACACGGCGCGAGGGCCACGACCCCTGGCAGGGCCCGGCACGGACGTTGCTCGTCGACGAGGAGTTTGAGCGCCTCGCTGATTCCGTAGGCGACGACGGTCCCGGCGGCGGCCACAGCCATCCCGGCCAGCCCCTCCCTATCCCTGCGGCGTAGGGCGCTCCAGCCGACCCAGGCCAACAGCAGGCCCAGGAACAGCAAAGTACCCTCACTCGCCGCTTCCAGGACGGTCTCAGCCCACGGCGGCCCGTCCGCCACGCTCCCGGTCAGCGCCCGGTAGGCCCGCACCGAGAAGCCCGCAGTGACGTGCACCGGCTCGTTCGTCCCCAGCACACCGCCGGGCGCCAGCCAGACCACGGCCGCTGCCCCTACCCCGGCCGACGCGACCGCCATCGGTAGCCGTCGCCCCCATCTGTATCGCTTGATCGAATCCATGCTGCCCACGGTAGGAACACCGCAGGCGGGGCGCCCTGGCCGAATGGCAGCCCGGTACCCCGACGATCGTCAGGGTTGACCGGTACAGGCTGAAGAGACGGGACTGGCCTCGGAGATCCATAGGCCCTCACGAAGACGTGAGCGTCATGCGGCAGCGGGTCTGTCAATCGAACGTGAACCTGCGCTCCGGCGCGGGGACCCGCTACGCCTCGCTCGGGCACCTGACCCGTGGGGACCTGATCGACGTCGACCGCAAGTCGAACGGCTGGTACCGGGTCACGCTCTCCGAGGGCTCACGTTCCGGCATCAAGGCCGGCACCACCGGATGGGTGGCCGAGCGCTACCTGAAGCCCTCCGTCTGCATGCAGCTCGACTAGGACTTGTCCGGCCGATCATCTGGATCACCGGCAGGCCCCGTGCGCGCTCCCGCTGCTCAGCACGGATTTAGGATTACGGGTGTGGATATACGAGGGGTCGTTGAAGAGCTGGCGGAGGAAGCCGAAGGGCAGATCCGTGACCACACGTGGG
>NZ_JBHXSA010000050.1:0-13294 GCF_042716475.1 Streptomyces sp. NPDC058671 | reverse complement strand
GGCTTCCTGCGCGCCATCGGCGAGGCCCGCCTCATCACCCCGCTCCGCTCGGCGGGCGGCCACCGCCGCTACTCCCGCTACCAGCTGCGCATCGCGGCCCGCGCCCGGGAACTCGTCGACCAGGGCACCCCGATCGAGGCCGCCTGTCGCATCATCGCCTTGGAAGACCAGCTCGAAGAAGCCCAGCGCATCAACACCGAATACCGCCGCGCCGCCGAAGCGGCCCATCCGGCGGTCGCGGCCTGAGACGGTGCGTGCCCGTTGGACACCGGCGGGCACGTTCCCCGTCGTGGAGCCCCTCGACACCTCGTCCGGCGGTCGAAGCGACGACGGCGCCTTGGAGGACGTGGTCGAGGAGGACGCGCAAGCGCGGGGAGGTGAGGTGGCGACAGCCTGACAGGCCACTTCCGCGGGTTGCGCCTACTCTGGAGTGGAGGAACCTGCGAGACCGGAGGTCGCCATGATCATTCTCGGGGTCATCCTGCTTGTCATCGGCTTCGTGGCCGGCATTTCCATCCTGTGGACGATCGGGATCGTCCTGGTCGTGATCGGGATCATCCTGTGGATCCTCGGAGCGGTCGGTCACGCGGTCGGCGGACGCCGTCATTACTGGTAGGCGGCTCAACTCCGAGTCGGCGCCGCCCTGATGGTCGACGTTCCGGCACGCCGTCCCCTCTCGTTTGGGGGGATGCGCTTGACGGAGTGCTCCACACATCCGGGGCCGAGGTCCGCGCCGTTGTGGCGGAGAGCGCCTGTCGCCGGTCGCCATGGGGGCACCCCTACAGCCCTTCGGGCACGGGGGTGCCCCCACCGTCATGGCGCCCTCCTCCGCCTTGCGACGCACGGCACCGGACCTCGCTCCCTGAGCCGGCCTGATCCCCGCGAAAGGCCTCAGGCGAACGTGGCGCCCCACGTGGCCGGCCCCACCACACCGTCCGCACTCAGCCCTCTGCTCGACTGGAAACGGCGGCACGCCGCGTCCGAGCCGGGCCCGTACTGGCCGTCCACGGTGAGGGAGTAGCCGTGCGCGCTGTTCATCCGGTACTGCCAGGTCGCCACACTCGCGTGCACGGTGGCCGGGGACTGGCGGAAGCTGACCCCGGGGTAGGGCAGGGGTCCGCCACCAGGGTTGACGTCGCCGCTGAGGACCCGGGTGTACAGGTTGCCCGGACAGCCGGTCGCATGGTGGTCGCGATGGCCGGTGATGGCCTGGGCGGCGCCGCCCGACACGCGTAGGCGGTTGATTCCGTACCGGATGGCGTCGATCAGCGCGGCCGTGATGACGTCGTAGGCGCCGCTGGTGCCACCTGTCAGCGCGCAGACCGCGTACCAGTCGTCGTTGCCCTGCGTGGTGCCCTGGGCGGCGGTGCGAACGTGTTCGCCGCGTCCTTGGAAGAGATAGCCGTGGACACAGGCGAGATGACTGTAGGCGATGTCCGACCAGCCGTTGCTGTCCATGTGGTAGTTCTGGATGCCCCGCACCTGAGCGGCGCAGTCGGCGTGGGCGGCCTCGGCCACCTTCACGGCATCGACGTGATGGACGACGACACCGCCCTGTTCCGGGGTGATGCTGCCACTGACACTCTTGGGCGCTCGGGCACCCCACTGAGGAGCGCGATACCGTCGACCCGCTGGCCGTGCTGGCCGCCTCGGTGGTCAGGACCCGGCGGGAACTGGGGTCTACACTCAGCGCGGTGGCGGCCAGGGCCGACGTATCGTCCGCCTACGTCTCCCAGATGGAGTCCGGGGCGGCCAACCCGACCGTACGGACGCTGGGACACGTCGCCGCGGCGCTGGACACGACCCCCGCCCGCCTGCTCGATCCGGGCGGCAGCAGAGCCGCTCAGGAGCAGCCCGCTTTCGCGGCGCGGTTCACCCCGTCCCCCCTGCTCGCCCGAACGGCGGGGCACCGGGGCATCTGGGACCTCAGCGCCCACCACGACGCCCGGTTGGCAGTTCGCCTGCTCCACGCGGACATCGCGGATCACGCCGCCCCGATCACGCACGGGGGCGAGGAGTTCGTCATGGTGCTGGGCGGCTCCTGCCGCGTCGTCGTGGCCGGGGCCGGCCGCCTGCTGCGCGTGGGTGACGCCGTCCACCTCGCCGCGAGCGACCCCCACCACTTCGTGGACCCCAGTGACGACCTGCTGATGCTCGTCGTCCTCACCGAGGAGTGATCCCTGCCCTCTCCATCCCTGGCGGAAGCCGATGCGCTGCCTGTCGCACCCGCGCTCACCCCCGCCGCCTCTCCTGAACAGGCCCCCGAGGTCTGGCCGCTCACCGCCCGCACCGTCGACAACCGTCTCCACGTGGGCGGTGTCGCCATGGACGACCTGGTCCGGGCCTGCGGCACCGCCCTGTACGTGGTCGACGAGGCCGACTTCCGACACCGGGCCGCCCAGTGGCGGCAGTCGGGGGCGGACCGGGTGCACTACGCGTCGAAGGCCTTCCTGTGCGCGGAGATGGTCCGCTGGGTCGACTCCGAAGGCCTCCACCTCGATGTGTGCAGCGGTGGCGAACTGGAACTCGCCGTCGCGAACGGCTTCGACCCGGCCCGGATCGTCTTCCACGGCAACAACAAGTCCCCGGACGAACTGGCGGCCGCGGTGGCACACCGCGTGGGCGTGGTGGTCGTCGACTGCCACGAAGAGATCGATCGGCTGGCGCGGGCGGCAGCGCGAACCGGGCGGGTACAGGACGTGTACGTCCGCATCACGCCCGGGGTGGCTGCCGAGACCCACGCCTACATGGCCACCGGGGGCGACGACGTGAAGTTCGGCTTCCCCGTCCGCGAGGGCCATGCCGAGCGCGCGGTGCTGGCCGTCGCCTCGCACGCCTCGCTCCGGCTGGCCGGGGTGCACTGCCACATAGGTTCCCAGATCACCGCCACCGAAGGACTGGCACTGGCCGCCGAACGTGTGGGGCTTTTCGTGGCCGACATGGCGCGACGCCACGCCGGCACGGTCGATGAGATCGATCTCGGCGGCGGCGCGGGCATCCCCTACGTGCCCGGTGACCTGAGGCTGGACCCCGCCGAGTTCACGGCGGCGCTCAGGACGGGGTTGGCGCGTGTGCTCCCGCCCGGCACGGTGCGGATCGCCGTCGAACCCGGCCGCTCCATGATCGGGTCCGCGGGGGTGACCCTGTACCGGGTCGGGGCCGTCAAGGACGGGCTCCGCCGCCGCTTCGTCTCCGTCGACGGCGGAATGAGCGACGCCCTGCGCCCCTCGTTGTACGAGGCCCGCTACACCGCCTGGACGGCCGGCCGGACACCCCGAGGCACACCCGTGCACAGTGTCATCGTGGGTCGACACTGCGAGAGCGGTGACGTCGTCGTCCCCGACATCGCGCTTCCCTCCGACATCACCCCCGGCGACCTGCTCGCCGTGCCCTACCACCACGCGATGGCCAGCAACTACAACGCTCAACCGCGCCCCGCCGTGGTCGCCGTGAGCGACGGCCAGGCCCGTCTCATGGTGCGGCGCGAGAGCCCCGCGGACCTGCGACGCCGGGACGCGCACGGAGAACCCGTCCAGCTCTCCCGCGTCTGACGCGCACCCGGAACCCCCGAAGCGCCCCGGGCGCCGCCCCCATCCGCCGTTTCCGCCCCGCAGTTGGAGTCCTTCCATGCCCTCCGCACCCGCCGCGCCTCCTGCATGCGCTTGTGCCGCCCCAGCTCCCCTGCCTTACGGCACCTGGCCCTCGCCCGTGACCGCGCAGGCCGTCGCCGACGACTCAGGCTCCACCTCCTGGCCGCAGGGGGGCGGCCCGGAGAACTGGTGGTGCGCCTCCGATCCGGCCACGGCCACCGTCCGGCCCCTGCGCAACGCCCCCGGCGCCGAGGACCCGGTGCCGGTGCTCCCGTCCGGCATCCCGGTGCGCAACCGCTCGCTCGGGTACGGCGGTAGGCCCTACTGGGCCCGCCCCGCCGCGCACGCCGACGGCACCCACCTCCTGGTCTTCACCGATCACCGCGACCAGCGCCTGTACGCCGCCGATGTCCCGGCTCTCGGCGCCACCCGGGCGGACGTCCCCCGGCCTCGGCCGCTCACTCCCGCCGACCGCCCCGGCGTGGAGACCTGTTGGGCCGACCCGGTGGCGAGCCCGGACGGCAGCGAGGTGTGGTGTGTACGGGAGACCACCCGGGCCGCCACGGGCCCCGACGACAGCGATCCGGCCCCGCGTACCACGCGCGAGATCATCGCCGTCCCCTTGTCCGGAGCCGCCGCGGACGATCCTGCCGCCCTACGCGTCGTCGCACGCTCCCACCACTTCCTGTCGGGTGTCCGGGTCTCGCCCGACGGCCGGCGGCTCAGTTGGATCGGGTGGAACCACCCGCACATGCCCTGGGACTGCTCGGAACTCATGGTCGCGGACCTGCGTGACGGGGTGGCCGGGGAGCCCGTCCGCGTACTCGGTGGTCCGCGTGAAGGCCGGGAGGTCTCCGTACCGCAAGCGGAGTGGGGCGGCCCCGACACCCTTTTCGCCATGGCCGATCCTGAGGGCTGGTGGAACCTGCACCGTGTCGACCTGGTCCCGGGCGAACTCGCCGCGGCGTGCGTCACCCATGTCCTGCCGCTGGCCCAGGACTGTGCCGGGCCCCTGTGGCGCGTCGGTCCGAGCTGGTTCGCCGTCACCCCCCACGGGGTGGTGCTGCCTCACGGTGACGGCCCCCAGCGGCTGTCCCTCTGGTCGCCCGATGACGGTGAACTGACCGAACTAGCCGAGGGCTTCAGCGCGTTCGAAGGTGACCTGTGGTCGGACGGTGAGCGGGTACTGGTTCGTGCCGGCGATCCACAGCGGGGCGCGGCCCTCCTCTCGGTGCCCCTCGGCCCCGGCAGCGGACCCGCGCGCCCCGTGCGCCCAGCACGTGAGGACCCCTTGGAGCCATGGCTGGCCCGCCCGGAGCGCCGTACCACCCGTACTCCCGAGGGCCACCCCGTGCACTACGTGCTGCACCGCCCGACCAACCCCTGTGCGTCCGCCCCTCCGGGTGACCTGCCGCCCCTCCTGATTCACGTGCACGGCGGCCCGACCAGTTCGACGGGGGTGAGCCCCGACCTGGAGTTCGCCTTCTTCACCAGCCGCGGCTTCCTGGTCGCGGATGTCGACTACGGCGGCTCCACCGGCTACGGCCGCGCCTATCGCGACCGGCTCCGCGGCTCCTGGGGCGAGGTGGACGTGGCCGACTGCGTGACCGTCGCCCGGGCTCTGGCGGCGGAGGGCCTGGCGGACCCCACCCGTACCGCCGTACGCGGAGGTTCGGCGGGCGGCTGGACCGCCCTGGCCGGCCTGGCCCTCACCGATGTCTTCGCGGCGGGCACCGTCCTCTACCCGATCAGTGACGCCGCCGCGTGGAGGGGCGGCCAGACCCACGACTTCGAATCCCGGTACGTGGACACGCTGGTGGGCGACCTCCCCCGGGACAAGGCTCGGTACGACCGGGTGTCACCCGCCGCGAACACCGACCGGATCACCGCGCCCCTGGTGATGCTTCAGGGCGCCGACGACGTCATCTGCCGCCCGGATCAGGCAGAACGGATCGTGGACAACCTGGCGGCACGTGGCGTGTGGCATCGCTATCTCGTCTTCGAGGGCGAAGGGCACGGATTCCGCAGGGCCGACAGCGTGCGCCGGTCACTGCTGGCCGAAGCGGCCGACACCATCGCGTACGAGATCGTCACCCGGATCGCCGCGCGCGTCCCGCGCGTGTACCTGGGCGCACGGTCTCCCTGAGGGCCCGGTCGGCAGGAGGCCGGGATCAGACGGACAGCAGGTCCACCACGAAGACCAGGGTCGACCCCGCCGGGATCAACGGCGAGGGGGACTGCTTGCCGTAGCCGAGACGCGGGGGAACGATGATCTCGCGCCGGCCACCCACTCTCATCCCCCTCACCCCGCGGTCCCACCCCTTGATGACCCTGCCGCCGCCCAGGGCGAACTTGAACGGCCGGCCCCGGTCCCAGGAGGCGTCGAACTCCTTCCCGGACTCGAACGTGACCCCGACATAGTGGACTCTGACCACCATGCCCGGCTTCGCCTCCGCCCCGTCCCCGACGACCAGGTCTCGGACGGTCAGCTCGGTGGGAGCATCCCCCTCGGGAACGTCGACCTCGGGCTTCGTCAGTTCACTCACTGCAGCCTCGCACTCTCCGCCGGAAGTCCTCCTACGGACCAGCCGGGCACATGGACACTCCATGCGGTAGATGATGACGCTACCGAGAACGCCGACCCGTCGGGCCCATCGCATCGGCCTCGGAGCCCCGGCGGAGGCCGGCGCGGACTCCGTCCGCCGGTGCCCGCGCCTTCCGCCGAGACCCCGGGTCGCCTTGGATGGCGGCGGAAGAGCCGGTACGCGAGGAAGGCGGTACGTGTCGTGAGGAAGCAGTGGTGGGCCGTGGCGGCGGCGACGGCCGTGGCCGTCCTGGTGGCCGGGCTGACGTGGTTCAAGCCCTGGGCCCTCTGGGTGGACGAGACCGTGCACGAGGCACTGCCGTCCGCGTCCCCGTCCCTCACCGCGTCCTCCCGGGCGCCGAGCACGAGACCGTCCGCCGTGCCGCCCACCTCGCCCTCGGGCCCCACGACCGTGGCGCGGGGCACCTTCACCAGCCACGAGCACACCACCACCGGCACGGTGAAGCTCATCCGGCTGCCCGACGGGTCGCACGTGGTGCGCCTGGAGAACCTGGACACCAGCAGCGGACCCGACCTGCGGGTCTGGCTGACCGACGCCCCGGTCGAGGAGGGCGAGGCGGGCTGGCACGTCTTCGACGACGGGACCTACGTCAGCCTGGGCAGGCTGAAGGGCAACAAGGGCGATCAGAACTACGCCGTACCTGCGGACGCCGACCTCACCGGCCTCACGAGCGTCACCGTCTGGTGCGACCGCTTCGACGTCTCCTTCGGCGCCGCCGAGCTGGCCTGACCGCGACGGCCGGCGTGCTCGGGGTCCTCCGGGAGGCCTGATCCCGGGGCCGCCAAGCTGGGACAGGGGAACTGCCGCCGGTCGGCAAGGACTGCACCCCCGTGTGCGCCCGTCACGGTGCGGCCGGGACGCACACGGGCCAGGACCTGCCCGCCGCTTCGGGGAAGCCTGCCGTCGAAGATCCGGGTCCACGGCCCGGCCGGGCGGCCTTCACCAGGCCGGACGCGGGCTCAGGTGAGGGCGGCGACCAGCAGGGCGAAGGCGGCGATGATGACGGCGACGCGGACGTAGTGGAAACGGTCCCAGCGGTTCATCTGCTCCTTCCAGTCGGCGGGCCGGTTCTCGGGGGTCCACGTCTTGCCACGGTTGTTGATCGGGACGAGCAGCAGGATCGACATGATCACGCTGAGGATCAGCAGCGCGCCGGCGGTGACGACGAGACCGGCGCCGTCGTGGTGGCGTCCGGCGAAGGCCCAGACCGCGACGAGGGCGAGCGAGCCGATGTACCAGACCGGCATGAGGGCGCCGAGCATCCGACCGCCGTGACTTCGGCCGCGTTGGTTGCTGTCGTCGGGGAGGGCGTTGAGGATCGGGTTGATGACGAAGGCGACGGAGAACTCCACTCCCACCATCAGGCCGACGATCACGGTGGTGACGATCTCCAGTGCGTCGAGCATGTCTGCCCCTCCAGAAATCTAGTGTTGCTAGATGATGAGGCGACGCTAGCCCTAACGTCGCTTGATTGCCTAGCGGTGCTAGGATCGACTCATGTCGGTACAGGAACGCAAGGAGCGCGAAAGGGCGTCCCGCGAGCGCCTCATCGTGGCGACGGCCCGCGAACTCGCCGAGCAGCAGGGCTGGGACGCGGTCACCACCCGTCGGCTCGCCGAGCGCATCGAGTACAGCCAGCCCGTCCTCTACAGCCACTTCCGCGGCAAGCGCGAGATCATCGGCGCCGTCGCCCTGGAGGGCGCCGCCGAGATGGCCACGGCGCTGCGGGCCGTGGCCTCCGCCACGGACGGCCCGCGCGCCCGGGTCACCGCCCTCGCCCGCGCCTACCTCGACTTCGCCGAGCGCCATCCGGCGGTCTACGACGCCATGTTCCAGCTCGACGGCGGCCTGGCGTTCGCGGAGGAAGAGACCCCGGAGCCTCTGAAGGACGCCTTCGCGGCCCTCATGGAGACTCTCGGCGAGGTCGCCGGGGAAGGTGTCCGGCCCGGACTGTTCACCGAGGTGTTCTGGGCGGCCCTGCACGGCCTTGCGACCCTGACCCGGGCGGGACGGCTGCCCGTAGGGGACGCCGAACGGAGGGTGGAGTTGCTGGTGGACCGGCTCGCCGTGGTCTGACGCGCCGTACGTACGGCCGGGCGGTGGGGTCGTCGGCGCTCGGTTCGGACAGGGGGGCCTCGGTACGGTGGCGGTCCGTCGGCCCGCTTTCCCGCTCCTCGATCCGCTGGCCTCAGGGAGACAATCGGCTGGCGGACAGGGAGCTTTGACGCCAGTCTGGTGGTGCGAGGGAGGAGTGACCTGTGCTCGTGCTCCACGTGCTGTCGGCAGGAGCCCCGTGGCTCCTGCTGCTCATCGCCGTCGCGCTGCGCCTGCGCCCCGGACGGCAGCCGGTCCCCGACACACTCGCCCGCCCGCTCACCCCCGTACAGATGGGCCTCTTGCGCGGGGGCGCATGGGGTGCGGCACAGACCGGGCTGGTCGAGCTGCATCTGGCCGAGTCGATCGAGGCCGGGTGGCGGCAGACGGTCCAACCCGGCAAACCACGACTGCCGCGTGACTGCTCCGAGGTGGCCCGTGCCCAGTACCACGCCCTGTTCGGGGCCACGCACCCGCGCCGCCTGCACGACATGGAACGGGTGCAGTCTGCCGTACGAGGGGTATCGACGGAACTGGAGCGGGCGGGCCTCGTGGTGTCCCGCCGACGGGTGCGGGTCGTACGAAGCCTGCTGCTACCGGTCTTCGCCGCCGTTCCGCTCGGGGCCGCCACGGGCGGACAGGCGACGGTGTGGCTGGTGCTCGGCCTCCTCGCCGACGTCGGCGCCGTGGCCTTGTGGGTGTGGCCCCGGCGCACCCTGCGCGGCGCGAGGGTGCTTGCCCGGCTGCGCCGCGATCACGCGTCCGTCCGCCTGTCGACCGAGCGCCGGAGGGACGCGCTCCTGCTGAGCGTCGCACTGTACGGCGTCCCGGCGCTCCGCGCCCAGCTCCCACGGTTCGCCGAGGAGAGCGGCCTGCTGACCCGCCCGCCGAGGGAGCCCATGGACCGAGGCGGCGGCTCCGGTGAGGGGCTCGCCAGCTGCGGCGGTTGAAGGGCGTCGTCCGTGTTGCTCCTGTAGGGGGACCTGTTGGTCGGCCCGACTGTCGGACCCCGCCTCTTCACCCACCGACCGGCCTGAGCCCGGCCCGCGTCGGTTCGGGAGACGTGCCGCGGCGGGTCCCGTGGCAGCCCCCTTCATCTTTCCCGGTGTCTCCGCGGATGCCCGAGCGCTGACGGGGCAGGCGTAGCCCGTGCTCGCACACGGGCGGGTTGCGGCCTGCCGTTCGGCGCCACGCCGATGCCGGCGGCGCCGCGGCCGGGCACCGGCCCGGCACGGATGCGCGTGGGCGGGCGGACAACGGAACGTGACGGCAGAGCGCAGGGAGCACAGATGAACGTCCGCCCGTGGTCCATGCGACCGGACCTCCGGCTCACGGCCCACACGGTCGCCGGCCGCTACCGGCTCGACGAACTGCTCGGGCGTGGCGGCGCGGCGGACGTGTACGAGGCGCTCGACATGCGTCTGCGGCGACCGGTGGCGGTGAAGGTCTTCCGCCCGGAGGGGGAGGCTCAGGCGGAGGAGCGTTTCACCGACGAGGGTCGTCTGCTGGCCCAGTTGCAGCACCCGGGTCTGGTCACCTTGTACGACTCCGGCCAGGAGGAGGACGGGCGTCCCTTTCTGGTGATGCAGCTCATCAGGGGGACGACGCTGAGCCGTCGTATCGCCGTGGCCCCGATGACGCCCGCCGAGGTCGCCCGGATCGGATGCGCGCTGGCGTCGGCACTGGCCCATGTGCACGCGGCCGGTGTCGTGCACCGCGACGTCAAGCCGTCGAACATCCTCCTGGACGAGACGGGAGCCCCGCACCTGACGGACTTCGGTATCTCCCGGCTGCTCGACACCCCCACCCACACCGCCACCGGCGTGCTGCTGGGGACGGCCGCGTACATGGCACCGGAGCAGGTACGGGGCAGAGGCGTGGGTCCGGCCGCCGACATCTACAGCCTCGGCCTGGTGCTCCTCGAATCCCTGAAAGGGGAACTGGAGTACGGGGGAGCGCCCTTGGAGGCCGCCGTCGCGCGGCTGCACCGACCCCCGGTCATACCGCCGGGCCTCCCGGCCGATCTCGTCGAGCTGCTGGAGGCCATGACGGATCCGGACGAGCGCAGCCGGCCGGACGCCCACGCCTGCTTGAGTGCGCTGTCCGTCCTGCCGGGCGGGCGGGACGAGCCGCCGGTCTTCGTCCAGGCCGACCCCCGGGGAGACGAGCCGGGCCCGGCGGGCGACACACTGCGGTCGGAGGCGGCCGGGGTCTTCCGTCTGGATCAGCCCGGCATGATCCGGGGGAAGGACGCCGGGGCCCGCACGGGTGCGGTGGCCGGTCCGATGGTCGCGGCGACGCCGAGCGACGGGCGCGCGGTCTCGAAACCGCCTTTCCCCGCGCTCGCCTCCTTCCGCGCCGGCCGCGCCCTGGTGACGGCGGGTGCGGCACTGGCCGTGTTCGGAACCATGCTGACCGGCTCCATCGACGGCCGGGTCGCGGAGGCCGAGGACGCGGCCTCCCGGCCACCGCGCCAGACGGCGACGGAGCCGCCGTCGCCCACGGCGAGTCGTCCGGAGCCTTCGTCCTCCCCTGCGGCCCCGGCTTCCGACCGGGTGCCGCCGACGAGGACCCCCACCGGCGACCCGGAGGGCGCCGCCCGCACGACCCCTCCGGCGGCAGACGACGAACCCGCGGCTCCGGCCGCGACCCGGGGCGAGCCCGGCAGTCCCGCGCGCCAAGCCGCCCGAGGCCCGGAGCGCGAGAAGGCGGGCGGGCCGCCGATCAAGGTCAAGTCCCCGAAGAAGAAGCACAAGGGCTGACGGGGTACCGCCCATCGTGCGCCGGTCGGCCGACCGCCGGGTGGCGGAAGCGGCGTCGGAGCGTGGGCGGAACACACCGTCGAACCGCCCGCCGGGTGACGAGGCCCGCACAGGGGCTCGGAAGGCGGCGACGACCGCCTGCCGGATCAGGCCGGGATACGCGTCCCTGCCCCGCCGACCCTGATCCGCCGGTCGCCGGCCCGCAGTTCCACCGTGAGGACACCGGGGCGCCCCATGTCCTCCCCCTGGTGGAGGGTGAGCACCGTCGCCTCGGGGACGAGTCCGAGCTCACGGGCGTACGCGCCGAAGGCGGCGGCCGCCGCCCCGGTCGCCGGGTCCTCCACCACACCGCCCACCGGGAACGGGTCCCGGACGTGGAAGACGTCCGCGGAGGCGCGCCAGACCAACTGAACCGTCGTCAGGTCGAGCCGGTGCATCAGGGCCTCCAGACGCGCGAAGTCGTACGCCAGGCGGGCCAGGCGCTCACGGGTCGCGGCTGCCAGGACCAGATGCCGTGCGCCCGCGAAGGCGATGCGGGGAGGCAGGACAGGATCGAGATCGTCGGCCGGCCAGTCGAGCGCGGCGAGCGCCTCGTCCAGGTCCTCGGCCGTGACCTCCTCGACGGACGGCTCGACGCTGGTGAGCGTGGCCCGCAGCGCCGCTCCCTCCCGCGTCACGGTGACGGGCACGGTCCCGGCCCGCGTGGAGAACACCAGGTCCCCGGGGCCGATGCGCTCACCGAGGGCCACGGCCGTGGCGACGGTGGCATGACCGCAGAAGGGCACCTCCGCCTTGGGGCTGAAGAAGCGAATGGTGTAGGCGCGCCCGGTGTCCGAGACGCCGTCGGGGTCCACCCCCGCGGGCGGCGCCGTAAGGAACGCACTCTCGCTGTAGCCGACTTCGGCGGCGATCGCCAACATCTCGTCGTCGCCGAGCCCCGTGGCGTCGAGAACGATTCCGGCGGGATTGCCTCCTTCGGGATCGTCGGAGAAGGCGGTGTAACGCAGGACTTCGGGGGTTTCCCGTACGGAGCTCATGCCGGGGCAACGGCACCGGGCCCCGGGTTGATTCCCTGATCACGGGGCTGTCCCGGCGCCCGCCCGCAAAGGGCCTTCACGCACCGGGCCGGGCACTTTCGGCGAACCGCTGATGGATGCGCGGATCGGGGGTACACGAGCCGGCATGCCATCGAAGACCGAAAACCTGATGCCTCTGCGGGCCGCACGGCAACTGCGCCGGGTCCGCGTCTTCTACGGGGCGGGCGTCCTGCTGTGGGCCGCCGCCGCGACCTGGACGGGATGGACGCACCCGGGGAGCCGACAGATGTGGGTCTCCGTTCTTCTGTCGGCGGTGTTCGTCGGCCTGCTCGCCACGGCCACCGTCTGGCTACGGCGCCTCCGGACCGCCCCCGGCCGCAGGCCGGCGCATCACGCCGCTCCGCGTGGTGTGACCGCCGCACGCCATGTGAGTGCCTGAACCCCGGACCGACATGTCAGAAGCCGTACTGGACGAGTTCATCACGGAGGATACGGAGGGTGAGGAACGCAGGACGAACCTCACTCTCCGCCCCCATGCGAGGAGTCGCCATGACCACCTTTGTCATCACCGTTCCCGGCACGTTCACCTCGGACATCACCGACTCCGAACGGGCGCGTCTCGAACGGCGGCTGGCCCCCCAGCACACCGACGTCAGTGAGAGCGAGGGCGTGAACCTCCTGACGGTGAACGAGGACGGCACCTTCGCCATCCGGCTCGAAGTCGACGCCCCGGACCGGTATGAGGCCAAACTGGACGCGACCAGGCTCGTCGCGGCCGCGTTGAAGGAGACGGGGATCCCGGAAGCGGAGGCCCCGCTCGGCCCGCCCGCGGTCACGGGTATCGACAGCGACTTCTGACCTTCCCGCGCTCCCGCCGCGGCCCGTGGGACCGGCACCCCGCCGGCGGCTTGCAACGGTGATGCGGGGGCATACGGACCAGACCCCTTCGAGAGGAGCTGTTTCATGCTTGGCATAGTTGCGGCGGTCCTGTTCTTCATCGCCTTCCTGATCAACGCGGCGGACATCGGCACCAACGACGCGTTCTCCTCGACGAACCTGATGCTGCTCGGTCTGACGGCCCTGGCCCTTCAGGTGGCGGGCATCGGGCCCAGCCGGAGCGGCAGACGGCGCCCCTGAGGCCGGGTAGTCGCCCGGTAACGAGGGACCACCCCCGCCCCGGGGGGGGGGGGGGCCCGGGGCGCGGG
>NZ_JBHXSA010000049.1:0-14573 GCF_042716475.1 Streptomyces sp. NPDC058671 | reverse complement strand
AAGATGGACGGGGTATCAACTAATCTGGCGTTGATTTTTGGCACGCTGTTGAGTTCTCAAGGAACGGACGCTTCCTTTGTACTCACCCTCTCGGGTTTTCCTCCGGGCTTCCCTTCGGTATTTCGTGTTTCCAACCTTACCAGATCGTTTTCCGTACCGTTTCCGGTTCGGGGTTTGTATCCGGTGGCCTGTTGGCTGCCTTTTGCCTCTCGGCGTGTTCACTACTTTAGCTGATCCATTCGGCGACTCATAATTGAGTCGATCGAATTCCTATTCCGGCATGCCGGAATAGACCCCTGCGAGGGGCGTCATGTTCAGTAGTGGATGGCCGCTGCGGGGTGCTCGAACAAGCAGGCCCGTAACCAGCTGCTCGGGCTACGTTAGGCGCTCGGTCGGCCGGAGTCAAGCCTCCGCTTCCGGGGGGTGTGGGCGCGGTACGGGCTCACCGTCGGGTCCTCGTCGATCCAGAAGCGCCAGGGGTGCGGGGCGCCGTCGCCGCCCACGCCGGTGCGGGGGCCGGTGCGGATGCGGTCCGGGTCGGGCGGGGTGCCGGTGAGCAGGGCCAGCGGGGCGTCCGGGTCGGCGCAGGTGTCCGTGCCGTTCAGGGAGAGGGCGACGTCGAGGGCGGTGGCCAGGCGGGCCGGGCCCTTGGCCAGCTCGCGGTCGTATCGCGCCGAGCGTCGGCGTGCGCGGGCCTGGTCGGCGCCCCGGAGGATCTCTCCCGCGCGCAGGAGGACCCCGCTCGCCTCGCCCTCCGGGCCGCACACCAGGTTGAGGCAGTGCCACATGCCGTACGTGAAGTAGACGTACGCGTGTCCGGGTGGGCCGAACATGACGGCGTTGCGTGCCGTGCGTCCCCGGAAGGCGTGCGAGCCGGGGTCGATCGCGCCCGCGTACGCCTCCACCTCCGTGAGGCGCAGTTCCATCCGGCCCTCGTCGGAATTGCGGACGAGGGTGCGGCCGAGGAGGTCGGGGGCGACCTCGATGACCGGGCGGTCGAAGAACGTCCGCGGGAGCGGCGTACGGTCGGGGCTCTCGCTCATGGCGTCCGAGCGTAGTGGGGTCGCGCGGGGAACCGGCTACGGTCATGGCGCGTATGTAGGGGTCAGGACCGACAAGGAGTGACATTCATGGGATTCAAGAAGCTGCTCGCGAGCCTGGGTGCCGGTGGGGCCAGCGTGGAGACGGTGCTCACCGAGGCGAACGTGGTTCCGGGCGGCGTCGTCCAGGGTGAGGTGCGGATCCAGGGCGGCAGTGTCGACCAACAGATCGAGGGGCTCTCCGTCGGGCTTCAGGCGCGCGTCGAGGTGGAGGGCGGCGACCAGGAGCAGAAGCAGGACATCGAGTTCGCCAAGGTTCGCCTGGGTGGTGCCTTCGAGGTGAAGGCCGGCGCGGTGCACGTGGTGCCGTTCGGTCTGGAGATCCCGTGGGAGACGCCGGTGACCTCCGTCGCCGGGCAGCAGCTGCGCGGTATGAACATCGGTGTGAAGACCGAGCTGGAGATCGCCCGCGCTGTGGACTCCGGTGACCTGGACCCGGTCAACGTGCACCCGCTGCCGGCGCAGCAGGCCATTCTGGACGCCTTCCTCCAGCTGGGCTTCCGTTTCAAGAGCGCGGACATGGAGCGCGGCCACATCCGGGGGACGCGGCAGAAGCTGCCCTTCTACCAGGAGATCGAGTTCTTCGCTCCGCAGCAGTACCGGGGGCTGAACCAGGTCGAGGTCAGCTTCGTCGCGGACGACCGCGAGATGGACGTCGTTCTGGAGATGGACAAGAAGCCGGGTCTGTTCGGTGAGGGCAGCGACTCCTTCCGTGCTTTCAAGGTGGGCCTCGACGACTTCCACGCCACCGACTGGGCGGCTTACCTGAACCAGTGGCTCGCCGAGGTCGGTGGCCGTCGCAACTGGCTCTGAGCCCGGCCAGGACGGGGACAGCTCGCCTGTGGCACGTGGGACTCGGCCCGCGGTTCCGCGCGCCGGGGCGTGCCCGGTCGGTCGGTGAGTACGCGGCTCCGGCAGCCGTCTGATCGTTCGTTTGTTGTTTGCCCGCTTCTGGTCTTGGAGAGATCAGAAGCGGGCATCTTTTGTTGCGCGGGAAAATTGCGTTGTCCGACCCCGGCCGGCCCGGCCATCGTTGATCCAGGCCCCACGGTCCCGTCCGGGGCGGGGCCTGCACACGGGAGGTGGGCACAATGCGGGACACACTGGTACTCAACGCGAGCTTCGAGCCGCTTTCGACGGTCACTCTGAACCGTGCGGTGGTGCTTGTCCTGCAGGCCAAGGCCGTCGTCGAGCACGCGCATCCGGAACTGCGGGTGCGGGGTGCCGCGGTCGACCTGCCGGTGCCGCGGGTGATCAGGCTCTGCCGTTACGTACGGGTGCCGTTCCGAAGACAGGCGCCGTGGTCGAGACGGGGGGTGCTGGTCCGGGACCAGCACCGGTGCGCGTACTGCGGGCGGCGGGCGACGACGGTCGACCACGTGGTGCCGCGTGCCCAGGGCGGTGGGGACAGCTGGCTGAACACGGTGGCCTCGTGCGCCGAGGACAACCACCGCAAGGCCGACCGGACGCCGGAGCAGGCGGGGATGCCGCTGCTTCACCAGCCCTTCGAGCCGACGCCGGCGGACGCGATGCTGCTCTCGATGCGGGCGAGCGAGCGGTCGGCGCTCCCTGAGTGGCTGGCGAAGGCGGCCGCGTGACACTCTCCCGTACGGCAGGGGCCCGTCTCTCCAGGTGGTGAGAGGCGGGCCCTTGGCGTCGTGCCTGCGGGTCGGCTAATCGAGCGTCAGCTGGAGGATCGCGGCGACGCCGACCGCGATGATCACTCCGCGCAGGACCGTGGGCGGAAGTCTCCGGCCGACCTTGGCGCCGATCTGGCCGCCGATGGTGGAGCCGACGGCGATGAGCAGGACGGCCGTCCAGTCGAAGTCCGCGACGAAGAGGAAGAAGACGGCGGCGACGCCGTTGACGAGGGCCCCGAGGATGTTCTTGACGGCGTTGATCCGTTGCAGGGTGTCGTGGAGCAGCAGTCCCATGAGGGAGAGGTAGAGCACCCCTTGGGCGGCGCCGAAGTAGCCGCCGTACACGCTGGCGAGGCACAGGCCGACGAGGAGGGCGGGGCCGCCGTCGGGGTGGGCCTCGGTGCCGGTCTGTTCGCGACGGCGCTTGACGGCGGCGGCGATGCGGGGCTGGAGGAGGACCAGGACCAGCGCGAGGCCGATGAGGACGGGGACGATCGTGTCGAAGGCCTGGGAGGGCAGGGCCAGGAGCAGGATCGCGCCGATGAGGCCGCCGACGAGGGCGGCGCCGCCCAGGCGGAGGATACGGACCTTCTGGCCCTTGAGTTCGCGGCGGTAGCCGATGGCTCCGCTGATCGAACCGGGGACGAGTCCGAGGGCGTTGGAGACGTTCGCCGTGATCGGGGGGAGTCCGGTCGCGAGCAGGACGGGGAACGTGATGAGCGTTCCCGATCCGACGATGGTGTTGATGGTGCCGGCGCCGATGCCGGCGGCGAAGACTGCCAGTGCTTCCCAGATGGACAACGCCATCTCCTTACATGGTCAGTGAGTCGCCTCCCCGCCGTGACGTCGTCAGGGTCGAGGGGCTCGCACCGATCATGCACGAGAGGTACGTGTACGGGTCAGTCAACCGGCGGTTCGTCTCGCCTTTCGGCCCCGCCGCTCTTGGTGTTGAAGCCGGGAGCACCGCCGCCCACGTTGCCGAAGGCGCCGGAGAGGCCCTTGAGGGCGTCACCGATCTCGCTGGGCACGATCCAGAGCTTGTTGGCGTCGCCCTCGGCGATCTTCGGGAGCATCTGGAGGTACTGGTACGAGAGGAGCTTCTGGTCGGGGTCGCCCGCGTGGATGGCCTCGAAGACCGTACGGACGGCCTGGGCCTCGCCCTCGGCGCGCAGGGCGGCGGCCTTGGACTCGCCCTCGGCGCGCAGGATCGCCGACTGCTTCTCGCCCTCCGCGGTGAGGATGGCGGACTGACGGGTGCCCTCGGCGGTGAGGATCGCGGCGCGCTTGTCGCGCTCGGCACGCATCTGCTTCTCCATCGAGTCCTGGATGGAGGTCGGCGGCTCGATCGCCTTGAGCTCGACGCGGTTGACGCGGATGCCCCACTTGCCGGTGGCCTCGTCGAGGACGCCGCGCAGTGCCGCGTTGATCTCCTCGCGGGAGGTCAGGGTCCGCTCCAGGTCCATGCCGCCGATGATGTTGCGCAGGGTGGTGACGGTGAGCTGCTCGATCGCCTGGATGTAGCTGGCGACTTCGTAGGTCGCGGCCCGTGCGTCGGTCACCTGGTAGTAGATGACGGTGTCGATGTTGACGACGAGGTTGTCCTGGGTGATCACCGGCTGCGGCGGGAACGGGACGACCTGCTCGCGGAGGTCGATCCGGTTGCGGATCGAGTCGATGAACGGGACGACGATGTTCAGTCCGGCGTTGAGCGTGCGGGTGTAACGGCCGAAGCGCTCGACGATCGCCGCGCTCGCCTGCGGGATGACCTGGATCGTCTTGATCAGGGCGATGAAGACGAGCACCACCAGAATGATCAGGACGATGATGACTGCTGACATCGAGTTCCCCGTGCCCTTCGCTGCCGGTTGACTGCCGGGTGGTCTTGCATGATCGAGTTTCGCAGACGACGGAACGTCATGGGCGAGGTTCGGTCACATGACGACGGCGGTCGCTCCGTCGATCTCCACGACGTCGACCTGGTCGCCCGGTTCGAAGGTCTGTCCGGAGTCGAGCGCGCGGGCCGACCAGATCTCGCCCGCGAGCTTGATCCTGCCGCCTCCGGAAGCGTCGACCCGTTCCAGGACGACGGCCTGACGCCCCCTCAGGGCGTCGACACCGCTGGCCAGTCCGGGTCCGCCGGCGCGGTGGCGGGCGGCGATCGGGCGTACCACCGCGATGAGCGCCACGGAGACGACGACGAACACGAGCACCTGGGGGACGACGCCGAAGCCGAGCGCGGCGGTCACCGCCCCGGCGACCGCTCCGACGGAGAACATGCCGAACTCCGGCATCGCGGTCAGGACCAGCGGAATGCCGAGCCCCACCGCGCCGATCAACCACCAGACCCACGCGTCGATGTCCACGGGGTCATGGTAGGGCGGGTGGGGGCCTCGGGGACAGGGCGCGGGCGGCTGTGCGGGACGCCGGCGCTCCGGCCGGTCACTTCAGGGGCAGGCCGTGGGCGGTCCAGCGGTCGGCGACGCGCTCGACGACGAGCGGCAGGCCGAAGCAGAGCGAGAGGTTGCGGGAGGTCAGTTCCATCTCGATGGGGCCCGCGGCGAGAACCTTGCCCTGACGGATCATCAGGACGTGGGTGAAGCCGGGCGCGATCTCCTCGACGTGGTGCGTGACCATGATCATGGAGGGGGCGTACGGGTCGCGGGCGAGGCGGCCGAGGCGGCGGACCAGGTCCTCGCGGCCGCCGAGGTCGAGGCCGGCCGCGGGCTCGTCGAGGAGCAGGAGCTCGGGGTCGGTCATCATCGCGCGGGCGATCAGGGTGCGCTTGCGCTCGCCCTCGGAGAGGGTGCCGAACTTCCGGTCCAGGTAGTCGTTCATCCCGAGCCGGTCGAGGAAGGCCTTGGCGCGCTCCTCGTCGACCGGGTCGTAGTCCTCGTGCCAGGTGGCGGTCATGCCGTACGCGGCGGTGAGGACGGTCTGCAGGACGGTCTGTCCCTTGGGGAGCTTCTCCGCCATCGCGATGCCGGCCATGCCGATGCGGGGCCGGAGCTCGAAGACGTCGGTGCCGACGCCGCCCAGCTGCTCGCCCAGGACGTGGGCGGTGCCCTTGGTGGGGAAGAGGTAGCTGGAGGCGATGTTCAGAAGGGTGGTCTTGCCGGCGCCGTTGGGTCCGAGGATGACCCAGCGCTCGCCCTCCTTGACCGACCAGGAGACGTCGTCCACCAGAGCCCGTCCGTCGCGGACCACGGATACGTCCACCAGCTCCAGTACATCGCTCATGAGCGCGTTGTCTCCCCTTGCGGTCGAGTCGAGTCGTCGCCTTGCGCCGGTGGGCGCGGCGTCCAGGGAAAACCTACGTTATCGACGGAGCGGGACGGTCCCTGGGCCTGTCCGGAGGGGGAGCCCGCGGGACTTTCCGGACAGGGTCCGGGGCTTCCTCCGACTCCTTAGTCTGGGGGGATGCTTTCGGAACCACGCTCAGGACGCCTGGCGGCATGGGGCAACGCCCTGCTGGCCGGGGCGGTGTCGCCGGACGAGGCGGCGATGGCCATTGTCGGGGAGGACGCGGTGCACCGCGTGGAGGGGCTGCCGGGTGAGGCGGTGCCGGTGGGACTGACGCTGGCGCTCGGCCGGCTGCGGCGGCTCGGGGTGACCGGGTGGCGGGTGGCGCTGCCCGCGCCGGGGCATCCGCTGGGGCTGAGCGGACCGCCGGACTTCAACGCGCGCGCGTTGGAGGCGGAGGAGGCGGTGGTGGGCTTCGGCGCTCCGTACGGTCTCGTGCCGGAGGTCTCCGAGGCGGGTCCTGCGGGTGACGTGCACGTGGAGGTGGTCTGGCGCTGTCTCCCGGTGCGGGAGGCTCCGCCGGCGGACGTGCCGTCGCTCGGCGAGGCCGAGCGGGAATTGGCGGAGGCCCTGCGGGACGCCACGGTCGTACTGACCCGGTTGGACGTCGCGGCCTCGGGGCCGGTGGCGGACGCGGCGCGCGAGGCGTACCGGGCGCGGGCCGAGGTGGGCCGGGAGGTCCTGGCTCCCGGGTATCCGCCGCGGGCGGTCCGGGTCCTGGAGCTGGCGCAGCGGGTGGGGCTGCTCGTGGACCTGGCGTACGACCACGGTCACGGGGGTGCGGTGAGCGCCTCCGAGATGGCGGCGCGTGGGCAGGCGCTGCGGCCCGTGGAGCGGGTGGCGCGGCGGGCCCAGGTGGCGGCGTACAACGCTTATGTGGAGGAGAGGGAGCGGGAGCGGGGGGTCTGAGCTCTGGTGCGCCGGGGGGCTGGGGCACGGTCCCGGGCGCGGGCACGGGCCGGCCCCCGGGGGTGTCCCGGGGGCCGGTGGTTCGGGGTGCTCAGTGGTTGACGGCGTGGTTGCCGAAGGCCGGGTTGAGCAGACCGATCACGTTGACCGTGTTGCCGGAGACGTTCACGGGGACGTGGACCGGGACCTGCACCAGGTTGCCGGAGGCGACGCCCGGCGAGTTGAGGGCCTTGCCCATGGCCTCGGCGCCGTGGGCGGAGGCGACACCCGCGCCGGCGGCGACGATGCCCCCGGCGACCATGGTGAGGGCGGCGGCCTTCTTGAGGTTCTTCACTGGGTACATCCTCCTGGTCATCGCTGCGGCAGGTCAGCCGCAGCACGCCATGGAGAACGCCGCACACCCCGGAAGGTTGCGCCGAACGGGGGACATACACACGACGGTATGAATTACTGAACGGTCGTGCGCCCCGGCGCGCAGGGGGCGCGTCAGTCGGTGAGGCCGTGTCGGACCGCCCAGAGTGCCGCCTGGGTGCGGTCCGCGAGGTCGAGTTTCATCAGGATGTTCGAGACGTGCGTCTTGACCGTCTTCTCGGAGAGGACGAGCGCGCGGGCGATCTCGCGGTTGGAGCGGCCGTCCGCGATCAGGCCGAGGACCTCGCGCTCCCGCTCCGTGAGCGTCGAGCCGCGTCCCGTGCCCCCCGGGGAGTCGTCCTGGGTCAGGAGCGCGCCCGCGACCTCCGGCTGGAGCAGGACGTGCCCCGCGTGGACGGAGCGGATCGCGCCGGCCAGCGCGTCGGGGTCGATGTCCTTGTAGACGTACCCGGAGGCGCCGGCGCGGAGCGCGGGGACCACCGTGCGCTGCTCGGTGAAGCTGGTGACGATCAGGACCCTGGCCGGGTTGTCGAGCGCGCGGAGCCGCTTCAGGGCCTCGATGCCGTCCGTGCCGGGCATCTTCACGTCCATGAGGACGACGTCGGGGCGGA
This sequence comes from Streptomyces sp. NPDC058671, assembly GCF_042716475.1. NCBI lineage: Bacteria > Bacillati > Actinomycetota > Actinomycetes > Kitasatosporales > Streptomycetaceae > Streptomyces > Streptomyces sp. NPDC058671. The sequence continues at coordinate 6,641 of NZ_JBHXSA010000049.1, read as the reverse complement.
GCTCCTCGGCCCTGGCGACGCCCTCCGCGCCGTCGGAGGCCTCCCCCACGACCTCTATGTCGTCCTGTACCTCCAGGAAGGTGCGCAGGCCCCGTCGGACGACCTGGTGGTCGTCGACGAGGAGCACACGGATCCGCTGGTCAGCCACCGGGAACCTCCATCTCGATCGTGGTGCCCTCGCCCCGGGCCGAGGTCACGGTGAGCGATCCGCCGACGCCGCTCGCCCGGTCCCGCATGGAGACCAGGCCGAGGTGGCGTCCGGCGCTGCGGACCGTACGCGGGTCGAAGCCCTTGCCGTCGTCGGTGATCGTGAGCCGTGCGCCCTGGCCGCTGCGGGTCAGGGAGACGGTGACGAGTTCCGCGTCCGCGTGCCGCAGGGCGTTGTGCAGGGCCTCCTGGGCGACGCGGAGCACGGCCTCCTCCTGCGCGGCGGGCAGCGCGCGGGTGCCGGGGCTCTCGAAGGTGACCCGGGCGGTGTGGGCGCGGTCCAGGACCTGGATGTGGGTGCGGAGGGTATGGACGAGGCCGTCCTCGTCGAGGGCGGCGGGGCGGAGCTCGACGACGGCGGCTCGCAGTTCGTCGGCGGCCTCGGCGGCGAGGGAGGCGACCTGCTGGAGCTCGCCCTTGGCACGGGCGGGGTCACGGTCGACGAGGGCGGCGGCGGCCTGGGCGGTCAGCCGGAGGGAGAAGAGCTTCTGGCTGACCGCGTCGTGCAGCTCGTGGGCGAGGCGGGAGCGCTCCTCGGCGATGGTGAGCTCGCGGCTGCGCTCGTACAGGCGGGCGTTGGTGAGGGCGATGGCCGCGTGCTGGGCGAGGATCGCGAGCAGTTCCTCGTCCTCGGCGGTGAAGCCGCAGCCGCCGGTCTCCCTCGGGCAGCGCTTGTTGGCGAGGAAGAGGGCGGCGAGGATCTCGTCGCCGTCCCTGACGGGCAGGCCGAGGAAGTCGGACAGCTCGGGGTGGGCGTCGGGCCAACCCTCGAAGCGGGGGTCGTCGCGGACGTCGGCGAGCCGCTCGGGCTCGGCCTTGTGGAGCATCGACGCGAGGATGCCGTGCTGCCGGGGCAGCGGGCCGATCGCCTTCCACTGCTCGTCGCTGACGCCGTCGACGACGAACTGGGCGAAGCCGCCGTGGTCGTCGGGGACGCCCAGGGCCGCGTACTCGGCGTCGAGCAGCTCCCGGGCGGAGGCGACGATCGTCTTGAGGACGTCACGGACCTCCAGGTGGCGGCTCATCGCCAGCAGGGCGGTGCTCACGGCGGCCAGGCCGGAGCTCGGTCGATGACTCATGCGGTCACCGTACCGGCGGGTCGTGACCGTGCGTATCGGCCCGGAGGCGGCGGTGGAGGGGGACCGGGGACCTAGGTCGCAGGGCCCGGGGCCCTTCCTCGTCCTCGGGGATGAGGGGCCTGACTGTGCGCATTGCTCACGCAACGCCTGGTGAGGTTGTTACCCGCCCGATGTGAGCCCGCGCATAGGACCCAGGTCACTTACGAACGTTCCTAGTGGAGCTCAGGGAGCGGGTCAGGGTGGGGTGAGCCCGACATAAGGGTGCTTCGGTGGCTCGTGCACGGGCCCCTGATCCACTACCCCAGATCGTACGTCACACCTTTGCCACAGCATTTTGCTGCCGCTAAGAATTGCCAACGTCGCCGCCGAGCAGGCGTAGCGCCACTCCTGGCGGAGCGACTCCCAGCGATTCGAAGAGGTAGTCCGGAATGTCTGCGAACACCCCTGGCCACAGTCGTGGTCTGAAGAAGACCCACAAGGCCACGATCGCCGGCGTCGCCGCTCTGGGCGCCGCCGCGCTCACGCTCTCCCTCGTGCCCGGCAACGGCGCCACCGAAACGGAGCCGGTGGCTCTGTCCGGTACCCAGCAGGTGGCCTGGTCGTACAACGCGAACAGCCCCCAGGCGAAGGCGCTGGCCGCCAGCGTCACCGAGCAGCAGACCACCATCGGTCTGAAGGCCAAGCTGGAGGCGGAGGCGAAGGCCAAGGCCGACGCGCAGGCCAAGGCGAAGGCGGCGGCCGCCGCCAAGGCGAAGGCGGACGCCAAGGCCAAGGCCGAGGCGAAGGCCAAGGCGGACGCCAAGGCCAAGGCCCAGGCGCAGGCGAAGGCCGCGGCGAAGAAGCGTGCCGCGGAGAAGACGGCCGCGAGCCGTTCCGTGGCCCGTACGCCGGTCTTCGCGAACAACCTCGACGGCTGGATCCGCGAGGCGCTGTTCATCATGGACAAGCACAACATCCCGGGCAGCTACAACGGCCTGCACAAGAACATCATGCGCGAGTCCAGCGGCAACCCGCGGGCCATCAACAACTGGGACATCAACGCCATCAACGGCGTCCCGTCCAAGGGCCTGCTCCAGGTCATCTACCCGACCTTCAAGGCCTACCACGTGAAGGGCACCGCGTTCGACCAGTACGACCCGGTCGCCAACCTCGTCGCCGCCGCCAACTACGCGGCCGACCGCTACGGCTCCATCGACAACGTCAACAGCGCGTACTGATCCTTTCGGACCGCTGTCGCACGCCGAAGGGCGGCACCCCCCCGTGCGGGGGGGGTGCCGCCCTTCGGCGTACCGGCGTGCCCGGCGGCTACTTGCGCATGACCTCGGGCTCGTGGCGGCGCAGCAGCCGCGCCACGACGACGCAGCAGACGACGGCCATGAGCAGCTGGACGCCGAGGTCCAGGCTCCACTGGGCGACCGTGTGCTCCCACAGCGGGTCGGTGTTCGTGGGGTTCTTCGGGTCCCACGGCGGCATGAGGCGGGCCAGGTCCAGGGTGGTGCCGGCGCCCGCGATGCCCCAGCGGGAGGGCATCAGCCAGGCGAACTGCTCCAGGCCAGGCGAGCCGTACACCTGGAAGAGGATGCCGGTGAACACGACCTGGATGATCGCGAACATCACCAGGAGCGGCATGGTCTTCTCGGCGGTCTTCACCAGCGCGGAGATGACCAGGCCGAACATCATCGAGGTGAGACCCAGGGCGATGACCTGGACGCACAGCTCGACGGCCGGGGGCATGAAGAGGCCCTCCTCGGGCAGCGCCCGGGTGGAGAAGCCGATGCCGCAGATGATGACGCCCTGGAAGGCCGTGATCAGGCCGAGGACGATGACCTTGGACATGAGGTACGCGGAGCGGGAGAGGCCGGTGGCGCGCTCCCGCTCGTAGATGACCCGTTCCTTGATCAGTTCTCGTACGGAGTTGGCCGCGCCGCTGAAGCACATGCCGACCGCGAGGATCAGCATGATCGTGCCGGCGTCGCCGTTGAAGCGGGACGGCGGTGTCGGCGAGCCCAGGCCGAAGTCGGCGGGGATGACCACCGAGACCGCGCCGAGGACGGCGGGCAGGATGACCATCAGACCCATGAAGCCCTTGTCGGAGGCGATCACGGAGACGTACCGCCGGATCAGGGTCAGCAGCTGGGAGCCCCAGCCCTGCGGCTTGGGCGACCGGGCCATCGCCTGCTGCGGCATCTGGACGGGCTGGGCGGCCACGGAGTCGATGTCCGCGGCGTACATCTGGTAGTGCTGCGAGCCCTTCCAGCGGCCCGCCCAGTCGTAGTCGCGGTAGTTCTCGAAGGCCGAGAAGACATCGGCCCAGGTGGAGTAGCCGAAGAAGTTCAGCGCCTCCTCCGGCGGGCCGAAGTACGCCACCGAACCGCCCGGTGCCATGACGAGGAGCTTGTCGCACAGGCCCAGCTCGGCCACCGAGTGGGTGACGACGAGGACCGTGCGGCCGTCGTCGGCGAGGCCGCGGAGCAGCTGCATGACATCGCGGTCCATGCCCGGGTCGAGACCGGAGGTCGGCTCGTCCAGGAAGATCAGCGAGGGCTTGGTGAGGAGCTCCAGGGCGACCGAGACGCGCTTGCGCTGACCACCGGAGAGGGAGGTGACCTTCTTCTCCTTGTGGATGTCCAGCTTGAGCTCGCGCAGCACCTCGTCGATCCGGGCCTCGCGCTCGGCGGGCGCGGTGTCACCGGGGAAGCGGAGCTTGGCCGCGTAGCGCAGCGCCTTCTGGACGGTCAGCTCCTTGTGCAGGATGTCGTCCTGCGGGACCAGACCGATGCGCTGGCGCAGCTCGGCGAACTGCTTGTAGAGACTCCGGTTGTCGTAGAGGACATCGCCCTCGTTGGCCGGGCGGTAGCCGGTCAGCGCCTTGAGCAGGGTGGACTTTCCGGAGCCCGACGGGCCGATGACGCCGATCAGCGACTTCTCCGGGACGCCGAAGGAGACGTCCTTGAGGATCTGCTTGCCGCCGTCCACGGTGACCGTGAGGTGGCGGGCCGAGAAGGAGATCGAGCCGGTGTCGACGAACTCCTCGAGCTGGCCGCCGACGAGCCGGAACGTCGAGTGGCCGACGCCGACGATGTCCTGCGGGCCGAGGAGGGCCGTGCCGCCCTTGGCGATCGGCTGACCGTTGACGTACGTGCCGTTGTGCGAGCCGAGGTCGCGGATCTCGAAGCGGCCGTCGGGTGTCGCGTGGAACTCGGCGTGGTTCCGCGAGACCTGGAGGTCGGAGACGACCAGCTCGTTCTCGAGGGCACGGCCGATACGCATGACGTGACCGAGGGACAGCTGGTGGAACGTGGTGGGACTACGGTCGGCGTAGGCCGACGACGCCCCCGCGGCGGCGCCGTGCTGACCGTGACCCTGCTGGTGCGGGACCTGCTGCTGCGGCACGTGCGGCTGCGCGGGCGGCGGGCCCTGCTGCCAGCCCGGCTGCGGCGGAGCCTGCTGCTGCGGACTCTGCTGCTGCGGCGGGGCCTGGTGCGTGAGCCATTCGGCCTGCTCCGCGGCCTGGTGCGCGGGGACCGGCTGGGCCACAGGGGCCTGCTGGTGCCCGGCCTGCGGTGCGGCCTGGGCTCCGGCGGCGAGATTCAGCCGCGGGCCGTCGGTCGCGTTGCCGAGGTGGACGGCCGAGCCGGGGCCGATCTCCACCTGGTGGACCCGCTGCCCCCGCAGGAACGTCCCGTTGGTGGAGCCGTGGTCCTCGATGACCCAACTCCGGCCGCCCCAGCTGATGGTGGCGTGGCGCCACGAGACCCTGGCGTCGTCGATCACCAGGTCACCCTGCGGATCGCGGCCGAGGGTGTACGACCTGGACGCATCGAGCGTCCAGGTCCTTCCATTCAATTCCAGTACGAGTTCTGGCACTCCATGCCCCACTACTTGTCCCCCGATGTACCCCCGTCGCTGGGAGTCTAGGGATGGCGAACATCGGGGGGAACTATTTCAGGCCCGGTCCCCTCTCCGAAAGTCGGGCAGCGTGAAGACCCGGGAGAGGGCCCCGCCGGGGCGGGCCGGCGGCCGCTCGGGTGTCCGCTACGCGGGACGGGGGGCCGGGCGGCGGGCGGTGCCCGATACGGTGGAAGCACCATGAGCGCATCGCACACCTCAGACGTTCCCACCCTTCTCGTCAAGATCTTCGGGAAGGACCGTCCCGGGATCACCGCGGGACTCTTCGACACCCTCGCCGCCTACTCCGTCGACGTCGTGGACATCGAGCAGGTCGTCTCCCGCGGCCGCCTCGTCCTGTGCGCGCTCGTCACCGAGCCGACCCTCGCGTCGCAGGGCGAACTCCGGGCCACCGTGCACAGCTGGGCCGAGTCCCAGAAGCTCCAGGCCGAGATCATCTCCGGTACGGGTGACAACCGGCCGCGCGGCAGTGGGCGCTCCCACGTGACCGTGCTCGGGAACCCGCTGACCGCGGAGCAGACGGCGGCCATAGCGGCCAGGATCGCGGAGACCGGCGGCAACATCGACCGTGTCTTCCGGCTGGCGAAGTATCCGGTGACGGCGGTCGAGTTCGCCGTCTCCGGGTGCGAGACCGAGCCGCTGCGGACCGCCCTGGCCCCCGAGGCGCACACGATCGGCGTCGACGTGGCCGTGGTCTCGGCCGGGCTGCACCGGCGCGCCCAGCGGCTCGTCGTCATGGACGTCGACTCGACGCTGATCCAGGACGAGGTCATCGAGCTCTTCGCGGCGCACGCGGGCTGCGAGGACAAGGTCGCCGAGGTCACGGAGGCCGCGATGCGCGGCGAGCTGGACTTCGAGCAGTCGCTGCACGCGCGGGTGGAGCTGCTCGCCGGGCTCGACGCCTCGGTGGTCGACAAGGTCCGCGCCGAGGTGCGGTTGACGCCCGGGGCCCGGACCCTGATCCGTACGCTCAAGCGGCTCGGCTACCAGGTCGGCGTCGTCTCCGGCGGGTTCACGCAGGTCACCGACGACCTGAAGGAGCGGCTGGGTCTTGACTTCGCCTCCGCCAACACCCTGGAGATCGTCGACGGCAAGCTCACCGGGCGGGTGACCGGCGAGATCGTGGACCGGGCGGGCAAGGCGCGGCTGCTGCGCCGGTTCGCCACGGAGGCGGGGGTGCCGCTGGCGCAGACCGTGGCGATCGGCGACGGGGCGAACGACCTGGACATGCTGAACGCGGCCGGGCTCGGTGTGGCGTTCAACGCGAAGCCGGTGGTGCGCCGGGCGGCTGACGCGGCGGTGAACGTGCCCTTCCTGGACACCGTGCTGTATCTGCTGGGCATCACCCGCGAAGAGGTCGAGGCGGCGGACGGCCCCGAGGAGCAGCTGCACTGAGCGGTGGCGGCGCGGGTGCGCCGGACCCGTGTACGCCGAAGGGGCCCGGCC
>NZ_JBHXSA010000048.1:0-15040 GCF_042716475.1 Streptomyces sp. NPDC058671 | reverse complement strand
GTGGATCGCCGCCCACGGCCGCCCCATGTCCCCCGCGGTCATGTGCCCCTCGTCCACAATGGCCAGGTCGAACGGAGCCATCCGCTGCCCGTACAGCCGCTCCCCGCCCGCCAGAGCCGATTCCAACGGCCCCGGGACACTCCGGCGACCAGTGACGTCAGCGGGGTCCTCGCGGTCCACCAGGGAGGCATACGTGGCGAACACGACCACCGGACCGCTCCCGGCCCACAGGGCGAGCTGGATCGGATTGGTCGTGGTGCGCACCCCCAGCTGCTCCAGGACCTCGTCCTTGTCCACCGAGCAGACCGCAACCATCGGCGCCCGGTGCCCGACCCGCCGCCAGGTCTGCGTGCTCTGCACGATCAGATCCAGGGTGGGGACCATGACGAGGATCCGCCCGTCCGGGAAGCACAAGGGGTAACGCTCGCTCCCACCGCGTGCGGGCAGTTCGCCTTCGAAGTCACATGCCGCCACGGCCTTCCACCCCCCACACCACAGTGTCTCCAGCACGCTCGTGACCGCGGCCGCCACCGCACCAGGCTCCGACTCCGCGGGCGCCTCACACTCCAGCACGGTCGGCCACTCGAGGAATTCGAAAGGGTGCGCCTTCCTGCCCGTGGAGTAGTCATTGCCGGCGCCGCTCACCAGCAGCGGCCCCACCGTCAGACTCTGTCCGCCCTCACCTGACCCGAGACGCTCCTTCAGCCGGGTGATGACCGTCGAGCTGTCCGCGGCATCGACATAGACCGAGCAGCCTTCGTACGAGACCTCAGTGTTCTCCGTCACCGACACCAACCCCTCTCCAGCCCGACCACAGCACACTACGGACCATCCACCCCCCACCACCCAGACCCTGGCCCTTCCTCAACCGCTGCTCACCAGCCCTGTTCCCGGGGCCTATGACGTCGTGTCCGATCTTTCGGGCGAGGTGCTGGCCCGTTCTCCCTCGTAAGGGTGGACGTGGACATACACCGTGTGGCCCGAGGCCGGCTCGTGACTGGCGTCGATTCCGAAGCAAGCCTGCACCCCGGCCCGCGCATGCTCAGGACCGAGATCCAGTTCGGGCACCGCCGGCCAACTGAGCGCCATCCACGCGCTCTGCCCCCACCCCGCCTCACCCAGCACCAGAGGAGCCCTCTCCAGCAGACCGTCTTCCACCGGCCCCACGACGGAGAGCCTCACCGGCAGCAGACCAGCCAGCACCGCTACATCATCAGGAAGACCGACCCCACAGAAGCGCTCGCCACCTCCCGCGAACCAGCCCCGCGGGAACACCCCGCCAGCCCTCACGACGTCTTCAAATCGAAGCAACTCGGCATCCAGATCGACATCCGCCCCCTCCCACAGCTCCCGGCACCCCACCAGAGACACGGCCGCAGCGATCACCGCTGCCACATCCACACCCTCGCTCCTTGTCGCTGAGGGGGTGGGGGGTTGGGGTATGGGTGGGTCGTTGAGCTGGGGTGTTGTAGATCTGTGTGAGAACGGTTTTGCGGCGTCAAAGGCGGCTTGGCCTGGGGTTGTTGCGGGTTGGTTGGGAAATTGTCTGGGTGTCGCAGATGGTGTCTGGGTCTAAAGGGCCGAGGCGCCATTTCGCGTTTTCGGCTGTTTGTGCAGCTCAGTGAGGTGTTCGGCGGTTCGGGGTGCGGGTTTTGGGCTGGTGTGTGGTTTCGGCGTGGTGGTCGAGGCGGATCGAGTCCAGCGTTTGCTTGGTGATGCGTTCGGTGCCGTTGTGGATGGCGGTGATGGCGGCTCGGCGGATGAGTCGGGTGAGGCTTCCTATGCGGCCGGCGGTGCGTTGGTGGAGGTAGGTGGTGTGGCGGGGGAGGGTGCGGGGCCGGTGTCGTTCGAGGTCGAGGGCGTTTTCGAGGTCGGTGATGGTGTCGGTGAAGGGATGCTTGTTACCGAGTCGGGCGGGGAGGGGCCCGCACTCGATGAGTGAGGCCCTGCCTGCGAGCTGCGCGCCGCGCACGCCGGAGAAGAGGGGGGTATCCGTGACGTCGATGCCGGCATACACGAAGGTCGCTTGGATGCGTTCGGTGAGGTCTTTGATGAGGTCGGCGGTTTCGGCGCCGGTGGTGGTGCGGGGGTTGACGCGGTGGATTTCGTCGATGAGGACGAGGCGGACGCCGAGCTGGTTGTAGGTGTGGCAGACGCTCTCGGTGATCTGGGTTTGCGTCATCCGGGCAGTGATCGGGATGCCGAGGTAGCGGGCGAATTCCACCGCGAGCATCTTCGCGGTCGCTCCCGGTGGGACCAGGACGTACGCGACGGGCACCTGGTTGTCCGACGGCTTGCCGGGTGGGGGCGTGGTGCGGGTGTGGGCGAGGTGGCAGGTGCGTCCGACATGGAGGAGGGCCGTGGTCTTTCCCGCGGCGGCGGGCCCGGTGACGATCAGTGAGGGCCGGGCGGTGGTCTGCTGGTAGCGGCCGAGGATCATCAGGGTGCGGACGCTGGTGGCGAGGGTGTCGATGGCTGGCGTGCGGACCGTGACGAACGCGGAGTGGTAGGCCAGGCGCTCCTCAACGCTCCGCGGTGGGGTATCGGGTGTGGGTGGCACCACGGCCGGGGCGTGGACGAACTGGTGCCAGCCCTGCCACGTGGTGATCGGCCAGGACCCCTGCTCCTGCAGGCCGTCGGCGTCGGGCTGGGCCTGGTCGCCGATCGTGCTGAGGCTGCTGGCCGGGGTGCTGGGACGCGACGGGGTGTTGTTCACCATGTGAGTGCCTGCGTGTGTGCGTCGTAGAGCCCGAGCCCGGTGTACGGGCGCGCGGGGGCCCCGTTTTCGCCTGCGGGCTCGTTTTCGCCTTCGGCGTCATCCGGTTCGTCGGGGCTCCTGTCCAGGGCATCGAGGCTGTCGGCATCGGTGTCTGTCGGGCCGGTGGCGGATTCTTCGCCGGTGTTCCTGGAGCGGCCGGCGCGGATGTCAGGGCGGGTAGGGGCTGGGTGGCGCGGCTCAGGAGACGCTGCTCGGTGCGTGTGGCGTGGCCGTTGCGTGCTCTGCGCATGAGGTGGTCGAGGGCGTAGGCGAGGTCGGCTTCGTGTTGGTCTGGATCGGGGTGGCGGATGGTCTGGGCGCGGACATGTTGCCAGGTGCGTTCGTTGAATGGCTGGTGGGTGTGGTCGCGGTGGATCCAGGGGATCTCGGCCAGGGTTCCGTCGGTCAGGCGTAGCCAGATCTGGCGGGCGTCGTGGGGGTTGTGGTGGACCTCCCACTTCCCGCCTCGGGCGGTGATGGGCGAGGGCTGGCCGCGGTAGGGGGCGAGGAGGTCGTGGTCGTAGGTGCGGTGGTGCATGCGGATGCCGCGTTCGGTGACGGCCGTCCAGCGCACGGGCAGGAGTTCGAGGTAGTCGTTCCCGGTCAGCGGCACGGGCACGTGGCCGGCCACGCTGATGAGGGCGGCCCACATCTGGTTCGGCGTGAGCGCGGCCCTCGGCAGGACCGGGTGGCGTAGGCCTTCGTGGGGGCGGTGGTGGTAGTGGACGAGCCACTCGTCGAGGAGGTCCTGGAGCTGGGGGACGGTGTAGCGGGCCTCAAGGTGGGTGCCGGGGCCGCGCTGGGTGATGTTGGGGCCGGTGTAGCCGGGCAGGTGCTGGCAGAACAGCGTGTTGATGGTCCCGAAGGTTCGCTCCACGATGCCTTTCGCGGTCGGTGTGTACGGCGGGGCAGCTTGGACGCTGATGCCGAGGGTCTCGCACGCGGCGGTGAACGCCTTCGACAGGTAGATGCTGCCGCGGTCGGTGATGAGCGTTTCCGGGATGACGGCCGGGCGCGCGGCGGCTCCTTGGAGGCGTTCGTCGAGGGTGAGCAGCCGCTGGTGGGGGAGTAGCGAGCTGTGGGCGAAGTAGAGGGCGTCGGGCCAGGTGGGCCGGGCCGGATGGGGGACGGCCATCTCCGCCAGGAGCAGCGCGGCGTCGACGGCCTGGGTGCTGGACGGGCAGAGCACGGCGGCGAGGATAGCGCGGGTGGCGACGTCGACGGCGATGGTGAGCTCGGGCCTGGCGACGATGCCGTCGTCGAAGACGGCCAGGACGTCGAGACGGGTGGTGTCGATCTGGACCTGTTCCCCGGGCCGCAGCGCCACGGTCGGGGTGAAGCCGCGCCCGTCGCTGGTGATCGGCACAGTGCGTACCGGGCGGCCGGGGAGGTCGCCGGGGCGGGCGAGCTGGTGGACGAGCCGGTACAGGGTGGCCTGGGAGGGAGTGGGCACGGTGCCGGGCCCGTTCCGGTCCTCGAGGATTCGGTTGATGAGGGGGAACAGCCCGTTGATGGTGCCCTTGGACCGCCGCCGCTGCCGGCGTAACGCCTCCTTCACCGCGTCCGCCACCCGCTCGTCCTGCCGTCCCGCGGGAGCGGGACCGCGGGTGGTGCGGTGGTCAAGCAGCCCCCACAGACCTTGCTTGCGGTAGGCGAGCCTCATCCGCTGAACCGTCGTGCGTGACACCTTGGCGAACCCCAGTGCAGTGAGCTCGGCGGCTTTGGCCTGCTCCCGCTCGGCCAGTGTCCACCGGTCCGGGTCGTACTGCGCCCGCACCGCCTCCCCGCTGTCCGGGCCACCCGGCCGTCCGCACTCGACCTCCCGGACGTGTCTCTGCCAGGCCAGCGCTTTCTCTCGCGCTGCGGCGGGGGCCGTCTCGAACAACCCCCACTGCGGCACTGGCCGAACCTGCTCGGCCTGCTCGCTGGCCAGTTTGAAGGCAGGGTCGGCGAACAGATGCCCGGCGAGCACCACGGCACTGCTGCCGTCGTCGCCGGCAAGGTGGACGGACTGCCCGGCCAGCGCCACGACCTGCCACCTCGCACCGCCGAAGTCGATGTGCGCGCCGACCGCTACGACGGGCCGTCCGCTGCGCGGCGCGGTCATGGCACCTCTCGGAACCGGCCGCCGCCGCCGGCCTCATGGTGCACACCGGCGGCCGTAAGGGCTTCGGATGACGGGAGGGTGCCTGCCTGGACCAGGATGCGTTCGTGCAGCGGCTTGTCCAGGGGAACGTGCAGGTGTCCGTGCCACAGGGCGTGGAAGGCGGCGGGGAGGACTTCGATCGGGTCGCCGACCGCTTCGACGCCCTCGATCAGTGGCCGCGGGCAGGCGAAGGCTTCCTGGATGGCGGCGGTGAGGGCGGGGCGGACCTGGTTGCGGGGGTGCCGGTAGCCGGCGAGCCACCTCAGATTGGCCGCCAGTAACTCATCGAGTGGGTCCAGGCGCAGGTATTTCCAGCCGACCTGCTCACACGCCCGCTCCATCATCACGGCGGCAGCGCGGTGCCGTCCGCACGCCGGGCGAAGAGCTGCGGAGTCCACGATCGCCCCCGCCCCTGTTCGTCGTGCCACTGCAGCCGCACGGGCCGCCCAGCCAGACCAACGACGTCCGGGTCACGGTCCAGGACCATCAACTGGGCTCGCATCGCGTTCGACCCGCAGGCGACATGGCGCCCGGTGGTTGCGGACCACCACAGCCCTGGTCCCCAGCGTCTGCCGGGGACCACCGGGAAAGCGGAGACCGGTTCGAGTTCCTCGAACGCGACGGTCACCGCCGCATCCACCCACCGTTGCTGCACGGCCTGCCCGCCGAACCCGGCGAACGCCACCTCGAATCCGGACCCCCTGTGGCCGCACTCTGCTGCGCGCCGCCCGTGTCTGCCAAGCTCGTCACGGGACCGAGCCAACTATCTCAACCAGCAGTTTGGGCCAGTTTGCGTGTTCTGATCGCGTGGGAGGCCCTGATGCGGTAGCCGTGCCGGCTACACCCCTTCGTAGGCGTCCGTCTACTCGTCGTTCTCGTCCGTGGTGACGGTCCCGAGGCCTGCCCATTGCTCGACGTCGTGGAGAGCGACGCCCGCGTTCACTGCTGCGAGCGCTGTTTCCCGCAGGGCCTGGTCGAGTAGGTCGATGGAGTGGCTGAGTCGCTGGAGGAGAAGGCGGGCGGCGTCGGCGGTGCGGTCCTGGTGCGCGCCGCGCAGCTGGAACAGCTCCTCTTGGGCGGCCTCGATGAGGTTGGTGATTAACATGCGCTGCTCGGGAGGGACGGTGGAGCGCCAGTTCGTACCGGAACCACCCGCGCTCTTCTCCCGTGTCTGCTCACGGAGCAGGGCTGCCATGGTGGGCGGCTCCTGATCGGCCCTGACCCTCCACGGACCGGCATCGTAGGGATCAACCGCCGCCGTATGCCGTCGCCGACGGATAATGGCGGCCTGCCACGAGACCAGCGGTCCACCGTCCGTCGCGATCAGCCGCCCGAGCCAGGGCCGCCCCACCAGCTCTCCGAGACGCCGCCCGAACTGGCCGTCCCCGGGCCGCGGCCGCGGACGTTCCCAACCGCTGTCGGCCCACACCAGCTCTTCGACGGCGGGATCCAGCAGCGCACCAGCCACGCCGACCACCTCGGGATAGACCACTACGTCCCGGCCGACGGCACGCCACCGAGCGACGTCACCACCAACCTCGCCGCCGACGACCTGCTGCAGACGCCGGGGCCAGATCTCTTCCTGCTCCCACTGAAGGGAGTGCTCCCACCACCGGCACACCACCGCCCGCGCGAGTCCGAACACCGCACCCGGCTCCACCCCTGCCCGCCGAGCACGACGCTCCATCACAGCCCAGCATCGCTGCGCCGCGACGACCTCGGGACTGTCACGCAGAGAGAGGTTCTCCAAGGGTTGGTCGGCGTTCGCGTCCAGGAGCCACCGCCCGTGCCGCACGCACACCCGTTCCCACCGCGGGACGTATCGCACCACTCGCACGGCCGTCCCTGTGCGCTGCGCCGTACACAGCCCGCAGCCGAACGCCACCGGCCCAACAACCACGCCGCCGATCCGCCACACCGCAGCCGGCACTCCGTCCCTTCCGGCAGGGAGCTTGGCGTCTTGCTGTCCCCAGGACGGCAACGCCCGCACCAGCATGCCTTCCTCGACGCCGCACAGCCCCGCTAGAAGCTGCCGTCCAGCCGCATTCAGCAGCACCTCGGCGTCGGCTCGCGGAATTCCGCTTTCGTGTTTGGGCTGTTGGTTGCGCCAGTGCCAGCAGGACCGCAATGCTTTCGCTTCGAGCCCGTAGCGGCTGGCGATGCGGCAGATCAGCGACGAGGCCGCCTCGCCCTGCAGGGGAGCGATCCGCAGGAGGCTGGGGTACTGGGTCACTCCACCACGGTCTCGTGCTCACCGTCTTGGCGGGCGCTTTCGCAACGGATGCTCAGTAGATCGAGACCCCCTCACTCCTGCCGACCAGAGCCGTCGCGATCAAGGGCCCCTCAGCCGCCCCGGCGCCGGCTCGTCTCACAGCGCCAGACGAACGCCCGGCCGGCGCGCCCCTCGGAAACCCGGATTCGAGGCGGACCCTTCCCGCCTGCATCAGTCTTCCAGCCCTGACAACCGTTTGACCTGGGGAAACAGAGCGAGGGGCGGGTCGGTAGGGGGAGTTGGGAAAATTCTTGCCATCCGGCATCCGGATCCGGGCCTCCTGCGGCGTGTAAGGGATGAGGGCCTTGTGACTTCATCAACGAGTTCGTCACTACTGGAAGGCCTGGTGGATGACTTGGTCGTACTGGGTGGGAGCGGGCGGGTGTCACTTCCCGTGCTGGTTCTGCTGTTCTTCACGATGCGCCGTGCCAAGGGCGTCGTGAAGATGCTCGTGAAGGCGCACATCGAGACCCGGGCGGAGCGCGAGCAGCGCGCCGCTATGGTCGCGATGGCGCAGTCCCTGCCCGACGGCGGCGCCGCGGCTCGCTTCGAGCAGGGACGGCCGGCGTGGCTGTTCCGCAAGGACGCAGCCGAGCCGGCCGGCCACCGGGCCATCGCCACGCGGGAGGCTGTGTGAGCGAGGCCGCCCCAGGAGCAGACTTCGAGTCCTTCGTCCTCGAGACCATCGAGGCGTTCTCCCGACTGGCCCGGGCCCAGGCAGGCGACTTGCACGGCGCCCAGGACGCTGTGCAGGACGTCTACCGGCGGTGGGATCTCCTCACCGCCGGGCAAGGTTCCCTGACCGCCTACGGCCGCACTGCGGTGAAGCGAGCGGTGATCGACCAGTTCCGCCGAAACAAGCGGATGGTCATGGTTCTCCTCCGCGAACAAGGGAAATATGCGCGTGTCGCATGCCAGAGGAGGCGATGCTGGTGTATGCAGACTCGAAACCCGCGGCCGTAGATGTCCGCCGGGGAGCAGGGATCGGGGTGGGGCTCGTGACAGACAGCGCGTACGAGGAGCTGCAGAACGGCGGGTTCGGGCCGGCCACGTTGGAACTGCTGCGCAGGCTGGTCCACCAGGTCCGCCATAGCACCGGCTTTCCGCCCCCTGAGGGGCACACGGTGTGGAGTGATGACGCGGCCTACGATGTGGTCGGCGCGATGTTGTCCCAGGAAGGAGCGGGACAACGGTTCGTGACCGTCTGCTTCACCCAGGCCGCCGACGAAGCCTCACTGGAACGACTGTTTCTCGCGTCGATCAGGAACTTCCTCATCGACGAGGCGAAGAAGACACCGCGAGGCAAGCTCCGGCGCCGTATCGCCCGGCTGATGGGCGAGGACGCCGCCTACCGCAAGATCCCAGGCTCCCCGCCGCGCTGGGCCCTGGCCGACCAAGCCGACGGAGCCGTGTGGCAGGGAGACCTCGACGACCTCATCGCCCACGCCGCACAAGTCAGAGGCGTCGGCATCACCCGCTGGAACCACTCCGGCCCCACACCCCAGCAGACCGTCCACGCCCTGAAGACCATCCTGATGTCCGTGCTCCGGCACGCGCAGGGAGCGGTGCGGGAGGAAGACCTCGCCAAGGTCCTCGAGGCCCGGTTCGAGCTTTTGGCGCCGGCCCGTTTCACCGCCCTGTACGCCGATGAAGGGACCGTGGCCGAAACCGTCGAACGGCATGCGGCGGCCGTCGCACCGGACCCGACCGGGTCCGAGGGGGTGGCCGAGGACATCTGGCAACGCCTCTCACCCAACGAGCGCCTGCTGCTTCCCTACCTCGACAAGGACGCCCACCACGCGGCGCAGCTGCTGGAGATCCGGCAAGGCCATGCAGCGGTGGTGCGGTCCAACCTCAAGACAATGCTTTCCCACGCCCTGTCCGCGGACAGCGATCCGAAGGCGGTCATGGCTGCTCTGCTACGGCGCTGCGGCGAGGCTGCGCCGTGACGGCCCCAGTTACGTCGTCTGGACCCAGTGAGAAGAGAATGCGCTGATGGACCACAGCCGAGGAGACGGGGGAGACGGCATGAGCTCTGTCCACACCACTGCCTACCAAAGGCTCCTAGCCGCTGCAGCGAACCTGAAAGTGCCCGAGGCCGTCCACCGAGCGGCCACCACGCCGCCCCAGGACCCACGCCCCGGGCAGATCTGGCGCGCGGTGTGGCAGGACACCATCCAGCTCCTGCTGATCACCACAACCGGTGACGACGACACCGCCCGCG
This sequence comes from Streptomyces sp. NPDC058671, assembly GCF_042716475.1. Lineage (NCBI taxonomy): Bacteria > Bacillati > Actinomycetota > Actinomycetes > Kitasatosporales > Streptomycetaceae > Streptomyces > Streptomyces sp. NPDC058671. Next base: position 5,640 of record NZ_JBHXSA010000048.1, on the reverse strand, counting down.
CCGTACCGGTCTCCTTCGAACGCTACGCCGACGCCGACACCCTGCTCCTGCCCGCCCCGGCGACCACCCTGGAGCAGCCAGTGGCTCTGTGGTGGGGCCTGGAAGCCACCCTTCCGTGGTGCGTGCTGGACCGGCAGGTCAGCGAGCTGACAAGCCGCCCTGACACCCTCACCTCCCGCATGCTCGCCGACACCGTGTCCGGAGCCCGGTGGGGCAGCGAAACCGTCTCGTCCGCAGCGGCCGGCGAGTACCGCGCTGTCCTCACCGGCCACCTCGAGGTTCTCGCCTCGGCACAATGGGCGCCGCAAGGGTCAGGCGGCCTCGCCGAGCTTCTTGGTGAGCATGGCATCACCGTCCAGCAGCTCGCGGCCGAACTGAACCTCGCACCACCCCACGCCCTGGACGTATGGAGGGGGCAGCAGCCCCTCACCGCCGAACAGGCCGCCACGCTCGCCGCCCTCCTCGGCCAGCCCGCCGCCCGCGTCCTCGACGCCAACCCCGCACTACCGCCCGCGGTCGTACACGAACTCAACCGGCCCCTGCGCCGCAGCCAGGTCAAGAAACTGGCCGCCCAGTACGACGAGAGCGAACACGCCGCCCGCCTGCGCGCCGCCCATGGCATCTACACGCTCGCGGCACGCGACGACAACCGCACCCAGCCGAACTGGACCGCACGCACCGACCGCTACTTCGAACTCCTCCTGGACAACTAGAGAAGAACAGGGGGTACCCCCGAGTGGTTAACCACGTGCTCGCCGGCGTCGCCCGCACCCAGGCCGCCGCCATGATCACAGAACTGGAAGCAGCCCACCCCGGCGCCGTCGAACGTTTGGTACACGGTGCTCTCGCGGAACTGCGGACCTGGCCCGAGCTCACTGTCAAAGACGTTCCCGAGAACGAGACGGCGCAAGGCTGCAGCGTCGCCGGAGCGTACGACTACGGCCCCCCGCCCCGCCTGTCCGTCGCCACCTCCGCCAGCCACGCACGACGGGACTTCACCGCTCTGCACGAACTCGGCCACCACCTGCAGAAGAACAGCTTCGCCCTCATGGAGCCCTTCAGCAAGGAAGCCGACCGCGGCGTCCTCCTCGAAGACGCCGCCTGCGACGCGTTCGCCGCCCAGATTCTGCTCCCCGCACACCTCGTCGACCAGCACCTGGACGCCAAAGGACCCACCGCATCCGCGATCGCCCTCCTGTGGGCAGCGAGCCATGCCTCCCGTATGGCCGTCTGCGTGCGGGCAGCCCAGCACCTCCCCGCTCCCGGCCACGTTCTCCTCCTCGAGCCCGCCGGACACCTTGCTTTCGCCGCCTCCCACGGCCTGCCGCCCCTGCGCCGCGGCAGCTTCCAAGGCGACATCCCCGTCATCGACCGCGCCCTGGCCGGCTCCGGCCGCACACAAGGACGAACCCGAGTCCGCTACCGCGACGGCATCCGCGGAGACGAACTCCACGCCGACACCGCCCCCATGGACGGCTACACCGTCGCCGTCCTCGTCACCGACTCCGCCCCCTGGCGCTCCTTCACCCTGCCCACCGCCGATACCGGCCCCCAGGCGCGCAGCTACATCTGCGCGAACTGCGACGAGCACTACCGCTCCTTCGACCCCGCCTGCACGCGCTGCCGCGTTCCCCAGTGCCCCGACTGCGGCCGCTGCGCTTGCCCACCCCGCACCCCAGGCCGCTCCTGCCCCGGCTGCTTCATCGTGCACCCGCCCGCCATGTTCGCCCCGGGCAGCGACCGCTGCCTCGACTGCTCCTGACACCCCGCCAGCCACCGCATCCTGCTACCCGCGAGTTATGTCGTCTGTCCCAGGCGAAGCACCCCACCCAGGGTGCTCACGGAACCCGGGCGCCGGCCGCGGAGACCCGTCGGAACGTTGCCGGCAGGAACACAACATGGCTATCCAGATCACCGCAGTGCGCCTGACCACTGGCGGAACTGCACACGAGCACATCACCCATCTGTGGTGGACCAACCAGGCGACCGGCAAGACCGGCGACAACACCCGGGCCGAGATCGTCCACTGGATCGAAAACAAGGCTGGCAAGGCCTACACCAGCGACGCAGCCGGCCGCCGCACGGAAGTGCTCGTGACGACGCCCGCCCGGGGCGAGAAGTACCTGCGGACCCGTGCCGATGGCGTGTGGACCAACAACCTCCTCGCCCTTCCCAGGCGCTGACTGTCACATCGCCCCCGGCTGTCCGGCGCGCCGCTCCCGCAGCGGCGCGCCGGGACCCGGCATCCACCAGTCCGAACACGCGCTCCCCATTCCAGGAGGACCCCATGTCCCAGGACAACCACGACTCCAAGCCCGTCACGATCCTCGTCAATGCCCGCCCCCATACCTGGGAGGCGAAGGAGATTACCTACGAGCAGGTCGTCGCTCTGGCCTACCCCGGTCAGCAGCCCAATGACCAGGACACCTACACGGTCCGCTACAGCCGCGGCCACGACGGCCACGGCGCGGGCAGTCTCACCGCCGGCCACGACGTCCGAGTGAAGAAGGAGATGGTCTTCGATGTCTACCGCACTTCTCGCTCGTGACCCCGATCTTGCCCGCCTCCTCGACGACGGCTACGAGGTCACTCTCGTCGCCGGGCACGTCATCGTTCGGATCCCGTACGTCACTGACAACCGCACCGTCGAGCACGGCTTCCTCGTCCACCCCATCACCGTCGCCGGAGACCGCCTCGTCCCCGGTACCGACCACCGCATCTGGTTCGGCGGCTCCACTCCCTGCGACGAGCACGGCCGCCCCCTGACCCTCGCCAATCCGGAAACACGGGTCATCGCCGACGGAGTACAGGCGAACTTCATGCTTTCCAGCAAGCCCCCGGACGGCTACCCCGACCAATACACGAAAATCACCGCATACGTGCGGATCGTCGCCGACCACGCCCAAGCCCTGGACCCCTCGGCCACGCCCACCCCTGGCGCCGCATGGCAGGAGATCGACGACGACAGCCCCTTCGCCTACCGCGACACCGCCACCTCCCGCGCCGGCATCACGGCCGTCAACCGCCGCTTCCGGGGCCAGCGCATTGCCATCGTCGGCCTCGGCGGCAGCGGCAGCTACATCCTCGACCAGGTCGCCAAGACCGAGGTCGACTCGATTCTCCTCATCGACGGCGACACCTTCGACAACCACAACGCCTTCCGCGCCCCCGGCGCCGCTACCCTCGACACCCTCCGCGCCCGACCGTCCAAGGCCACCTACTTCGCCTCTGTCTACACCCACATGCACCGCGGTGTGACCGGCTGCGTGCAGTACCTCGACGAAGACAACCTCGCCCTCCTCGACGGGGCGACATTCGTCTTCCTCGCCTCCGACGACGCCGCCAGCAAGCTTCCCGTAATGAACTGGCTCGAAGCCCACGACGTGCCGTTCATCGACGTCGGCATGGGCATCGAAGAGATCGACGGCCACCTCAGCGGACTGCTCCGCATCACCACCAGCCTCCCCGGCCGCCGAGACACCGCACGTCACCGCATTCCCCGACCCGCACCCGAACGCGACGCCTACGCAAGCAACATCCAGACCGCCGACCTCAACGCACTCAACGCCAACCTGGCCGTCATCCGCTGGAAACGCTCCCTCGGCATCTACGCCGACGCCACCGACGAGGCCCACACCACGTACTCACTGATCACCAACGAGATCGCCAACGAGGACCTCCCGTGACCCCACCAGACACCCTGCGCCCGGTCTTCACCGAGACCTTTCCCCCGGCCATGGACGCAGGGGTCCTCTACATCTCGATCCCCTACCGCACCTGCAGCCACCTATGCTGCTGCGGCTGCGGCCACGAGATCGTCACGCCTCTCTCCCCAGCCCAGTGGTCCCTCACCTATGACGGCGAGAACGTCTCCCTCACCCCCTCAATCGGCAACTGGTCCCTTCCATGCCAGTCGCACTACTGGATCCGTGCCAGCCGCGTCCGCTGGAGCCGCCGCTACACACCGGCGGAAATCGACCAGAACCAGGAGCGCGACCGCCGCCTACTGGCCGCCCACGACAGAGAAGAGCAGCGGCCGCGACGCAGGGCAAGTCTCCGCCGTTACTTCAGGTTCTGGCGTCCGTAGACCGGTGAAGACGTCGTGGAGCGCAAGAGACTGCCTTCCCCCCGCCCGCAGCCTTCCCCATTGCCACGGGCGTGCGGATCTGACTGCCCCGCCGAGACGACGTGACAACCGAGTTGCAGCGGTCCTCACGCACGAGACCCCGGGATCGTCGCGGCCCCGGGATCTCGCTGTCGACGTCAGGCCCAACTGACACCCAGCTCCGCGAGGGCGGCGAGCTGCTCTGCGGTGAGCTTGTCGCGGCGTTGTTTCTGGTTGGCGTACCAGATCCCCAGGGCCAGATCGTGTTCCTGGTCGTCGATGACGATCTTCTCTCGGTGGGTCCGCTTCACCGTGGACTCGCCCTCTCGGGCGACGTACTGGGCGAGGGCGGTCAGGCCGCGTTGGAATGCCTGCTGTGCCTTGTTCGGGCCCTTCATCGTACGCGCCGCCGTCGGGGCGGGGGCCGGTGCCTGGTCGGGCTGCACGCCGAGCTTCGTCAGTCGTTCTTGCTGTTCGGTGGACAGCTGTGTCCAGGTGGCGGGCTTGCGCTGTTGTTGGAGCCATCGTCCGATGTCGTCGCCGTCGAACAGCACCCCGGGCTGGATGTCGGGCAGCACTCCGCCGTCCTCGTCGGCGGCGAGGTCGGCGAGCACCTTGTAGTGGCGTTGCCAGTCGAGGGGCCAGGGGCAGTTCCAGTCGGGGTCGATCTCCGTCAGCTGCTGTGCGCGTGCGGCGGCCCGTTCCGGGTCCTTCCCGAGGCCGTCCTTGCGGCGGAGGTTGGCCATGTGCTGCCCAACCGGCACCAGGCCCTCTCCCTCGCCTTCGCCCCACATCGCGTCTTGCCGGGGTGCGAGGTGGCCGGTGGCCCGGTGGTAGGAGCGGAGTGTGGCGAGTTTGGTTTCCCATGCTTCGTCGCCGGGTTCCCACACCATCCCGGCTTCGGCGTCGTCGAGGAGGTTTTTGCGGTGGGGGTCGAGTTCACCGGCCCGCAGCGCTTTCCGCTGTTGGTGCACCCATCGCCCCAGCGGGAACGCCTTCGTCGTCCCGACTACGGTCTCGACGTCATAGGCGACGGCGTGCAGCCCGGTGATCCCGTTCTCGGTACGCCAGCGGATGAGGGCCTGGTAGCCCTCGAGCCAGACGAGGGACTGGGGGCGGATGACGCGGCAGCGTGTGAGGGCGGCGATGTCGGCGGCGTCGCGGGGGGAGGCGAAGTTGACCACGACCGAGGTGACCCGGTCGGCCTCCTGCTGCGTCTGGCTGGTCTCCTCGGGCATGTCCCCGTTCTCCGGGCCGGCCGCGCCAGCGGGGTGGATGTGGAGGCGTCGGCGTTCGGTCCCGCGGGTCAGGGCGCGGGAGGCGAGCTGGTCGACCATGCGTTCGGAGTGTGAGCGCAGGGCTTGGAGGATGTCGACGAGGGGCTGGTAGCTGGCCGAGGCGACCATGTCCTTCGGGTCCTCCCTGGGCTGCAGGAACACGGGGATGATGATCCGCGCCGTCTTCACGCTGCCGTCCGGGTTCGGGCGCAGGGCGCGTCCGATGTTCTGGACGATGTCGACCTGGGAGCTGCGCGA
>NZ_JBHXSA010000047.1:0-15801 GCF_042716475.1 Streptomyces sp. NPDC058671 | reverse complement strand
GGGGTGGCCCGTCCGACGGGCCACCCCCTCACGCGTGTCCGCCGCCTACCGCAGGTCGAACTCGCCGTCCCGGGCGCCGAGGACGAACGCGTCCCACTCGGCCTTCGTGTAACGCAGCACCGTCTCCTTGTCGAGGGACGAACGCATCGCCACCGCCCCCTCCGGGAGCCGCGCGATCTCCACCCGCTCCTCGTCCGGACTCGTCCCCGGCGCGCCCTGCCACTCGACGCCGGAGATGTCCAGCGCGTACAGCTCGTCCTTCTGCCGCTGCTTCTCGGCGGCCAGGGCGGCGTCCGCGCTCTCGGTGCTGGTCTGGTGGGCGTCGGTCATCGGCGCGTTCCCTTCGCGGTGGTACGGCGGTCCCTCCCACAGTAGTGGGAGGGACCGCTCCGCTCAGTGCTGTTCCGGCAGCCAGCCCAGCTGCACCAGCGGCGCGCCCCGCTTCCGCGACACGAACGTGCCCCGGCCCTGCGGCATCGGCCGCGCCCGGACGTTGCCGAGGATGTCGCCCTCCTGCGGGTCGCCGGAGAGGATCACCCCCTGCGCGCCCAACTCCCGCATCCGCTGCATGAACGGCTCGTACATCGCCCGCGAGGCACCCGCCTGGTTGCGGGCCACGATGAACCGGATGCCGACGTCCCGCGCGAACGGCAGGTTCTCCACCAGGACCGCGAGCGGGTTCCCGGAGTTGGTCGCCACCAGCTCGAAGTCGTCGATGAGGACGAACAGTTGCGGACCCGACCACCAGCTCCGGTCGCGCAGCTGCTGCGGGGTGATGTCGGGCTTCGGCGCCCGCTTCGTCATCACCGTGGCGATGGCCTCCATGTGCATCTGCATGGCCGAGGCCATCGGCGCGTACTCCAGGAGGTGCGAGGGCGCCACCGCCTCCAGCATCGTCCGCCGGTAGTCGCCCACCACGATCCTCGCCTGCTCCGGCGTGTACCGCTCGCACAGCTGCTTCGCGATGAGACGGAGCAGCGCCGTCTTGCCGGACTCGCTCTCGCCGAAGACGAGGAAGAACGGGTCCGACTCGAAGTCGACGAACACCGGCTCCAGGTTCGTCTCGTCGATACCGATCGCGATGCCGTGCTGCGGGTACTCGAAGCCCTTCGGCAGCCGCTCCGCGGGCAGCTTGCGCGGCAGCAGCCGGACGGCGGGCGCCGGCGCCCCGGTCCAGCTCGCCTTCACCGCCTGCACGAACGCCGACGTGCCCTCCGACAGGTCGGCGGACGAACTCGACCCGTCGATCCGCGGCAGCGCCCCCATGAAGTGCAGCTTCTCCTGCACCTGGCCGCGCCCCGGCACCCCCGGCGGCACGTTCGCCGCGACCTTCCGGTCGAACTCGGAGTCCATGACGTCACCGAGCCGCAGCTCGAGCCGGCCCAGCATCTGGTCCTTGAGCGCCGCCCGCACCTCCATGTACCGGGAGGCGGTGATCACCACGTGGATGCCGTACCCCAGACCGCGCGCCGCGATGTCGGAGACGATCGGCTCCAGCATGTCGTAGTCGTTGCGGAAGCTGCCCCAGCCGTCCACGACCAGGAACACGTCGCCCCAGGCCTCGCCCGGCAGGTCGCCCGCGGCCCGCTTGCGCCGGTAGGTCGTCATCGAGTCGATGGAGTGCGTACGGAAGAACTCCTCCCGCCGGTTGAGCACCCCCATCACCTCGGCGACCGTCCGGCGCACCCGCTCGGGGTCGAGCCGGGACGCCACCCCGCCGACGTGCGGCAGGTCGGCCAGCGAGCTCATGCCGCCGCCGCCGAAGTCCAGGCAGTAGAACTGCACCTCGGCCGGGGTGTGGGTGAGCGCGAACGACGAGACCAGCGTCCGCATGATCGTCGACTTCCCGGACTGCGGACCGCCGACCACCATCATGTGACCGGCCGCACCCGAGAAGTCCCGGTACAGCACCTCGCGCCGCTGCTCGAACGGCTTGTCGATGAGGCCGAGGGGCACCGTGAGCCCGCCCTGACGCGTGTACTCCGTCGCCGTGAGCCCCCGGTCCGCCGTCTGCGCGAGCCCCGGAAGCAGCTGGTCGAGCGACGGCGCCTGGTCGAGCGGCGGCAGCCACACCTGATGCGCCGGCACCCCCTGCCCCTCGAGGCGCCGCACGATCACGTCGAGGACGGTGTCCGCGAGCGCGTCGTCCTCCTCCGCGCGCCGGGCCGTGAGGTACGCCGGGTCGGGCGCCGCGTACACCACCGGTACCGGCGCCGCCGTGAACAGCGCGGGACGCCGCTCCACCGGCATCTGCCCGATCTCCAGGCGCGGGCCGCCCGTCCGGTACGTCCCCGAGACGTACGCCGCCTTGAAGCGGGTCATCTCGTCCGTACCGAACTTCAGATAGCCCGAACCGGGCACCGATGGCAGGTGATAGGCGTCCGGCACGCCGATCGCCGTCCGCGACTCCGCCGCCGAGAAGGTCCGCAGACCGATCCGGTACGACAGATACGTGTCGAGGCCGCGCAGCTTGCCCTCCTCCAGGCGCTGCGAGGCCAGCAGCAGGTGCACGCCCAGCGAGCGGCCGATCCGGCCGATCTGGATGAACATGTCGATGAAGTCGGGCTTGGCGGTGAGGAGTTCGGAGAACTCGTCGATCACGAGGACCAGCGAGGCCAGCGGTTCGAGCGGGGCGCCGGCCGCCCGCGCCTTCTCGTAGTCGTGGATGTTGGCGTAGTTGCCCGCCGACCGCAGCAGCTCCTGGCGCCGCTGGAGCTCACCGCGGATCGCGTCGCCCATGCGGTCGACCAGGGTCAGGTCGTCCGACAGGTTGGTGATGACCGCCGCCACGTGCGGCATCTGCGACATGCCCGCGAAGGTCGCGCCGCCCTTGAAGTCGGCGAGGACGAAGTTCAGCGTCTCCGAGGAGTGCGTCACCGCGAGGCCCAGCACCAGCGTCCGCAGCAGCTCCGACTTGCCGGAACCCGTCGCGCCCACGCACAGACCGTGCGGGCCCATGCCCTCCTGCGCGGCCTCCTTCAGGTCCAGCATGACCGGCTGGCCGTCCTCGCCGACACCGATCGGCACCCGCAGCCGCTCGGCCACCGACCGCGGCCGCCAGGTCCGCGCCACGTCCACCGAGGCGGCGTCGCCCAGGTTCAGCAGATCCGTGAAGTCCAGATTGGCGAGCAGCGGCTCGTCGTCGTCCCCGCCGCCCGTCCGCAACGGCGCCAGCTGCCGCGCCAGGGCCTCGGCCGCCGGCAGCGAGATGCCGTCCGGCAGCCCCTCGTACGCGAAGCCGCCGCCGAACTCCAGCGACAGCCGGCCCGGCCGTACGACCACCGAGAGGCCGCCGCGCGGCTCGTCGAGCTCGCCCGAGACGACCTCCACGATGGTCACGCCCTGGAGCCCCTCGGCCGCCGCGAGCAGCGAGTCGGGCGGCACCATCCCGCCGTCGAGGACCACGACCACGTGCGGCTGGTCGAGCACCGGCTGGTTGTCCCGGGAGAACCGGGGCCGCCCGTCCAGCTTGGAGCGGATCAGGTTCTCCAGCTCGCCCAGGTCGTCGCCGAACAACCGCTTCGTACCGGCCCCGTCGACCTGCCCGGGGACCTGGGTGTGCGGCAGCCACTTCACCCAGTCCCACCGCTCCTGCGAGGCCCGCGCCGCGACCACCGCGACCACCAGGTCCTCGGGGGAGTGCAGGGTCACCAGCTGCGCCACCAGCGCACGCGCCGCCGCCTGCGCCGACTCCGCCTCACCCGACACCGTCACGTGGTAGAAGGCCCGCATCGACACCGCCATCGGCAGCCCGTCCAACGTGCCGTGCACCGCGAGGAACTGCTGCATCGCCCCCGCGCACAGCGGCTCCAGCTCGTCCACCGGCGCGGTGTCCGGCGCCACGAGCGGCGTCGCCAACTGCTGCGCCCCGAGCCCGATCCGCGCCTGCCCGAAGTCATGGTCGCCGACCCGGCGCTCCCACACCCGCGAGCCCTCGGCCACCACCGACCACAACTGCTCGGGGGAGGGGTGCAGATACAGCTGCGCGTCCCGCTGCCTGCGGGCCGTGCGCCGGACCGTACGCCGGGTCTGCGCGAGGTATTTGAGGTAGTCGCGGCGGACATCGGCCATTTGCCCCTGCGTACCGCGACGGAATCTGACGAACTGGGCGACCGCCATCGCGATCGTCGACGCCAGCATCAGGGTGCCCATGATCCGCATGATCGGAGACGGCGTCATGAAGAAGAACACCACCGACGAACCCATGCCGAGCATCGGCAGGAGCTGCATCAACGCCGACTCCTGCTGTCCCCGGGGAAGTTCCGGCGGAGACTCCAGGACCAGTTCCTCACCGGGCACTTCCGGCGGAAGAGACCTCGGCGGGCGTTTGACGACGATCTGGCTCACCGGCGCATCAATCCCTCGTTGGAGGCGGGTTCGTGGCGGGAGCATCCGCCCGGCACCCCTGTCGGCAGCCGGGCGCACGGACTTCCCCCATGGGACGGCGATCCTACTTGCAGCCCCCACCGGCGGTCCCCGGTAGGGTGGCGCGCGCATCGTGCGCAACCGCGAATCAGGGGGTCCACACACGTGAGTACGACCGCAGCGACCGGCTTCTGCCGCGTCACCGTCGTGGCGCCGGACAGCCGCATCGACGTCGCGCTCCCGGAGGACATCGCCGTCGCCGACGTCTACCCGGAGATCCTGCGGCTCACCGGACAGACCCAGGCCGCCGGCACCCCCACCGGCTACCACCTGGTCCGCCGGGACGGATCCGTCCTCGACGGCGCCCGCACCCTCGCCGCCCAGCAGGTCCTCGACGGCGAGGTGCTCTCCCTGCGCCCGTTCGCCCAGTCCCTGCCGCCCGCCGTCTACGACGACGTGTCCGACGCCGTCGCCTCCGCCGTCACCCGCGACCGGCACCTGTGGGGCGACGAGCTGCTGCGCGGCGCCGGACTCCTCGGCGGCGTCCTGCTCCTCGTCCTCATGGGCTTCGTCCTCTGGTTCGCCGACCCGGTCCGCCACGACATGCACAGCCTGCCCGGCATCATCGCGGGCGCCGCCGGATTCCTCCTCACCGCCTTCGCCGGAGTACGCGCCCGCGTGTACGCGGACCGGGCGACCGCCGTCGCCCTCGGTCTCGGCGCGCTGCCGCTGCTGCTCATCGCAGGCTCCGGCATCGTCGGCCCCGACGCCGGGGAGGGCCCCGGCCGCCTGCAGTTCCTGCTCGGCTGCGTCACCGTCCTCGTCGCCTCGGTGGCCCTCGTCGCGCTCACCCCCAGCGGCGACGCCCCCTTCGTCGCCGCCACCTTCCTCGCCGGCGTCGGCACCCTCGCCACCTTCCTCGCGATCCTCACCGAGACCACCGCCACCGAGACCGCCGCCGTCTGCGCACCCGTCGCCATCGGCCTCGTCGCCTTCCTGCCCGGCCTCTCCGCCCGTTTCGCCCGACTCCCCATCGGCTACGCCGCCCCGCGCAGCGCCGCCGACGAGGAGTTCCTCGGCGACCCGCAGCATGCGGCCGGCGAGGACGCGCAGCCCGTCGACGGCGAGCGCATCGCGCTCCAGGCCCGCCGCGGCCACGAGATGCTCCTCGGTCTGGTCGGCGGTTGCGCGGCCGTCGTCGTCGGCTCCGCCGCCGTCCTCGGCTTCGCCGGAAACGTCTGGGGCCAGCTCCTCGCCCTCGCCGCGGGCCTGGCGATGCTGCTGCGAGCCCGCCTCTTCCGCTACACCTCGCAGGTCGCCTGCGTCCTCGTCGCGGGCATCGCCGCCATCGCGCTGCTCGTCCTCGGCCTCTCCCTCAACCCGCCGGCCGACCTGGTCAAGGACCTCCTGATGTACGGCGACCGGGGCGGCCTGGACATCCGTACGATCTGGCTCACCGCGGCCGTCGCCTCCGGCGCGGCGCTGATCACCGCGATCGGCCTGATCATCCCGAAGAAGGGCCTCTCACCGTTCTGGGGCCGCCTCCTCGACCTGGCCGAGGCCTTCGTCCTGCTCTCCCTCGTCCCCCTCTGCCTCGCCGTCCTCGACGTCTTCTCGGCGGTCCGCTCCCTCACCAGCAAGTAGAGGAGGGGAGCCGGGGGCCCTCCGGCGAGCTGGTACGCTGTGTGACGGCCGTTTGTGTACGCGCTCCCGGAATGCCCCCGACTCGGTCGGAAGCCTCTGGAAGCTGCGCCCATCGGACCTTCGCCCGTCGAGTCACGGAAGCTTCCCCTGAGACCTAGACCAGGGGCACTCACGGGCGCACGAAGACCAAAGAGGAGATCCGCGTGGCTCTCGACGCCGCTGTCAAGAAGCAGATCATGACCGAGTTCGGCACCAAGGAGGGCGACACCGGCTCCCCCGAGGTCCAGGTCGCCATGCTTTCCCGCCGCATCTCGGACCTGACCGAGCACCTCAAGCAGCACAAGCACGACCACCACTCCCGCCGTGGTCTGCTGATCCTGGTCGGCCAGCGCCGCCGCCTGCTGCAGTACCTGGCCAAGAAGGACATCCAGCGCTTCCGTGCGCTGGTCGACCGCCTCGGCATCCGTCGCGGTGCGGCCGGCGGCGCCAAGTAATCCGTTCCATGGAGAACGCTGCGGAGGGAGCGGTTCCCACTTTCAGGGGGCCGCTCCCTTTGCCGTACGTGCACAAAGTGCGTATCGCCATTTAGGCTGGTCGCACAAACCCATAACGACGAGCGAGGAGCCGCCGGCTCGCCGCCGGTCCTCGGTAGTGGCCCCCGGAAACGACTTCCGGGTGCTTCGATCGAAGACCGGCCAGCACCCGAGGCGCGCTTCTCCGCCCCCGTCGAACACCGTCCCCGGCCACACGGGCCCCGGACGCAAAGACGAACACGTAGGAGAAACCCATAGTGGAGAACGAGACCCACTACGCCGAGGCCGTCATCGACAACGGAACCTTCGGTACCCGCACCATCCGCTTCGAGACCGGCCGCCTCGCCAAGCAGGCCGCCGGCTCCGCCGTCGCCTACCTGGACGACGACACGATGGTCCTCTCTGCGACCACCGCCTCGAAGCGCCCCAAGGACCAGCTCGACTTCTTCCCCCTGACGGTCGACGTCGAGGAGCGGATGTACGCGGCCGGCAAGATCCCCGGCTCCTTCTTCCGCCGGGAGGGCCGCCCCTCCGAGGACGCCGTCCTCACCTGCCGCCTGATCGACCGGCCGCTGCGCCCCTCCTTCAAGAAGGGCCTGCGCAACGAGATCCAGATCGTCGAGACGATCATGGCGCTCAACCCCGACCACCTCTACGACGTGGTCGCGATCAACGCCGCCTCCTGCTCCACGCAGCTGGCCGGCCTGCCCTTCTCCGGCCCGATCGGCGGCACCCGTGTCGCCCTGATCAAGGGCCAGTGGGTCGCGTTCCCGACGCACACCGAGCTCGAGGACGCCGTCTTCGACATGGTCGTCGCCGGTCGCGTCCTCGACGACGGTGACGTCGCGATCATGATGGTCGAGGCCGAGGCCACCGAGAAGACCATCGAGCTGGTCAAGGGCGGCGCCGAGGCGCCGACCGAGGAGGTCGTCGCCGCCGGTCTCGAGGCCGCGAAGCCCTTCATCAAGGCCCTCTGCAAGGCCCAGTCGGACCTGGCGGCCAAGGCCGCCAAGCCCACCGGCGAGTTCCCGGTCTTCCTGGACTACCAGGACGACGTCCTGGAGGCGCTCTCCGCCGCCGTCAAGGGCGACCTCGCCAAGGCGCTCACCATCGCCGGCAAGCAGGAGCGCGAGACCGAGCTCGACCGCATCAAGGAGCTCGCCGCCGAGAAGCTCCTCCCGGCCTTCGAAGGCCGCGAGAAGGAGATCTCGGGCGCCTACCGCGCGCTGACCAAGAAGCTGGTCCGCGAGCGGATCATCAAGGACAAGGTCCGCATCGACGGCCGCGGCCTCACGGACATCCGTACGCTCGCCGCCGAGGTCGAGGCCATCCCGCGCGTGCACGGCTCGGCGCTGTTCGAGCGTGGCGAGACCCAGATCCTGGGCGTCACCACCCTCAACATGCTCCGCATGGAGCAGCAGCTGGACACCCTCTCCCCGGTGACCCGCAAGCGCTACATGCACAACTACAACTTCCCGCCGTACTCCGTCGGCGAGACCGGCCGCGTGGGCTCGCCCAAGCGCCGCGAGATCGGCCACGGCGCCCTCGCCGAGCGCGCCCTCGTGCCGGTCCTCCCGACCCGCGAGGAGTTCCCCTACGCGATCCGTCAGGTGTCCGAGGCCCTCGGCTCCAACGGTTCGACGTCGATGGGCTCGGTCTGCGCCTCCACCATGTCGCTGCTGAACGCCGGTGTGCCCCTCAAGGCCGCCGTCGCCGGCATCGCCATGGGTCTGATCTCCGAGGAGATCGACGGCCAGACGCACTACGTCGCCCTCACCGACATCCTCGGTGCGGAGGACGCCTTCGGCGACATGGACTTCAAGGTCGCCGGTACGAAGACCTTCGTCACCGCGCTCCAGCTCGACACCAAGCTCGACGGCATCCCCGCCTCGGTCCTGGCCGCCGCGCTGAAGCAGGCCCGTGACGCGCGTCTGCACATCCTCGACGTGATGAACGAGGCGATCGACGTTCCGGACGAGATGTCCCCGAACGCGCCGCGGATCATCACCGTCAAGATCCCGGTGGACAAGATCGGTGAGGTCATCGGCCCCAAGGGCAAGATGATCAACCAGATCCAGGAGGACACCGGCGCCGACATCACGATCGAGGACGACGGCACCATCTACATCGGTGCCGCGCAGGGCTCGCAGGCCGAGGCCGCTCGCGCAGTGATCAACGGCATCGCCAACCCGACCATGCCGGAGGTCGGCGAGCGCTACCTGGGTACGGTCGTCAAGACCACCACCTTCGGTGCGTTCGTCTCCCTGATGCCCGGCAAGGACGGTCTGCTGCACATTTCGCAGATCCGCAAGCTCGCCGGTGGCAAGCGCGTGGAGAACGTCGAGGACGTGCTCGCGATCGGCTCCAAGGTCCAGGTCGAGATCGCCGAGATCGACCAGCGCGGCAAGCTCTCCCTGGTCCCCGTGATCGCGGACGAGGACGCCGCGGCGGACGACAAGGACGACACCGACCAGTGACGTCCCGTAGTTCCGTGACGACGGCCCGCCCCTCTTCGGAGGGGCGGGCCGTCGCCCGTACCCAAACGCTTCTCCCGGGCAAGGACGGCGTCGGCACGGTCCGGCGCACGACCCTCCCCGGGGGCCTGCGGATCGTCACCGAGACCCTTCCCTCCGTGCGCTCCGCCACCTTCGGCATCTGGGCGCACGTCGGCTCCCGCGACGAGACGCCCACGCTGAACGGCGCGACCCACTACCTGGAGCACCTCCTCTTCAAGGGCACCCGCAAGCGGTCCGCCCTCGACATCTCCGCCGCGATCGACGCGGTCGGCGGCGAGATGAACGCCTTCACGGCGAAGGAGTACACCTGCTACTACGCCCGGGTCCTCGACACCGACCTGCCGCTGGCGATCGACGTCGTCTGCGACATGCTCACGGGCTCGCTGATCCTCGCAGAGGACGTGGACGCCGAGCGCGGTGTCATCCTCGAGGAGATCGCGATGACCGAGGACGACCCCGGTGACGTCGTCCACGAACTCTTCGCGCGGACGATGTTCGGCGACACCCCGCTGGGCCGCCCCGTCCTCGGCACCGTCGACACCGTCAACGGGCTCACCCGCGGCCGGATCGCCCGCTTCTACAAGAAGCACTACGACCCGACCCACCTGGTCGTCGCCGCCGCGGGCAACGTCGACCACGCCACGGTGGTACGCCAGGTCCGCCGCGCCTTCGAGAAGGCCGGCGCCCTCAGCCGCACCGACGCCGTCCCCGTCGCCCCCCGCGACGGCAGGCGCACCCTGCGCGCGGCGGGCCGCGTCGAGCTGCTCAACCGCAAGACCGAGCAGGCCCACGTGGTCCTCGGCATGCCGGGCCTGGCCCGCACCGACGAGCGCCGCTGGGCCCTCGGCGTGCTGAACACGGCCCTCGGCGGCGGCATGTCCTCCCGCCTCTTCCAGGAGGTCCGCGAGAAGCGCGGCCTGGCCTACAGCGTGTACTCGTACACCTCGGGCTTCGCCGACTGCGGTCTCTTCGGCGTGTACGCCGGCTGCCGGCCGGGCCAGGTCCACGACGTCCTGAAGATCTGCCGGGACGAGCTCGACAAGGTCGCGTCCGACGGCCTCACGGACGACGAGATCGCCCGCGCCGTCGGCCAGCTGTCCGGTTCGACGGTGCTGGGTCTTGAGGACACCGGCGCGCTGATGAACCGCATCGGCAAGAGCGAGCTGTGCTGGGGCACCCAGATGTCCGTCGACGACATGCTGGACCGGATCGCGGCCGTCACCCCGGACGAGGTCCGGGAGGTCGCCCGCGATGTACTGACCCAGCGGCCCTCGCTCTCGGTGATCGGCCCGCTGAAGGACAAGCAGGCGGACCGCCTCCACCACGCGGTCTCCTGACCACGAGATCCCTAAGGAATCCAGAGCAATGAGCAAGCTGCGCGTGGCGGTCCTCGGAGCCCGGGGCCGTATCGGCTCCGAGGCCGTCAGGGCCGTCGAGGCCGCCGAGGACATGGAACTGGTCGCGGCCCTCGGCCGCGGCGACAAGCTGGAGGCGCTCACCGACGCGGGAGCCCAGGTCGTCGTCGAGCTGACCACCCCCGCCTCGGTGATGGAGAACCTCGACTTCTGCGTGCGCCACGGCATCCACGCGGTCGTCGGCACCACCGGCTGGACCGAGGAGCGCCTCGCGCAGCTGCGGACCTGGCTCGCCGCCTCCCCGGAGACCGGCGTCCTGATCGCCCCGAACTTCTCCATCGGCGCGGTCCTCACCATGAGGTTCGCCCAGCTCGCCGCCCCGTACTTCGAGTCGGTCGAGGTCGTCGAGCTGCACCACCCGAACAAGGTGGACGCCCCTTCGGGCACCGCCACCCGGACGGCCCAGCTGATCGCCGCGGCCCGCGCCGACGCCGGCCTGGGCCCCCAGCCGGACGCCACCACCACCGCCCTGGCCGGCGCCCGCGGCGCCGACGTCGACGGCGTCCCCGTCCACGCCGTACGGCTCCGGGGCCTGCTCGCGCACCAGGAGGTACTGCTGGGCGGCGAGGGCGAGACCCTCACCGTCCGCCACGACTCCCTGCACCACTCCAGCTTCATGCCGGGCATCCTTCTGGGCGCCCGCCGCGTGACCACCGCCCCGGGCCTCACCTTCGGCCTTGAGCACTTCCTGGACCTGGGCTGACGGCCATGGGCGGAAAGATCACGTACGTCTTCCTGGCCACCGTCCTCGTCCTCGTCTTCGGCGTGGTGGCCATGGAGGGCGTCCTGCTGCTCCTCACCGGCGAGCCCACCGCCATGGGCATGGGCGCGGTGGCGTTCCTGCTGCCCGGCGTCGGCGGCTGGTTCCTCTGGAAGAACACCAGGTTCGCGCGCCAGGCCGGCCGCCTCGCCACCGAACTGGAGGCGGAGGGCGGCCTGCCCGTCGACGAACTGAAGCGCACGGAGGGCGGCCGCATCGACCGCGACTCCGCCGACGAGGTCTTCGCCCGGCGCAAGGCCGAGACGGAGGACTCACCCGACGACTGGCGCTGCTGGTTCCGGCTCGCGGTCGCCTATCACGACGCCCGCGACACCCCCAGGGCCCGCAAGGCGATGCAGCGGGCCATCGCCCTCCACGACGGGCGTCCGGTCAGCGCGTGACGGTCGGGGCCACCCCGTACTCGGCGTTCCAGGCCTCGACCGTGTCGGCCGCCCGGTCGAAGGCCTCGACCCGGGAGAGGAAGTCGGCATTGTGGTCGGTGAGCAGCATCAGCTGCTCACCACCCTGCCGGCCGAGCACCAGGGCCTGTCCCTGGACGGTTCGGGGGAGCCCCAGCCAGCGCACCGGCTGCTGCACGGTCCGCACGGACGTCACCTTGGCCCACGGCACGGTGACGGTCGAGAGGAAGGCCACGCGGCGCACTCCGGCGCGGCTGACCCAGGTGCCCATGCGGAGCATCCGCAGGGCGGCCAGGATGACGAGCACGGCGACGCCCAGGGTGGCGGCCCCGCCGTCGAAGGCCCCGGCCGCGGTGATGATCACGGCGGCGAGGAGCACGAACGAGGCCAGCAGCAGCGCGAGCGCGGCAGACCCGACCCGCCAGGACCCCGGCCGGTACGGACGGCGCCACTGGTCGTGATCGTCGAACGGCAGGGCGACGTGGTCGGTCGTGTCAAAAGCACGGTCGGCCGTCAGAAAGGGCAGGGGCACGACAGGTCCTCACTCACAGGCACGCTCGAAGGGGCGGTGCCCGGTGAGGCTACCTCAGCGGTTGTCGGAGGCCGCGGACTGCTGCTGACGAGTGGCGGAGTCCCCGGACTGAAGGGACGGCATCCCGAGGATCAGCGACCCCACGAGACCGGCCACGACGGTCATCCCGAGCAGCGTACGGCCGACGATCTGCGCGGCGCCGAGGCGCTCCCGTGGCGGGGGAGTGACGTTACTGCGGAAGTGGTCGGCCTCCGCGACGAACGCGAACGGTACGGCCTCGTCCCGGCGGAACATCAGAGCCACTCTCCTCAGTCGACGTCAATGCTTCACAGGGAGAGACGACGGATCCGGCGTTTTGGTGCCCTTCTTCATCAAAGCGGCCGAATCTCGTTCTCAAGGAGGACCTCGGGGCCGAGGCCACCGACCTGGGCGCTACTCCGCAGGAAGGGCCCTCCGGCCCTGTTGGCGCACAGATGTCCGAACACTCGACGCGAAGTGTCCGTATTGCGACGTTTCACGAAGTTCATCTAGGCTGATCAAACGGACCCGGCGCTGCCTGAACCCCCGAGCAGGCAGCGCCGGGCTCCTTTCTCCTGTCCCCCCTCAGGGACACCCGGCGCTGAGCAGCGAGTAGCGTGTTACCCATGGCTCCGATCTCCACTCCGCAGACCCCCTTCGGGCGGGTCCTCACCGCGATGGTCACGCCGTTCACGGCGGACGGCGCACTCGACCTCGACGGTGCCCGGCGACTCGCCACCCACCTGGTGGACGCAGGCAACGACGGCCTCGTCATCAACGGCACCACCGGGGAGTCCCCGACCACCAGCGACGCGGAGAAATCGGAGCTGGTACGAGCGGTCCTGGAGGCGGTCGGCGACCGCGCCCACGTCGTGGCCGGCATCGGCACCAACGACACCCACCACTCGATCGAGCTGGCCCGCACCGCCGAGCGCGACGGCGCCCACGGCCTGCTCGCCGTGACGCCGTACTACAGCAAGCCTCCGCAGGAGGGCCTGTACCGGCACTTCTCGGCCATCGCCGACGCCACCGGGCTCCCGGTGATGCTCTACGACATCCCCGGTCGCAGCGGCGTCCCGATCGACACCGAGACGATCGTCCGGCTCGCCGAGCACCCGCGCATCGTCGCCAACAAGGACGCCAAGGGCGACCTCGGCCGCGCCAGCTGGGCCATCGCCCGCTCCGGCCTCGCCTGGTACTCCGGCGACGACATGCTCAACCTGCCCCTGCTCTCCGTCGGAGCCTGCGGCTTCGTCTCCGTCGTGGGCCACGTCGTCACCCCGGAGCTCCGCGCCCTCCTCGACGCCCACCTGGGCGGCGAGGTCCAGAAGGCCACCGAGATCCACCAGAAGCTGCTGCCGGTCTACACCGGCATGTTCCGCACCCAGGGCGTCATGACCAGCAAGGCCGCCCTCGCCCTCCAGGGGCTCCCGGCCGGCCCGCTGCGGCTGCCGCTCGTGGAGCTCTCCCCCCAGGAGACCGAGCAGCTCAAGGTCGACCTGACCGCAGGCGGGGTAGAGCTCTGACATCGAACTTCACAACTGAACACTGACACCAGCAAGTGCACGAATGTCATGCCCGCCGCGTGCCAAGAGGTACGTGGCGTGCGTGGTGAGGAGAGTCTTTTGAGTCATCCGCATCCTGAACTCGGCGCCCCGCCGAAGCTGCCGAAGGGCGCCCTGCGCGTCATCCCGCTCGGCGGGCTCGGTGAGATCGGCCGCAACATGACGGTCTTCGAGTTCGACGGCCGTCTACTCATCGTCGACTGCGGCGTCCTCTTCCCCGAGGAGGAGCAGCCCGGCGTCGACCTGATCCTGCCGGACTTCACCATCATCCGGGACCGCCTCGACGACATCGAAGGCATCGTGCTCACGCACGGCCACGAGGACCACATCGGTGCCGTCCCCTACCTGCTCCGGCTCAAGCCGGACATCCCGCTCATCGGCTCCAAGCTGACCCTCGCCCTGATCGAGGCCAAGCTCCAGGAGCACCGCATCCGCCCCTACACCCTCGAGGTGAAGGAGGGCGACCGGGAGGTCCTCGGATCGTTCGACTGCGAGTTCATCGCGGTCAACCACTCCATCCCGGACGCGCTCGCGGTCGCCATCCGCACCCCCGCGGGCATGGCCGTCGCCACCGGCGACTTCAAGATGGACCAGCTCCCGCTGGACGGCCGGCTCACCGACCTGCACGCGTTCGCGCGTCTGAGCGAGGAGGGCATCGACCTCCTCCTCTCGGACTCCACGAACGCCGAGGTCCCGGGCTTCGTCCCGCCGGAGAAGGACATCTCGAACGTCCTGCGCACGGTCTTCGCGAACGCCCAGAAGCGGATCATCGTGGCGAGCTTCGCCAGCCACGTGCACCGCATCCAGCAGATCCTCGACGCCGCCCACGAGTACGGCCGCAGGGTCGCCTTCGTCGGCCGCTCGATGGTCCGCAACATGGGCATCGCCCGCGACCTGGGCTACCTCCGGGTCCCGGCCGGTCTCGTCGTGGACGTGAAGACCCTCGACGACCTGCCGGACGACGAGGTCGTGCTGGTCTGTACGGGGTCCCAGGGCGAGCCGATGGCGGCCCTGTCCCGGATGGCCAACCGTGACCACCAGATCCGCATCGTCCCGGGCGACACGGTCATCCTGGCCTCGTCCCTCATCCCGGGCAACGAGAACGCGGTCTACCGCGTGATCAACGGCCTGACCCGCTGGGGCGCCCACGTCGTCCACAAGGGCAACGCCAAGGTGCACGTCTCGGGCCACGCCTCGGCCGGCGAGCTGCTGTACTTCTACAACATCTGCCGCCCGAAGAACCTGATGCCCGTCCACGGCGAATGGCGCCACCTCCGCGCCAACGCCGAGCTGGGCGCCCTGACGG
This sequence comes from Streptomyces sp. NPDC058671, assembly GCF_042716475.1. NCBI lineage: Bacteria > Bacillati > Actinomycetota > Actinomycetes > Kitasatosporales > Streptomycetaceae > Streptomyces > Streptomyces sp. NPDC058671. Next base: position 728 of record NZ_JBHXSA010000047.1, on the reverse strand, counting down.
GCATCCCCAAGGACCACATCGTCATCGCCGAGGACGGCGTCGTCGTCGACCTGGTCGACGGCCGCGCCCGGATCACCGGCAAGGTCCAGGCGGGTTACGTGTACGTCGACGGCCTCTCGGTCGGCGACGTCACCGAGACCTCCCTCAAGGACCGCCGCATCCTCGGCGAGGAGGGCATCATCTCGGTCTTCGTCGTGGTCGACGCCTCGACCGGCAAGATCGTGGGCGGCCCGCACGTCCACGCCCGGGGCTCCGGCATCGACGACTCCGCGTTCGACGCGGTACTCCCGAAGATCGACCAGGCCCTGAACAAGTCGTTCCAGGACGGCGTCGTCGAACCCCACCAGCTCCAGCAGCTGATCCGCCGCAACGTCGGCAAGTGGGTCTCCGACACCTACCGCCGCCGCCCGATGATCCTTCCGGTCGTCGTGGAGGTCTGACCAGCACAACCACCGGAGCGGGGCACCTCGATTTGCATCGGGGCGCCCCGCTCCAGTACGTTTACGGCTCCGCCAGAACGGGAACCACCCGGCGCCGCCGTGCGCCTGAACGGTTCTCCGGAAGGCAGGAATTCCGACTCGGATCATCTGATAAAGTCGGAACCGCCGAAAGGCCCCCGGAGTGAAAACAAAAGGGACCGGAAAGCACCGAGGAAATCGGGTCGGAAAGATCTGATAGAGTCGGAAACGCAAGACCGAAGGGAAGCCCGGAGGAAAGCCCGAGAGGGT
>NZ_JBHXSA010000046.1:0-17517 GCF_042716475.1 Streptomyces sp. NPDC058671 | reverse complement strand
GAGCGGCACGAAGGCCGCTCCCCGCCGCCGCGGGTCGTGTGGGTGCCGGGGTCAGCCCAGCCTGCTCACGTCCCGGACCGCGCCCTTGTCGGCGCTCGTCGCCATCGCCGCGTACGCGCGCAGGGCCGCCGACACCTTGCGCTGCCGGTTCTTCGGCGCGTAGACGCCGTTCAGCGCCTCCCGGCGGGCGGCGAGGGTGGCCTCGTCGACGAGGAGCTCGATCGAACGGCTCGGGATGTCGATACGGATGCGGTCGCCGTCCTCGACGAGGGCGATCGTGCCGCCCGAGGCGGCCTCCGGGGAGGCGTGGCCGATGGACAGGCCCGACGTGCCGCCGGAGAAGCGTCCGTCCGTGACCAGCGCGCAGGTCTTGCCCAGGCCCCGGCCCTTGAGGAAGGAGGTCGGGTAGAGCATCTCCTGCATACCGGGGCCGCCGCGCGGGCCCTCGTACCGGATGACGACCACGTCGCCGTCCTTGACCTGCTTGTTCAGGATCTTCTCGACGGCCTCGTCCTGCGACTCGCAGACCACGGCCGGGCCCTCGAAGGTCCAGATCGACTCGTCGACGCCGGCCGTCTTCACCACGCAGCCGTCGGCGGCGAGGTTGCCGTGCAGGACGGCGAGGCCGCCGTCCTTCGAGTACGCGTGGGCCGCGTCGCGGATGCAGCCGCCGGCCGCGTCCACGTCGAGCGCCTCCCAGCGCTCCGACTGCGAGAAGGCGGTCGCCGAGCGGACGCAGCCGGGGGCCGCGTGGAACAGCTCGACGGCCTCGTCGGACGGCGAGCCGCCGCGGACGTCCCAGGTGTCCAGCCACTCCTTGATGGAGCGGGAGTGGACCGAGTGGACGTCCTCGTCCAGGAGCCCCGCGCGGTACAGCTCGCCGAGGAGGGCCGGGATGCCGCCGGCGCGGTGCACGTCCTCCATGTAGTACGTGCGGTCCTTGGCGACGTTCGGGGCGACCTTGGCCAGGCAGGGCACCCGGCGCGAGACCTCGTCCATGTCCGGCAGGCCGTACTCCAGCTCGGCCTCCTGGGCGGCGGCGAGCAGGTGCAGGATCGTGTTGGTCGAGCCGCCCATGGCGATGTCGAGGGCCATGGCGTTCTCGAAGGCGCCGCGGGTCGCGATCGCGCGCGGCAGGACCGAGGCGTCGTCCTCGGCGTAGTACCGACGGGTGATGTCGACGACCGTGCGGGCCGCCGCCTCGTACAGCCCCTTGCGGGCGGTGTGGGTGGCGAGCAGCGAGCCGTTGCCGGGGAGGGAGAGGCCGATGGCCTCGGTCAGGCAGTTCATCGAGTTGGCGGTGAACATGCCGGAACAGGACCCGCAGGTCGGACAGGCGTTCTCCTCGATCCGGAGGATGTCCTCGTCCGAGATCTTCGGGTTCACCGCGTCGGACATCGCGTCGACCAGGTCGAGCGTGCGGACCGTGCCGTCGACGAGGGTCGCGCGCCCGGCCTCCATCGGACCGCCGGAGACGAAGACCGTCGGGATGTTCAGGCGCAGGGCCGCCATCAGCATGCCGGGGGTGATCTTGTCGCAGTTGGAGATGCAGATCAGGGCGTCGGCGCAGTGCGCCTCGACCATGTACTCCACGCTGTCCGCGATCAGGTCGCGGGAGGGGAGGCTGTAGAGCATGCCGCCGTGGCCCATCGCGATGCCGTCGTCGACGGCGATCGTGTTGAACTCGCGGGCGATGGCCCCGGCGGCCGTGATGGCCTCGGAGACGATCCGGCCGACCGGCTGGAGGTGGGTGTGGCCGGGGACGAACTCCGTGAAGGAGTTGGCGACCGCGATGATCGGCTTCCGGCCGATGTCCGCGCCGGGTACACCGGAGGCGCGCATAAGGGCGCGTGCGCCCGCCATGTTGCGTCCGTGGGTGACAGTGCGGGACCTCAGCTCGGGCATCGCGCTCGCTCCTCGTGATGGGTGTGCTTGCTTTCGAGCGTACGCCGACGGACCAAGATCTGGACAACGCGTCCGTATGCCGGACCCGCTGTTCACCTTTCGGTCGGTCTCCGCCCGAGGACCTCAGGCCTCGGTCAGGTACCGCTGGAGCGTCGGGGCCACCATGGCCACGATCTCCTCCGGGTCCGCCGTCGCCAGCGGCTCGACCCGGATCACGTACCGCATGATCGCGATCCCGATCATGTGGGAGGCCGCCAGCTCCGCGCGGAACTTCGGATCCGGTACGTCGAGCTCGTCCGCGATCCGCTCCAGGAGCCGCCGCAGCACGAAGGTGCGCAGCACCTTGGCCGCGGCCTCGTGGGTCAGCGCGGAGCGGACGATCGCCAGGAGCGGGGCCCGACTCGCCGGGTTCTCCCAGACGCCGATGAAGAACCGTGCGAGCCGCTCCCCGATGGTCTCGCGCGGGCCGCTGACGATCGCGGGGACGACGGTCGCCGGCTCGAAGGAGACCTCGACCGCGGCGGCGAAGACCTCGTCCTTCGTACCGAAGTAGTGGTGCACGAGCGCCGGGTCGACCCCAGCCGCCTTCGCGATGCCGCGGACCGAGGCCTTGTCGTAGCCGCGCTCGGCGAACTGCGCGCGGGCCGCCTCCAGGATGCGTTCCCGCGCGCCGGGCCCGCTCTCCTCCTCGGTACGGGACGGGCGGCCGCGGCGGCGGGGGGCCGGTTCGGTCACGGCCGCGGGACCCGGGTGGGGCGGGTGGCCGCCGACGCGAGGTGGAGCCGGGTGAAGGCGAGGGCCTCCGCGAGGTCGGCCTCGCGCTCGGCGGCGGACATCGCGCGGCGGGTGTTGACCTCGATCACGACGTGACCGTCGAAGCCGGTGAGCGCGAGCCGCTCCAGGACCTCGGCGCAGGGCTGGGTGCCGCGCCCCGGGACCAGGTGCTCGTCCTTGGCGGACCCCCTGCCGTCGGCGAGGTGGACGTGGCTGAGCCGGTCGCCCATGCGGTCGATCATCGCGAGGGCGTCGGTGCGGGCGGTCGCGGTGTGCGAGAGGTCGACGGTGAAGTGCCGGTAGTCGTCCTTGGTGACGTCCCACTCGGGGGCGTACGCGAGCATCTCGCGGTCCTTGTACCGCCACGGGTACATGTTCTCGACGGCGAACCGCACGTCGGTCTCGTCGGCCATCCGCCAGATGCCGGTGACGAAGTCCTTGGCGTACTGGCGTTGCCAGCGGAACGGGGGATGCACGACGACCGTCGACGCGCCGAGCCGCTCGGCCGCCGCCTGGGCCCGCTGGAGCTTGACCCACGGGTCGGTGGACCAGACGCGCTGGGTGATGAGGAGGCAGGGGGCGTGCACGGCCAGGATCGGCACCTGGTGGTGGTCGGAGAGCCGGCGCAGTGCCTCGATGTCCTGGCTGACCGGATCGGTCCACACCATGACCTCGACACCGTCGTAGCCGAGGCGCGCGGCGATCTCGAAGGCCGTCGCCGTCGACTCCGGATAGACCGAGGCTGTCGACAGGGCGACCTTCGCATCCGGGACGCGCACCACTGGTTCTGCCACGGAGACAGGGTACGGGGCGGGGCGGGGGGCGAGGGGGTGGTTCCGGTCACGCCGGAAGGCGCGACGCTGCTTCGTGCCCCCGTCCGGTGACCCCGCTCCGTGCCCGCTTCCGCGCCCCGGCCCGTAAGGCCGCTCCGCGCCCCGCCCGGTGACCCCGCCCCGTGTCCCGTCCCGTCATCCCGCTCCGCGCCCCGGCCCGGTCAGTTCTCCGGCAGGTGGTCCAGGCGGCGCAGAATGACGCCCTCGCGCAGGGCCCAGGGGCAGATCTCCAGTTCCTCCACCCCGAGCAGGTCCATCGCGCCCTCCGCGACGAGGGCGCCCGCGAGGAGCTGTCCCGCGCGGCCCTCCGAGACGCCCGGCAGGGCCGCCCGCTCGGGGACGGTCATCCCGGCCAGGCGCGGGACCCACTCCTCCAGGGACTTGCGGGAAAGGCGCCGCTGGACGTAAAGGCCCTCGCCCGAGCCGGGGGCGCCGGCGATCCTGGCCAGCTGCTTGAACGTCTTGGAGGTGGCCACGACGTGGTCGGGGCGCCCGGAGCGGCTGAACTCGCTGACATTGCGGGCGATCTGCGCGCGCACATGGCGGCGGAGGGCCTTCACGTCGTCGAGGTCGGCCGGGTCGCCCCGGAGCCAGCCGGCGGTCAGCCGGCCCGCGCCGAGCGGCAGGGAGACGGCGGTGTCGGGGTCCTCGTCCATGCCGTACGCGAGTTCGAGGGAGCCGCCCCCGATGTCGAGGAGGAGCAGCTTGCCCGCCGACCAGCCGTACCAGCGGCGGGCGGCGAGGAAGGTGAGCCGGGCCTCCTCCTCGCCGGTGAGGACCTGGAGGTCGACCCCGGTCTCGTCCTTCACGCGCGCGAGGACGGCGTCGGCGTTGCTGGCCTCCCGGACAGCGGAGGTCGCGAACGGCAGTACCTCCTCGCAGCCCTTCTCCTCGGCGGCCAGGAGGGCGTCCCTGACGGTCGTGGTGAGCCGCTCGACGCCGTGCGGCGCGATCGCGCCCCGCTCGTCGAGCAGCTCGGCGAGCCTGAGCTCCGCCTTGTGGGAGTGGGCGGGCAGCGGCCGGGCGCCCGGGTGGGCGTCCACCACCATGAAGTGCACTGTGTTCGAACCGACGTCGAGGACTCCGAGTCTCATGGCGGAACGGTACTGCGCGTACCCGCATACGCTGGGTGGTGTGCCAAAGACGAAGAAGGCGAAGCCCGGCAAGGACAGCGGCGACGACACGGATGTGACGTCGGCTGTGACGCCGGTGGTGGCCGCTGTGACGGCCGTGAAGGCCGGCAAGTCCGGCGGGGCCGTGAAGAGCGGCAAGAAGCGGGGCAAGGGCGTGGAGCCGGACGAGAAGGGCCTCGACTTCGCGCGCGCGTGGGTCGAGTTCCCCGACCCGGCCGACGAGGAGCAGGTCTTCCGCTGCGACCTGACCTGGCTGACCTCGCGCTGGACGTGCGTCTTCGGCAGCGGCTGCCAGGGCATCCAGGCGGGGCGGGCCGACGACGGCTGCTGCACGCTGGGCGCGCACTTCTCCGACGAGGACGACGAGAAACGGGTCGCGACCCATGTGGCACGTCTCACGCCGGAGCTGTGGCAGTTCCACGACGTCGGTACGGAGTCGGGCTGGGTGCAGCGCGACGAGGACGGCGACCGGCAGACCCGCCGCTGGGAGGGATCCTGCATCTTCCAGAACCGTCCCGGGTTCGCGGGCGGCGCGGGCTGCTCGCTGCACATCCTGGCTCTCAAGGAGGGCAGGGAGCCGCTGGAGACCAAGCCGGACGTCTGCTGGCAGCTTCCGGTGCGGCGCACGTACGACTGGATCGACCGGCCCGACGACACCCGGGTCCTCCAGGTGTCGATCGGGGAGTACGACCGCCGGGGCTGGGGTCCGGGCGGCCACGACCTGCACTGGTGGTGCACCTCGGCCACGTCGGCGCACGGGGCCGGGGAGCCGGTCTACGTCACGTACCGGCCCGAGCTGACCGAGATGATGGGCGAGGAGGCGTACGGGGTCCTGGCCGGGCTGTGCGAGACCCGGCTCTCCTCGCAGCTGCCCCTGGTGGCCCCGCACCCGGCCGACCCGAAGGTCCGGTGACCGGGCGCATCGGCGGGCGAGCTCGTCAGGACGTGGGCGCCGGGGCCGAGTCCTCCGTCGTCGGGGGCGGAGTGGTCGGTTCCGTCGTACCCGGCTCCGTGGTCGTCGGCGGCGGTTCCTCCGTCGTCGGCGGCGGGGTGGTGGGCTCGGTTGTCGGCGGGCTCGTCGGCGGGCTCGTCGGCTCCGTGGTCGTCGGCGGCGGTTCCTCCGTCGTCGGCGGCGGCGTCGTCGGCTCCGTGGTCGGCGGGGCCGTGGGCGGGGTCGTCGGCTCCGTGGTCGTCGGCGGCGGGACGGCCGGGTCGACGACGGGCGGCGGGACGGCCTGGCCGCGCCCGCCGATCCTGACCACCGCGCCCGAGGGGTTCACCCCGATCCGGGCGCTCCACGCGCCCGCGGGTTCGCGGCCGTGGTCCACGCGGACGGCGATGGTGACCGTCTCGCCGGGGCGGAGCGTGCCGGAGGCCCGGCTGACGTACAGCCAGGGGGCGTCCGTCCACAGCGACCACGCGACGGGCGTGTCGCCCGCGGCGGTGAGGGTGAGCAGCGTCAGATCGCCGTGGCCGCGCGCGGTGACCGTGATCCAGCCGGGCGCGGCCTCACCGGGCCGGGCCGCCGTGGGGCCGGAGGGGCCGCCGGGGCTGATCACCTCGACGGAGACGTCGGGGGCGCGGCTGCCCCGGGTGAAGCGGGGCTCGGGGGTCGTACGGGCGTTGCCCGCGTTCTCGTAGCGGTCGTAGGGGCGTCCGTCCGGGCCGACCGGCTCGTCGGCCTCGCGGGCGCTGACCCGGGACCCGTCGTGGGCGACGTCGGCGACCGGGGCGCCCCGGTAGGAGGTCCACAGGGCGAGGACGGGCGCGGCGACCACGGCGGCGACGACGGTGGTCGTCACCGCCCGGGCCCGCAGCCGGTCACGGCGGGCCACGTGGTCCTTCGGGTCCATGGGGAAGCCGGTCGGGCTGAAGCGCGGGGCTCCGGCACGCGCGCGTGGGACGTGCAGCATCGCCAGGTACGCGGCGGCCCGGGGCGCCTCGACGAGCGGCAGCCCGGCCGGGGGCAGGGCTCCGGCGCCCGGCCAGGGGCCGACGGCGCCGACGCGCTCGGCGGCCCGTCGGCAGCGGGGACAGTCGTCGACGTGCCGGACGAGTTCGGCCCGCAGGGCGGCCGACAGGAGCACCTGGTGGTCGCCGGTCAGCCGGGCGACGGTGGGACAGCTGCCGGTCCCGACGACGGCGAGGGCGGCTCGGGTGCGCTCGACCTCGCAGCCCGCGGTGGCGAGGAGCTCGCGGGCGGCGAGCGGGTCGAGGGAGAGCACGGCGGCGACCTGACGGTGGCTGAGGCCGTGGCGTACGGCCAGCTCCAGGGCCTCCCGCTGCTCGGGGGTGGTGCCGGCGGCCTCCGGCCAGGCGAGCAGGGCGAGTTCGGCGCGGCGACGCTCGGCGGTCTCCTCGGGGACCCGGGGCGGCTCGGGCGCGGTGACGGCGGGCCGGCCGGTGTGGGCGCCCTGGCGCTTGCGGCGCTGCTCGCCGAGGCTGCGCAGACAGGCCCAGCGGGCGAGTGCGTACAGCCATGCGGTGCGGCCGTCCTCGTCGGAGGGGCAGCGGCCGTGGTGGCGCTCGGCGACGGCGAGGACGTCGCCGAGGACGGCGGTGGCCGTGTCGTGGTCGCAGAGCACGGAGAGGCAGTACGTGAAGAGGCCGTCGAGGGCGGCCTCGTAGCGCGCGGGGGGCCGCCGGCCGAGCGCGCGCGGTCCCTCGTCCGCGGCGGGGTGCGCCCGGTGTGCGCCGGTGGTGCGTGCGGGGGATTCCAGCCTGCTGCTCGTCACCGGTCGACCGTAGGCAGGGTGGGGGGCGCTTTTCGTACCGGTCGTGTTCTTCTCAGTCTTACGGGTGAATGAATCCCTCGAAAGGGGACAGGAACCCGGCGTTCCGCGGCCGGGGCGCGGTCCGGCGGCGGCCCGGGGCCCGTTGTCGGTGGGGGCGGCTACGGTGGGCGACATGGCTGCCCGTACGAAATCGACCAAGGACCGGCCGTCCTACCGCTGCACCGAGTGCGGCTGGCAGACGGCCAAGTGGCTCGGCCGCTGCCCCGAGTGCCAGGCCTGGGGGACGGTCGAGGAGTACGGCGCGCCCGCCGTCCGCACGACCGCGGCGGGCCGGGTGTCCACCGCCGCCGTCCCCATCGGACAGGTCGACGGCCGGCAGGCCACCGCCCGCTCCACCGGCGTCGACGAGCTGGACCGGGTCCTCGGCGGGGGCCTGGTGCCCGGCGCCGTCGTCCTGCTCGCGGGAGAGCCGGGCGTCGGCAAGTCCACGCTCCTGCTCGACGTGGCGGCCAAGGCGGCGAGCGACGAGCACCGCACGCTCTACGTGACGGGCGAGGAGTCCGCGAGCCAGGTCCGGCTGCGCGCCGACCGGATCAACGCGCTCAGCGACCACCTCTACCTGGCGGCCGAGACCGATCTGTCGGCGGTCCTCGGGCACCTGGACGCCGTGAAGCCCTCACTGCTGATCATGGACTCGGTGCAGACCGTCGCCTCCCCCGAGATCGACGGCGCGCCCGGCGGCATGGCGCAGGTCCGCGAGGTCGCCGGGGCACTCATCCGGGCGTCCAAGGAGCGCGGCATGTCCACGCTGCTCGTCGGTCACGTCACCAAGGACGGGGCGATCGCGGGCCCGCGCCTCCTGGAGCACCTGGTCGACGTCGTCCTGAGCTTCGAGGGCGACCGGCACGCGCGCCTGCGTCTGGTCCGGGGCGTCAAGAACCGGTACGGGGCGACCGACGAGGTCGGCTGCTTCGAGCTGCACGACGAGGGCATCACGGGCCTGACCGACCCCTCGGGGCTCTTCCTGACCCGGCGGGACGTGGCCGTGCCGGGCACCTGTCTGACGGTGACCCTGGAGGGCCGCCGCCCGCTCGTCGCCGAGGTCCAGTCGCTGACGGTGGACTCCCAGATCCCCTCCCCGCGCCGGACCGTCTCCGGTCTGGAGACCTCCCGCGTCTCGATGATGCTGGCGGTCCTGGAGCAGCGCGGACGGATCAGCGCCCTGGGCAAGCGGGACATCTACAGCGCGACCGTGGGCGGAGTGAAGCTGACCGAGCCCGCCGCCGACCTGGCGATCGCCCTCGCCCTCGCCTCCGCGGCGAGCGACACCCCGCTGCCGAAGAACCTGGTGGCGATCGGCGAGGTCGGCCTCGCGGGCGAGGTCCGCCGGGTGACGGGGGTCCAGCGCCGGCTGGCCGAGGCGCACCGGCTGGGCTTCACGCACGCGCTGGTCCCCTCGGACCCGGGCAGGGTGCCGGCCGGCATGAAGGTGACGGAAGTCGCGGACATGGGCGACGCGCTGCGGGTCCTGCCGCGCAGCAGGCGCGCCGCGAAGGCTCCGGAGGGCGGGGAGGGATAGCGGGGGGCAGGTGCGGAACCCGGCGTGGGGGCAGAGGTGGAACCCGGCACGGAGGCAGGTGTGAAGTCCGGCGTGGGGGCGCATGGCCGGCCGGGCGCGGGGGCCCGTACCTCGTGTCGGGTGCCCGGCGCGCGGGGATCCGGTACCCCGTAACGGAACCGGAGGATTTACTCCGTACGCTTCGCGAAGGCGCGGAGGGTTAGGTCCGTGCCGGGGCGGGGACGCCTTTCGGACCACCCGGGATCGGTCGGGGGCGGAGGGCGGCGGGGTGGTGTCGCTAGACTTTGCCCTGGTCTCGCCCATCCGTACGAGCCGGAGGAGTGCAGTGGCAGCCAAGGACGGGGCAGCAGCTCCTGGGAAGTCCGGCGCGGGCTCTCGCAACGAAGCACTGATGCGCGCCGCCCTGAGCGCGGTCGCGCCCGGCACCGCGCTGCGTGACGGCCTGGAGCGGATCCTCCGCGGCAACACCGGTGGACTCATCGTGCTCGGCCTGGACAAGACGGTCGACTCGATGTGCACCGGCGGTTTCGTGCTGGACGTCGAGTTCGCCGCCACGCGCCTGCGTGAGCTGTGCAAGCTCGACGGCGCGCTCGTCCTCGACAAGGACATCACCAAGATCCACCGCGCGGGTGTGCAGCTGGTCCCGGACGCCTCCATCCCCACCGACGAGACCGGCACCCGGCACCGCACGGCCGACCGGGTCTCCAAGCAGTGCAACTACCCGGTCGTCTCCGTCTCCCAGTCCATGCGCCTGATCGCGCTGTACGTGGACGGTGAGCGGCGGGTCCTGGAGGAGTCGGCCGCGATCCTGTCCCGCGCCAACCAGGCGCTCGCGACCCTGGAGCGGTACAAGCTCCGGCTCGACGAGGTGGCCGGCACGCTCTCCGCCCTGGAGATCGAGGACCTGGTCACGGTCCGGGACGTCACCGCCGTCGCCCAGCGCCTGGAGATGGTCCGCCGGATCGCCACCGAGATCGCGGAGTACGTGGTCGAGCTCGGGACGGACGGGCGGCTGCTCTCCCTCCAGCTCGACGAGCTGATCGCGGGTGTCGAGCCGGAGCGCGAGCTGGTGATCCGGGACTACGTGCCCGAGCCGACGGCCAAGCGGTCGCGCACGGTCGCGGAGGCGCTCACCGAGCTGGACGCGCTGAGCCACACCGAGCTGCTCGAACTGCCGGTCGTCGCGCGGGCGCTGGGGTACAGCGGCTCCCCCGAGACCCTCGACTCGGCGGTCTCGCCGCGCGGCTACCGGCTCCTCGCGAAGGTGCCGAGGCTGCCGGGCGCGATCATCGAGCGGCTCGTCGAGCACTTCGGCGGGCTGCAGAAGCTGCTCGCGGCCAGCGTGGACGACCTCCAGGCCGTCGACGGGGTCGGCGAGGCCCGCGCCCGCAGCGTGCGCGAGGGCCTGTCCCGGCTCGCGGAGTCCTCGATCCTGGAGCGGTACGTCTAGGAGGACCTGCGGCCGGGCGGTACGTCTAGGAGGACGTACGGCTGTGCCGTAGGGGGTGGGAACCGCGGAGCGGTACGTCTCGGAGGACGTACCGCTCGGGCCCTACCGTCCGGTCAGTCCTTGGCCAGGGTGAACGAGGCCGGGAGGACCTTCGTGCCCGGCATCGTCGCTTCCACGAGGTAGGTGCCGGGTCCGGCCTGGCCCGTCGGGGCCGTGGCGCACCGCGGCGCGCTCCGCTCGCGGTCCCATTCCACGGTGTGGGTGACGGTGGCTCCCGCGGGGACGTGCAGCAGGACCGGGGTGCCGGGGCGCGGGCAGTGGGCGGACGACCAGATCTCGTCGTCCTGCTTGTCGCTGATCGTCAGAACCGCGCTGCGGGGACCGAAGTCGGCCTTGCAGGCGGCCTTCGAGGTGTTCCTCGCGACGAGCTGGAAGCGGGGCTTCTCCCCCGCCTCGTAGCTGACCTGCGCGCTGCGGATCGTCAACTGCAGGGATCCGGCCGGACAGTTCGGGAGCGGCGAGTTCGCCGGTACCTGCTGTCCGGCGCCGGTGCTCGCGCCCCCGTCGCCGCCCGCGCCGTCGGTGTCGCCGTTCTTGCCGACGTCGCCGGTGCCGGCGGTAGCACCAGCGCCCGCGTCCGTACCGGCGTCGGCGCCCGTCCCCGGGTCCGTACCGGAGCCTTCCGTACCGCCGCCGGTGCCGCCGGTGCCGCCCGTGGTGTCGCCGGAGTCGCCCGACTCGTCGCGTCCGCCCGGCTGTTGGCTGATCGCCGGTCCCGTGCCGGAGGGGCCGGGGGTGATCGAGGGAGGGGTGGGGGACGAGCCGTTGGCCCCGTCGTTCGGCTTCTTCCCGCCCCCGTCACCGGAGGTGACGGCCCATACGGCGAGGAGCGCGAGAAGCGCCACCAGGCACGCCGCCACCGCCCTCCGTCGCCAGTAGATGGTGGAGGGAAGCGGCCCGACCGGATTGCGCAAAGATCCCACGACCCGAACCTTACGAGAGATCCGGCTCAACTCCCGCCCCACCCGCCGCCCGAGACAACAAGTTTTGCCGATGATCACATCCCTCCGTTCCGGGAACTTTTCACGGCACCGCGTCCGGCCCCCTCGCGACTCCCACCGAAACCGGTGGGAACCGGACCGAATCGCAAGACCGCCCTGTCGTCGGGGGTCTCTCCGGCCGGCGGCCCGGGGCGGAGGACTCCGGATTCCGGTTAGCGTCGTGCACCATGAACACCCTCCTCGACCTCTCCGATCGTCTGTATCTCGACGTCGCCGATCTGGCCCACTCCACCCCCCACTGGTTCCAGTGGCTCGCCGAGGTCTGGACCGAGGCCGGACTGCTGCTGTTCGGCGCGCTGTTCCTGACCGGCTGGTGGCGCTCCCGTGAGGGGACGAGCCGGATGATGGCGCTCGCGCTGCTCGCCCCGCTCGCCACCGCGTTCGGGTACGTGGTGAGCGAGGGACTGAAGTCGCTGATCGACGAGGACCGCCCGTGCCGCGCGGTCCTGGGGGCGCCCACCTCGCTCGTCACCTGCCCGCCGTACGGCGACTGGTCCTTCCCCAGCAACCACTCGGCCATCGCGGGCGCCGCCGCGATCGCGCTCGCGCTGTCCTGGCGCGGGATCGTCTGGCTGACGGTGCCGATGGCGCTGCTCATGGCGTTCTCCCGGGTCTTCGTCGGCGTCCACTACCCGCACGACGTGACCTTCGGTCTGCTCCTCGGCGGTCTGGTCGCCTTCCTCGTCATGAGGGCGGCGGTCCGGCCGGTGGGCACCCTGGTGGAGACGGCCCGGTCGAGCCGGAGCTCGACGGTGGTGTGGTGCGCCGGCCGAGGCCCCCGGACGCACCCGGCCCCGCACGCGGCCGAGCCCCAGCGGGTGGGCCACGGCGGGTACTGAGCCCGAGCGGACGCCGGGGCGCGGGGTGGGGCGCGTACGCGTGTGAACGGCGGCGCGCGCGGTGGGGCGCGTACGCGTGCGCGTGGGCGCGCGCGGGCCGAGGCCACCCCGGCGCCCGTGCCACGGCGCGTACGGTTCGCGGCGTGGACGTGCCAGGATCGGGGGTGCCATGACTTCCATCGACGCTCCCCTCCCGCCCGACGCCCCCGACGCCCCCGCCGGCCCGACGCCCCCCGCCGAGCTGCACGGTCCCGTCCTCGCCTGGTTCGACCGGCACGCCCGTGACCTGCCCTGGCGCCGCCCCGAGGCCGGTGCCTGGGGTGTCATGGTCAGCGAGTTCATGCTCCAGCAGACCCCGGTCGTCCGGGTCCTGCCGGTGTACGAGCAGTGGCTCGCGCGCTGGCCGCGCCCCGCCGACCTCGCCGCCGACGCTCCCGGCGAGGCGGTCCGCGCCTGGGGCAGGCTCGGCTATCCGCGCCGGGCGCTGCGGCTGCACGCGGCCGCCGTGGCCATAAGGGAACGGCACGGCGGCGACGTACCGAGCGACCACGGGCAGCTGCTCGCGCTGCCCGGCATCGGTGAGTACACCGCGGCCGCGGTGGCCTCCTTCGCCTACGGACAGCGGCACCCGGTCCTGGACACCAATGTGCGCCGGGTCTTCGCGCGGGCGGCGAGCGGCGTCCAGTACCCCCCGAACGCGACCACGGCCGCCGAGCGGCGGCTCGCCCGCGCCCTGCTGCCCGAGGACGAGGCGACCGCCTCCCGCTGGGCGGCCGCCTCCATGGAGCTGGGCGCGCTGGTCTGCACGGCGAGGAACGAGGACTGCGGGCGCTGCCCGATCGCCGGGCGGTGCGCCTGGCTGCTTGCCGGGAAGCCGGCCCACGACGGCCCGGCGCGGCGCGGCCAGACGTACGCGGGGACCGACCGGCAGGTCAGGGGCCGGCTCCTCGCGGTGCTGCGGGATTCGGCGGAGCCGGTGGCGCAGACGGCCCTGGACGCGGTCTGGGACGAGCCGGTGCAGCGGGCCCGGGCCCTGGACGGTCTGGTCGCGGACGGCCTCGTCGAGCCGCTGGACGACGGGTCCTACCGGCTGCCCGTGTCCTGAGCGGGTCGTGATCCGGTCCGTCGACAGGCGCCCGCAGCCGGTCGCGGGCGGTCCCTGAGCCGGTCGCGAGCTGGTCGTGGGCCGGTACCTGGGCCGGTCGCGGACCGGTCGCCGAGCCGGGCGCAGGCCGGTACCTGAGGCCGATCGCGGGCCGGTCCTGAGGGCCGGTCGCCGAGCCGGGCGGGAGCCGTCGCGGGCCAGTCGCCGAGCCGGTCGCGAGCCGGTCCCTGAGCCTTCGTGGCGTACCGCCGGCGGCTCCGGCGTACCGGTGATGCGCCGCCCTGCGCGCCCGGCCGGACGGTGCGAAACCTCCTCCGCCGCCCTGTTACACAACCGATGGGTAGCCGTGCGTCCACCGACGGCTGCCACGCACAACCCCGTGACAACCGCTCCGTAGCGTCGGCCACGACACGAGGAACAAAGCTGGTCACGGGGTTCGGAGGCGGTTCGGATGAGGCATGGCGAGGTGCTCGACTTCGAGGAGTACGTACGCACACGGCAGGACGCGCTGCTGCGCAGTGCCCGGCGTCTCGTGGCCGATCCCGTCGACGCGCAGGACCTCCTCCAGACGGCTCTCGCCCGCACCTTCGGGCGCTGGGACGGGATCGCCGACAAGTCCCTCGCCGACGCCTATCTGCGCCGGGTCATGATCAACACCCGGACCGAGTGGTGGCGCTCCCGCAGGCTCGAAGAGGTGCCCACCGAGCAGCTGCCCGACGCCTGCGGCGACGACCCGACCGAGCAGCACGCCGACCGGGCCCTGCTCATGGACGTCCTGAAGGTCCTCGCGCCGAAGCAGCGCAGCGTCGTCGTCCTGCGCCACTGGGAACAGATGAGCACGGAGGAGACGGCGGCGGCGCTCGGCATGTCGACCGGTACGGTGAAGTCCACGCTCCACCGCGCGCTCGCCCGGCTCCGTCAGGAGCTGGAGAGCCGTGACCTCGACGCCCGCGCTCTGGGGCGGACCGGGGAGCGGACGACCGTACGAGGCGACGAACGGGAGCGGGAGCGGTGCGCGGCCTAGACGGCGGAGCCGACGGCGGCAGACACGACGACGACGGCTGCGGCAGACACGGCGGTGGCGGTGACGGCCCCGGGGGCGACGACCGGTACGGGGCCGGGCGTCGCCGTCGGCGTCGTACCGTCAAGGCGGCGAGCATCACGGCGGCGGCCGGGCTCGTCGCCGTCGGTCTGTCCATGGCCGCCTGCTCCACCGGCGGTACCGGGTCCCGTGACGAGGGCGCCGCGGGCACCCACGACGTGGCCCCGGCGGCGCCCACCCCCTCCCCCTCCGCCGACGGCGGGCAGACCTCCGCCGAGCGGGTGGATCCGATCGCGCTGCTCAAGGCCGACCCGAAGATCGGCGAGCGGCTCAAGACCGATCTGAAGCCGTGCGTCGCGGACGCCTACCCGGTGGACGCCTCCTACGGCAATCTCACGGGGGCGCCCGCTCCCGATGTCGTCGTCAACGTGATGACCTGCGGTGACGCCGTCGGCATCGGCACGTACGTCTACCGGAAGCAGAGCGACCGGTACGAGAACGTCTTCATGGCGGAGGACGCGGCGGTCTACGCCACGATCGACCGGGGCGAGCTCGTCGTCACCAAGCAGGTGTACGCGAAGGGCGACCCGGTCGCGTACCCCTCGGGCGAGGACGTGATCACGTACCGGTGGTCGGGGAACAGGTTCACCCAGCACGACTGGGTGCACAACGACTACAGCCGGGCCGTCGGCGACGGCGGCGTGGAGGAACCCGCGCCGAGCGAACCGCCGGCGGACTGAGCCGGGCGGGCGCCGAGGCGTGTCCCGCGCGGCGTACGCCGGGGCCGTACCCCCGGGCCCCGCCACCTCGGAGCCGTACACCGGGACTCGGGACTCGGGGCCCGGGGCCTCCGGAGCCGCACACCCCGCCGACCCGCACCCCCACAGCCGTACACCCCACTTCGCGACCGCACAGCCAGCGCACGCCGACAGCGCACGACCCGAAGGGCACGCACGATGGCCGAGACCCATGTCCTGTTCGTCGAGGACGACGACGTCATCCGCGAGGCCACCCAGCTCGCCCTCGAACGGGACGGCTTCCGCGTCACCGCCGTGCCCGACGGGCTCTCCGGCCTGGACGCCTTCCGGGCGCAGCGGCCGGACATCGCCCTGCTCGACGTGATGCTGCCGGGCATGGACGGGGTCAGCCTCTGCCGGCGCATCCGGGACGAGTCGACGGTGCCGGTGATCATGCTGTCGGCGCGGGCCGACTCGATCGACGTCGTCCTCGGTCTCGAGGCGGGCGCCGACGACTACGTCACCAAGCCCTTCGACGGGTCCGTGCTGATGGCCCGCATCCGCGCCGTGCTGCGCCGTTTCGGCCACGCGGGCGGGTCCGGCGCCGGGGAGCACGGTGACGGGGCGCCCGGCGTCGGCGGACTCCTCGTCTTCGGCGACCTGGAGGTCGACACCGAGGGCATGGAGGTCCGCAAGGGTGGGGCGCCGGTCGCGCTGACCCCGACCGAGATGCGGCTGCTCCTGGAGTTCTCGTCCGCGCCGGGCACCGTACTGTCCCGGGACAAGCTCCTGGAGCGGGTCTGGGACTACGGCTGGGGCGGTGACACCCGGGTCGTGGACGTCCATGTGCAGCGGCTGCGCTCCAAGATCGGCCAGGACAGGATCGAGACGGTCCGCGGCTTCGGCTACAAGCTCAAGAGCTAGGGCCCGGTGTGAAGCTGCTCCCCCTCCGTACCGGCGTCCGCTGGAAGATCGCCGTCGCCATCGCGGCCGTCGGCGCGCTGATCGCGGTGACCCTGAGCGTCGTCGTGCACAACGCCGCCCGCATCTCGATGCTCGACAACGCGCGCGAGGTGCAGATGGAGCGGCTGCTCTTCGCGCAGCGGTTGTACGAGACGTCGAAGCCGAAGGAACCGCGCTTCGGTACGAAGATCAACGACTCGTCGCTGCCGCCGCAGCTCGACCAGCTGATGCGGGACAAACGGCGGGGCACGTTCGTGCAGGAGCACCGGCACGGCGGGCCGCCCGACGTGTGGGCGGCCGTGCCCCTCGCCAACGGCGACGTGCTGTCGCTGCACATCCCCTTCGCCGACCGCAGCGCGACGATCATGAACGACCTGGACCGGGCCCTCGTCATCGGCTCGGTCTCGGTGGTCTTCGGCGGCTGCGCGCTGGGCGTGCTCATCGGCGGCCAGCTCTCGCGGCGGCTGCGGAAGGCCGCCGTCGCGGCCGGCCGGGTCGCCCAGGGCAACACCGGCGTACGGGTCAGGGAGGCCGTCGGCGGGGTCGTCCGGGACGAGACCGACGACCTGGCGTGGGCGGTCGACGCCCTGACCGACGCCCTCAACGAGCGGATCGAGGCCGAGCGGCGGGTCACCGCGGACATCGCGCACGAGCTGCGCACACCGGTGACGGGGCTGCTCACGGCGGCGGAGCTGCTGCCGCCCGGGCGGCCCACCGAGCTCGTACGGGACCGGGCGCAGGCGATGCGGACCCTGGTCGAGGACGTCCTGGAGGTGGCGCGGCTCGACAGCGCGTCCGAGCGGGCCGAGCTCCAGGAGATCGCGCTGGGCGAGTTCGTGGAACGGCGGGTGCGGGCCCTCGACCCGGAGGTCGTCGTCCGGGTCGTCCACGAGTCGTGGGTGAACACCGACCCGCGACGCCTGGAACGCGTCCTGGGCAACCTCCTCGCGAACGCCGCCAAGCACGGCAGGCCGCCGGTGGAGGTCACGGTCGAGGGGCGGGTCGTCCGCGTCCGCGACCACGGCCCTGGCTTCCCGGAGGCGCTCCTCAAGGAGGGCCCGAGCCGGTTCCGTACGGGATCGAGCGACCGAGCCGGCCAGGGCCACGGCCTGGGCCTCACGATCGCGTCGGGCCAGGCCCGGGTCCTCGGCGCCCGGCTGACCTACCGGAACGTGGCCTCCGAGGGGGCCCCGAACGGGGTGGGCGGCGCGATCGCGGTGCTGTGGCTGCCGGACCACGCGCCGACCAACACGGGCAGCTTCCCGATGCTGTGGCTGCCGCTCGACTGACCGCGCGGCCGGCGGCCGGGCGGCGCGGGTAGGGAAACGGGGGGGCGGGCCCCCGCCCGGCCCGCCCCCCCC
>NZ_JBHXSA010000045.1:0-17617 GCF_042716475.1 Streptomyces sp. NPDC058671 | reverse complement strand
GCGCCATCCACGCAACTACCTGGCCTTTCTTGGCCTCGCCGCAGCCATCTGCTGCTACAAACGACTCATCCGCCTCACCACATAGGACACGGTCTTAGCTCGGACCGGGCGGGCTGCACCGCTGCGCCCACGAACTGCCCACGCCGGATGTTCCCTGCGAACGTGGTGGTCCTCTGGGCGAGGCCGGCACGGTGCTGGTGGTACGCGACGGCCGCCGTCGACAGGCTCCGCCCCGCACCCGCGTATGCGCAGGTGCAGGCCCTCGTCGACGGGCCCGGCGTTAGCCGGTGAGCTTGTCGATGTCGGGGGCGTAGACGGTCATCCAGTGCGGGTTCAGCCGGTAGTAGACGACCTCGCGGTTCCAGTCGAAGGCGTCGTCATCGCGTAGAAGGCCTTCAAGTAGGCGAGGAGTTCCTGCCAGTCGACCGTGGTCTCAGCGTCCTTCGGATTCAGCTCCTCCACCGTGCCGTGGGTGAACACGCCGAGGTCCTCGCCGCGCATGTGCGCGACGCTGGCGGCCGGACGGGCCGCGAGATGACGGGCCTTGGCGGCGTTCCGCGCCGTGCCGAAGTGCCACCGGCCGTGCAGGAAGTGCCCGTCGGCGCCGCTGATCCGCGGTTCGCCCTTTGCGGTCACCGTGGAGAGGGCAAGCGTGCACATGCCGGTGAGGACCCCGGTGAGCTGCGCCGCCGTGATGGTGCGGCCCTCGACGATCGAGCGGAGGTGTGCGGTCGAGCCGGAGAGGGAGGAGTCGAGGAGAGACTGGAGCTTGTCGAGTTCTTCTGGGGTTTCGCGCATACGTCCATCGTCGGCCGTAAACCCGACACCCTCTGTCGTCATTGATGAAGCAGCGGTGAGGTAGCTCCGCGTGGGTTGCGCTCGGTGCGGCGTGGATGGCAACAGGTGGGGGACGAACGCCGGGACCTGATCTGATCCCGGTGACCGACGTCCCCGGTCCGTGGCGACACAGCGAGCCCCGACCCTGACAGGTGGGGGTTCGTGGCGTTCTGTTCCTATTACGAAAGCCCTGGTCATTCAAGCTCTGGTGTTTCCGGGGCAAAGAGGGAAATTACCTCATCCCGCAGCAGATCAGCCACTCCGCCATGCTGCCCCACTCGCCAACCCAACGCCCCCCTACTTTCCTTGCCCAAGGACATAGGGGCCCAGGGGGACCGGTCTTATGAACGTTTGGTTGGGCCCTGCTGGCCGCAGAACCCAACCAAAACGGATCTAGAATCTACCACCTTGTATGAGCGCGCTGCGACTCCGCATCATCTGGGTGTGCACGAGGAAGCGATCACGACTCATTTCTCTCACACCGGATTCTCTATACGTCCGCTCGATCAGATCGGCGAATAGAAATTCTGGACGATACTGAACAATCTGATCCGTCAATGCGCGGATGAACACGCTGGAGGCGTGGGCGAGATCGATGAACTCACACACGCCCTCGTCTTCTTCACCGCTTTGCGTGATGACCTTGTTGCCAGTGACCGCCAAGCGGATGCCAGGACCACCGGGCACATCCATCGTGGCCATACCATCTGCCGCTAGGAGGCCCACCGTGAATCGCAGGCCGAGCGCGAGGTCGAGGAGAGGTGTGTTCTTGTAGAGGAATCGGGCATCGCCGATCAGGATCTCCGCCGAACCTGAGAACCACGTCTCACGCACCTGCCATTCCTGGCGTGTCAGAATATCTACGGCGGGAATCGAGTACTCTTCACCGACCTGCGGCACCATTTGATAGGTCACCTTCGCCGACCGACTCATCAGAAGGCGCCCGGCATTGCAGGGGACCAAGGATATGCGTTGCGGATACTTCCGTCGGGATTCAGAATAACCTCCACGTGGTCCAACTCGTAGTCTCCCTTGTCCGGTCCGGATTTCCCGATCCAGCCTCCGTCGCCAATGTCTTCAGGCATTTCCGCTCTATGAATCGTTCCGTCTCGCCCTCGGGTGTTGGCGCTCCCGTGGGGGTCGCGCTTCAGCACTTCATTGATGGCCCTGTTCCAGTCGGCCTCCGGGATAGTCCAGTAGGTTTTATCGGACGTCCGAAGAGGGCTGCCAGGCGAGTGGTAGTCCTTGATGTGCTTCCGTGCATCGCCCGAGAGGATAGGGCATGCGGTCGCCGTGTTGTGGACCAGTACCGGAACGCTGCCCGCCATCACGAAGTACGTGTGGAGGTTCTCTACGGTCAGATTGTATGCCGCCTGCAACTCACTCCAGCGGCGGATACCCGAAATCTCAGCGGCCGAGCCGTCTGCGGACTTGAGGGTATCGCCTGCTGCGAGCTGCCCCGCCTCAACCCAGCTTTGTTCCTTCGGGCTCCAGAAGGGGTGGTTGTCGGTCGCAGTAAGCGCCTCCGTCTTAGCAGTCCCTCGGAGGGTGATGCCCGTGAAGTTGCGGTCGTCCGGGGTGTAGATCGTGTCGAGCACTCGGCGAGGACTCGTAGTCCCCGCCGTCGGATCGGCGGCTTGGACCCAGTCACCGATGCGTACCAGTTCGATGGGGCGCTTTGTCCCATCGGCCATGAGCACGCGTGTTCCTGCGGGGAAGCTGTGCTTCGGGCTGCAAGGGTTCTTCTTGAAGAAGTTGCCTATCGACTCGAATACCTCGTCGACGTGAGTGCCGAACTTATCCGCCCAACGCACTCCCTTAGCGCCTGCGGCTAGCCAGCCTGCGACCGGGAGCATCGCCGCACACGAAAGGACTGCGTCCTTCGCGGCGTCCTTGTCCCCGATCCCGTAATTGTTGGCGAGGTTGGATTCCACGGCGTAGGCGATGCAGTTGACAGCATCAGCGGGTTCTCCAACGACAGGGAAGAGGCCCAGAATATCCAGCTTGAGATGGATGTACTCCTTGAGGCTCATGCCCGGGGGGACCTGGTTGTGGACCAGTGCCAAGATCAAGTTGTTGAGATCGGACTGGCCGCCGGCCTCCGCCTCCTGCTGCATCGCCGAGTCATAGTCGGCCATCCGTTGGTCCAGGAGTGCCTGCTGCTCGGCGGTGTAGCGCTCCGTCTGGTAGCGGACGACGGTGGAGCGGTACTTGGCGTAGGCCTCGGTGGCGCTCTGCCCTGCGTTGAGGGCGGATTGGCGGGCCTGTTCGGCAGCCTGGAATGCGCTTGCGGCATACCCTTGGGCCGCGCCGTAGCTGGCTTCGGCCGAGATGGCCGCGTTCCTCGCCTTGCGAGCGCTGCTGCTTGCCTGGGCCTCGGCCTTTCGGGCGGCGGTCGCGGAGGAAGCCGCAGACTTCGCTGAGATGCTGGCCCGGGTGGCAGCCTGCTGCGCCCGGTAGGCGTGACCGGCTGCTTGTTCGGCGTAGGTGGTGGCCGTCTGGGCATGGCCTGCGGCCAGGTCCGAGTGGCCCTGGGCGTTTTCGGCGGCCTCAGCCGCGTGGTAGGCGGATTTGTGTGCCAGTGCGGCGGTCTGGGCAGCCGTGGCGAGGATGGACTGGATCTGTTCGATGTGTGCGGCGTTGAGCTGGTCGCGGCGGGTTGCCTTGTGCCGGCCGGAGGTGATGAAGGTGGTCAGGTTGGTGTCAGGGCTGGCGAGTGCGGCTTCGGCCGCTGCCTTGACTTCCGGTCCGCCGGCTTGGGCGAGGCTGGCGGCTTCGAGGCGGTAGTCCTCGATGCGTGCCTGGTGCTGGCCTTGGGCGAGGAAAGTGTCCAAGGCCTTCGGGTCGGGGGCATTGAGTGCGGCCTGGGCGTCTTCCTTGACGACCGTGCCGCCAGCTCCGGCGATGCGGGCAACCTCTATGCGGTTGGCTTCCGCGGCTACCTGGTACTGGCCAGCGGTGAGGAAAGTGTGGACCTGGGCGGGAGTTCCTGCCAGTGTGGCGGTGGCCGCGGTGCGGACGTCCTCGTGCGGTGACTGCGTGGCCAGGACGTGGACGGCTTCTCGCTCGTCTTCTTCCCCTGCCTGCTTCCAGCCTGTGCGGGCATAGGCGACGACCGCCGCGTCATCACCGGTAAGGGCTACTTCTGCGGCGGCTCGGCTCCAGGGGCCGCGAATCTGCAGCGCAGTCATGGCCATCCGGCGACCGTTGGCTGCGATCTGTGCGGGCTGTGCGTCCGGCTCGGCCGCCTGGGCGGCGAGGGCGTTGAAGTCCGTCTGGAGCTGGAGAGCTTCCTGTGTGATCTTGGTGATCTTGGCCTTGGCGGCGTCAGTGGCCTCTTTGGCGTCGCGGGCCTCGTTGACGATGAGGGCCGTGCGGGCGGCGATTTCCTCGGCTTCGCCCTTTCGGGTCGTGGCCTGGATCTCCTCTGCCTTGGTAACCGCGGCTGAAGCTGCCTGGGCTGCCTTCAACGCCTCGGCCGCATAGGCCTTGGCGGCATCGGCCGCGGCCTGCGCATGACCGGCGTGTTGGTTGGCATTGCGGGCGGCTTCGGCTGCCTTGCGGGCATGGGCGGCGGAGGAGCGGGCAGCGTCACGGGCCTCTGTGGCCTCCCTGATGGCAGCGTTGGCGTGGGTCTGAGCGGCCCGGGATGCGCGGCTGGCCTCCTCTGCGTGGCGCTCGGCCGCAGCTGCTGCAGCTCTGGCCTGGGCGGCGTCGGCGCCAGCCTTCTCCCTGTGACCTGCCGCCTGCTTGGCGCTGCTGGCCGCCGACTTCATGTCCTCGATGGCATCGAGTCCGGCCGTCAGGGCGTCCCTGGCAGCTTTGGCGGTGTTCAGCATCGCGTCGAGAGTGTTAGCGATCTTCTCCGCGTCGGTGGCGGCTTTCAGCGCGTCGGCGGCCGCCTTCTCGTTGATCTTGCCCGAGGCTGCGGCCGACCAGGCGTTGCTGGCGGCCTGAGAGGCGCGCTGGGCTGCGGTGGCGGCGTTGGATGCAGCGGCGATCGCGGTCTGTGCGGCGGCGTTGGCAGCACGGGCTGCGGATATGGCGGCCTTCGCTGCGGCCGCGGCGCGGCGGGCGGACTCCGCTGCCCGACGGGCGGCGTCTTCAGCCTTGTCCGCGTCGTTCGCCGCCGCAAGCGTCTCGGCCGCCGCCGTCGCGGCTGCCGTCTTCGCCAAAGCCGCTGCGGTCTTTGCCTTCTCGGCCTGAGCTTCCGCGCTGGCCTTGGCCTTGTCGGCGACTGCGGCGGCGTCGGTGGTCTGCTTGGCCAGGTCGGTAATGCTGGCGTGTTCCTGGTCCTGGGCGCGGGTGATGTACTGCCCGTAGGCGAGGAAGTCCCGAACCTCGGTGATGCCAGCGTTCAGTGCGGCGGACGCGGCCCGCTTAGTGGCGGGGCCGCCGGCCTTCTCGATCTGGGCGACGCGGAGCCGGGCGTCTTCATCTCGGCTCTTGTACTGGCCTTCGCTGAGGAAGGCTCGGATGTCGTCGATGCTGCCGTTCATCGCGGCGTCGCCAGCCTCGCGGACGACGATCCCGCCTGCTTCGGTGGCACGGGCGGCCGCCAAACGCTGGTCCTCTTCGAGGGGCTGCTTCCATCCGTCCTTCATGAATGCGGCCAGTTGGTCCCCGGTGCCACTGAGGGCATTGGCTGCGGCCGCGCTGACCTCCGGGCCGGCTTCGGTGACGAGAGTGAGGGCTGCCTCACGCAGATCGAGTTCCTCAGCAACCCTCTCGCCGCTGGCCAGATAGTCACGGACCTGCGTGTCGGTGCCGGTAAGGGCTTGCTCCGCTGCGGATCGCACCGCCGGCCCTGACGTCTTCCAGGCCTGCAGCACCCGGGCGCGGTCCGATAGGGGTGTCACGGGGAGATCTTCGGCGCCAGCCGACGCCGTCGAGATGAGTGTGGCCACCAGAGCCAGGGGGAGGAGTCCGCGAGCGGACCTGCCGGCTATCTGGAATCCCCTCCCCCGGGGCCTGGAGCCTGCGTTGTGACGCACTGAAATTCTTCCTTCTTCTGGTCTGTGGGTACCAAGAAGTGCGCACCGGCGCCTGAATGCGGGCCCGTGCGTCCCTTTGGTGAAGCACGCCGGAGAGGGCCTGCCACCTCCTTTGTTCGGCATCCCCAGGCCGAAGGTAGGCAGGCCCTGCCAAGTCTCTGACCTGGCACGACCTTGCTGTGATCCACCAACAGAGCAGAAGGTTGTACCTACCTGATTACCCGTTACGGCATCGTGATCTTGAACATGGCCGGCAGCCTGGAACTGAGCCGACAACTAGGTCGCAGCCTGGATCCGTGGCTATATTGACCGACGGCCCCCAGGCGATCATGACCGGCTGCCGTCCACGGCACGGTCACCCACACACCGTTGACCCCCTCCGCAACGCGGGAGGGGTGCGTCTTGGAAAGCGACCACTCAGTGCGCATACGTAGATGGATTCCAGCAACAACCGCGGCGCTCGCCGTGACCCTGGGGACCCCCACCACGCTGGCCACCGCCGCCGACGAACCGGGCACGGAGATGCCCTACGCCGTCGAGGACGGCTCCTACCCCAACCGTGCCGAAATCCTCGGGATCACCGGCGCCGACCTGATCGCGGGTGACGGCAATATCACCCTCACCCCGTGCTCCGGCCCATACCAGATCAAGGTGTGGGCGGTGAAGCTGAAGACCGGCGACTCCAGGATCTGCTTCTCAGCCGCCAAAACCGGCTACCTGCAGGTCAACATCCCCCGTGCCTACCGCATCGAGACCATCCACCGGGACATCAAAGCAAGCGTCTCGATCGCCGGGGACACCGAAGACCTGACCGTCCTCAGGGATACCTCAGCGGGCTTCGGCGAGGCTGACCTCACCGATCCCCAGCAGGCCGTCCTGCTCGACATGCGGGTCACCGGCGCCGCCTCCAGCACTCCCCCCGGCGTCTCTGCCGACATCACTGGTCTCTCCTTCAGCGGCCGGCTGAACATCGGCGACGTCAAGCACTGCTCGGCCACCCTCGTCGACCCCCAGTGGGTTCTCTCCGCCAAGAGTTGCTTCGCCGAGAAGCCGGCCGAAGGCAACACGGTGACCGCAGGAGTGCCCAAGCAGAAGACCACCGTCGTCCTGGGCCGGCCGCACATCAACCTGCTGGGCGGACATGCCAGCGACATCGTGGAACTGGTACCGCACCCTGACCGGGACCTGGTCATGGGTCGCCTCGCCACGTCCTCCACGAATATCGCTCCTGCGGTTCTGTCTGCTACCGGCCCCGTCGCGGGCCAGAAGCTCACCATCCCCGCTTTCGGCCGTACGCAGACCGAGTGGGTTCCCTTCACACGTCACGACGGTGCCTTCACCACGGAAACCGTCGAGGCGACCGGGTTCGGCCTGACTCCCCAGGCCCCCGCCGAGACGACCGTGTGCGCAGGTGACGCCGGTGCTCCGGTCGTCCGCCAGGTGGACGTCCGCCAGTTCGCGCTTGTCGGCATCATGAGCCGCTCGTGGGCCGGTAACTGCATGGGCGGTACCGAAACGCGTACCGGTGCCTCCGCCGTCCGTGTCGACGACCTGGCGACGTGGATGCAGCAGACCCGCAGCGGGAAGACCTCCACTCTCCTGCAAAGCGGCGCGAACCTGTACCAGGGCATCCGTCTGGCTGATGGTTCATGGACCGACTTCACCGACGTCCAGGCCAAGGCCAGCAACATCGGCGGCATCCGCACGGCCACGGCCGCCGGCATCGGATCCAGCACGCACGTGCTCGCCGTCGGCACCGACGGCCGTCTGCACCACTCCATCCGCCGGATCGACGGCACTTGGACGGAGTTTGGCGACGTCGGCGAGGTAGCCGGATTCCTCGGCAGCCTCACCCAGGTCTCCGCCGTCTCCGTGGGCGAGGACCTCCACGTGCTCGCTCTCGCCAACGGCAAGGTCTTCCACACCCTGCGCACCGCCGCCGGGCACTGGAGCCTCTTCGGTGACATCTCCGCAGTCGTCGGGCCGATCGGCACCGTGACCTCCCTGGCCACGGCCAGCGCGGGCGGCCAGCTCCAGGTTTCCGCCGTTACCGGCGGCAAGGCCTTCCACACCATCCGCACGGCATCCGGTCACTGGAGCATCTGGGGTGACATCTCCCAAGCTGCCCAAGCGACCGGCGCCATCAGTTCCATCGCCATGGCCGGCATCGGAGCCGACGCCCACGTCGTGATCGCTACAGACAACGGCACCCGCCAGTACCACGCCCTGCGCACCGCAACCGGCCACTGGGAGCCCTTCTCCGAGCTGCGGGCCATTCTTGGCACCGTCACCATCAAGTCCGTCGGTGCAGCCGGCGTTGACGGCCAGCTCCAGCTCACCGCGACCACCTCGGATAACAAGCTCCTGCACACAATTCGCCACGCCGACCGCACCTGGAGCCCGACCACCCAGGTCACACCCCAAGGCGTTCCCAGCACCCTCACCGCCACAGCCATCACCGGAACCCTCTAGCAACAGAGAGCCCCTGCAGGCCCCCCGAGCGGGCGGGTCCTGCAGGGGCTCTTCCGACGCACTCAGAGCACACAGGTTCCTCCGGAGGGCGAGCGCTGGCTTATGTATGCCCACAGGTACCTGTTGGCCTGACACCTTCGAGCCTGTCCTGCGGGTCGGTAGTCGTCGCCATGTCACAATCACTGCCGCCGACACCACGGGCAGTCGGCGTCAGGGTGACGGTGGCATCGGCTTCGAGGTGATGGGCCGCCGGGCTCGTCCAGCCTGACACGACTGACACTAGTGCTGATACTCAGGTTCCGTTGGTCGTGGCTCAGGCACTGACTGACGCCCTGATGGGTTGTCCTCCCGTTGATCCGTCCTGCCGCCGAAACCTGTATTACGCCGCGGCCCTGACTTTCATGAGCGCATTCCATGGCGCCGCCCGCGCCGTTTTGTCTGACGGGCCCAGGCCGCGCCCAAGCACGACACCGTCGCTGGCATACGCGCCCTGCACAACCGCTCCGTGGTGAAGGTGACTGCGGCGGCCGCGCGGGACAGGCCGACCACCCGTCGCGGGACGACGAAGGAGAAGGCTCCCAGCCAGAGGGCAGCTCAGGAGGCTTGTGCCGCCAGGCGCTGGGCGCGACGCCGGGCGCCCGGTGTCCAACCTGATGATCGCCTCAAAGGCCCCGCCCCGCTGTCCGGGGCCTCTGCCGGACAGAACGCGAGGGCGCCACCGCTACTCCTCGTCCGAGGTCTGCTGCAGCGCGCGGATGAGGATTTCCGTATCGTCGACGGCGAGAACAGCCCTGCTCAGGTTGACGCCGACCTTTCCGACGAGCGAGGTCGCGAACTCGAGGATCGCCCGTTCATCGGTGGAGCACTTCAAAGCCCAGGGCTGAGTCAGGAGGATGAGGCCGAGGGTGTCCCAATTCACCGACGGGTACGCCTCGGTGCCGGCCCGCTCGATCAGGCCGTCGTGAGGCTGGTTGACCTCGATCGGGGTGCCGTCTTCCTCGTCCAGGAGGCGACGCAGCCAGTACCCGTCCTGGTACGCACCCAGGAGGCGCGTCGCAGCGCGCATCCGCTCATTCCCTACGTTCTTCAGCAGGCTCTCGGCGAGCTCCTCGCCGGTCATCTCGTGGTTGAGAACTGGCATCGGCGTCTCCGTTCCTTAGCACCTCGGGTCAGGAACGACCCGTATCCACTCTGGTCGGCGTGCACGCCATGAGGGCGGTGCACACGCCGGGCAAATTCCGCAGAGGGAGCTGGCCGACGACCCATCGGAGCGAAGTAGGGCCCGCAACTCGTCGGGGGTGGCAGGCCCCGGGTCACGAACGGGCTGGTCGACATCGGCAGGCCAACTGGGACGGAAGCGATCGACGAAGTCTGTGAAGTCGGTCCGCAGATAGCGAGAGTCGGACGGCTTCAGCCGGATCTGCTGGCGGCTGTCTGCCCACCAGATCTCGAAATCGGGAACCGTGACCTCCGCTGGCGAGTCCTCATGAGGTCATCCAGGTCATGGAGCCCGACGGGTAATGCGAAGTTCGGGTCGTCAGACACGCCGGGCGGCCTTCCGCTGTTCGTAGGCGGCGACGGCGCGCTTGGTGATCGCCTGCCCGACCTCGCCGCCCGCTCCTACACGTACGCGCTCGGGCACCTCGACGCCCGGCACACCAGCTGATGCGGTCCGCGACGGCGGCCGAAGCGCTGCGCGGCCTGATCCGCATCCGCCCGCACGGCTGGCTCACCGCCCCCCTGCCCACCGACCCGGCCGCCGCCGCGGACCTGCTGCGCCAGGCACTGGCCCGCCACGACACCCCCGGGGTGCCCGACGGGCCCGTGCACGTCCTCGCCGCACGCGCCACCGCCGCCGTCGCCGCCATCGGCACACCGGCCCACGCCGTCCTCAAAATCCACGCCGACCCGGCCGCCCACAACTCCGAGGCCCTCGCATACGCGCTCGCCGGACACAGCCCCGCCCTGCCCCTCCTCCTCAGCGTCGACGACACCTCACGCTCCCTGCTGATCGAGCACATCCCCCGCCCGACCAGCTGGACACGCCCCACCGCTCCGTGCCGCCTCATCGGCGCCGTCGCCGCCATCCACGCGGCACCCGCATCCCTCCCCGCCGAACTCGCCCCCGCCTTCGACGCGTACCGGCTCGACCGTCTCACCGCCGCCCCACCCCCGGCCTGGCTGCGCGACGCCCAGGCCTGGCCCGACGTCCTCGCACACGTCCAGGCCGCACACGGCGACAGCGCCATCCCCCTCGGGCACCTCGACCTCAAGCCCGAACACGCCCGCCGCCGCCACGGCGGCGGCCTGGTCCTCGTCGACCTCGAGACCCTCAGGCCGGACATCACCGGCCTGGTCGACCTGGTCACCCTCCCGGCCGTCCTCCGCCAAGCCGGCCGCGGACTGCCCGGCCGCGAGGTACTCGCGCTCTACCGCGCGGCCGCCGCACGCCACGGCATCACCTGGACAGGCCCCGCCCTGCGCGCCGCGCTCACCGCGTTCGCCAGGGCCACCGGTCTCGATACCCTCGACGGCCTCGCCGACCCCGCCCCCTCATCGCGCTCCCTGAAGGACACTCCCGTGGAACCCACCGCCCCCGCCCGCGCGCTCGTCGACACAGCCATGACCACCCTCGGACTGCCCGGCCCACCCGAGCACCTGACCGGCCGGAAGGGCTCCGACGTCTGGCAGGCCGCAGACCAGATCATCAAGACCGCCGTCCCCGGCGCCCGCGGAGACCTCGCACACGAGACCGCCGCCTACGCCCTCCTGCGCGACCAGGGCCGCCACCCCGGCACCCGCCACGGACACGGCAACCTCGGCCGGTGGCTCGCCCTGCCCCGCCTCGACGGCCCATCGCTGTGGCAGGTGTTCGCCCCCGCCCGCGAGGGCCACGCCACCGACACCCAGCGCACCCACATGCGCGACGCCGCCCGCGCCGCGTTCGCCGCCCTCACCGAACTGCACGCGGCCGGATGGATCCACGGCGACATGCAGGCCGAGAACGTGATCATCACCAGCCGCGGGCCCGCGTTCATCGACTACGACCGCGCCCGCCACCCCGACCTCACGCCCCCGGCCACGCCATACCGGGGCGGCCTCATCCACGTCATCGCCCCCGAGATCACCGCCCAACTCCTCGCCACCGGCAACGACGACCACGTCCCCCTCACCCCCGCCGCCGAGGTGTACGCCCTCGGCGCCTCCCTCTACTGGGCCTGGACCGGAGTACGGATCACCGACTACCGCGGCGACCCCGCCGGAGCCCACACCGAGCTGTATGCCGACATCGCCGCCGGCCGCCGCCGGAACATCACCACAGACCGCCCTTGGTCAGACCCCGGCCTGGAAGCCCTGATCACCACCGCCACATCGACGAGCCCGGAGAACCGGCAGTCCACTGCCACGGTGTAGGCAGCGTCCCAAGTGAAGGGGCGCCCTCACTCTGGAAGGACGCCCCTCTGCGTGCTCGCGCTTTGGCACACGGCGCCGCTCGGAGAGTCAACGTCGGCGTGAAGCTGTAACTCGCCCGCGTGGTTTGTCGGCCGCAGCCCGCTCCGCAAGGGACGCCGCGTCGGTACCACTCTGCTGTGGCCGCTACGGTGAAGCTCAAGAGGTCGTGCCGACTGGTCGTTGGTGCGCCTCCCATGTGCCCTTCGGGAGCTACGGCGCCGGGGTGTAGTGGACGACCGTCTTCTCGCACGGGCCGCCGGCGTAGACGTTGATGGCGTCGATCTCGCTCTGGTCGGCTGCCAGGCCCCAGCGGAGCTTGGTCGCGGTCCACTCGGCGAGGTAGCGGCAGGTCGCGCTCGGGGCAGGTGGCATCCACGTGGCCGGGTCTTGGTCCGCCTTCTGACGGTTCGACCGGGCGGTGACCGCGACGAGGCTGGTGGCCGCGTCCTGGTCGTTCGCGTACGCCTCGCGCCGCTTCGCCTCCCAGGCGGAGGCACCGGAATCCCAGGCCTCGGCGAGGGGGACCATGTGGTCGATGTCGAGCTTTTGCCGGGGTCGTTGACCTCGACGCCGTCGTAGTAGCTGCTCCATTCCCCGCCGCTCAGCTTGCAGCCGTCGGCGACGGACGGCGCTTCGACGGCTTCGGCCAGGAGGACTTCGGCGCGGGTGTTACAACCGTCCCCGAGGTCGAGACCCGAGTTCCAGTGCTTGAACTTGTCGCGGGTGTAGCCGGCGCGGGACTCGTCGGCGACGCGGACCTGGTCGAGCGCGGCGGCGAGCTGGAGGACTTCGTCGGCCTGCGCGGGCGCCGGTGCGATGAGGGGGGCGAGGGACAGGGGCGCGGCCAGGCCGCGCAGCATGCTCTTGGTGACGCACCGTCTTCACCCGGGAGCAGCTGAGTTGATCACTCCGCAGGTCCGGCGTGAAGCGCTGTACAGGGCGGTGCCCTGGCCGCTTTTAGGGCGGCCCCATCCCAGGACGTATGTGCTGCTCGCTACCTCTGCGGATAGACCACTTTGCGTGGTGATGCACTTGGGCCACGCCGTGGCTATGAAGCGAACGCGCCGCTGCAGAACACGTCGTCGTGTGCCAGGGCCTGGTATGTGACGCCTTCCCATCCGTTGGGTCGGTCCGCGAGGCGTGTCTCTGCTTCATCCTCTAGGTAGGCACGCACCATGTCGCTGCCGCCGGTGGCCAGCATCGCTGTCAGCTGGTAGCGGATGTTGCTCACCGTACGGTTGGCCTGGACGGCGAAGACTCTGGCCAGTCCAAACAGGGTGAAGTGATAGCGGGTCCGCTCGACGAGGACATCCGTCCAGCCCGGTGGGGGACTGACGAAGAAGTTCACCCACGAGGGGCTGTTGTGCACGACCTGCGCATCCAGCCAGGAGTCGTCGTCGATGCGGTCCAGGTACGGGTGGAGCAAGGTGGTCTCTGCCTCCGTTGGAACGCGTTCACCCTTGAGGTGGTTGCAGTCGGCGCATGCCGGCACCAGGTTCAGCGGGTCCACACACAGTGCGGGGAACATTCGCTTGGGCAGGAAGTGGTCCAGGGTCCGCACTATCCCGTGCCCACACAGGGGACACCTCTCGTCAGGTGCGGCGCCCAGGATCTGCTCGTAGACGACCCGCCCACCGTTGGAACCCACCATTCCGTTTTCGTAGGCCCAGCGAACCAGGTCG
Source organism: Streptomyces sp. NPDC058671 (assembly GCF_042716475.1). NCBI lineage: Bacteria > Bacillati > Actinomycetota > Actinomycetes > Kitasatosporales > Streptomycetaceae > Streptomyces > Streptomyces sp. NPDC058671. The sequence goes on along the minus strand of NZ_JBHXSA010000045.1, from coordinate 4,179 downwards.
TCTGGGGCGAGGCCCGGTACGGTGAACTCTCGGCTTTCCAGCTCATGCAGGGTTCCGTGCTGTGCCGCCTGCCGGTAACGCGCGCTTGCAGCCTCCACGCTGTCTCCAGCCATCAGAAGCCGGTTACGCCGCTTTTCGTCCCTGGTACCTCGTACACATGCTTCGTAGCTCTCCTTGGCGGTCAGGGCAGGCGGGTCCAGCGGCCACATCAGCGGGTGCCGCTCAGATCTCGATGCGCAAGGAGGATGCGGACCAGCCCTTTTGCCTCTCCGCCTAGCTGTCCGTGGAAGCGGTTCATGATTTGCTCGTAGGACCCCAGTTCATCGACAGCCGCAGCGATCTCGGCATGGAATCCGGATTGCCTTACTTCTAGACCGAACACCTCGTGGGTAAGGACGCCGACGTTCTCCCCATAGGTCTCGATGCTGGGGCGCTGGGGCGCGTGACGGTCCCAGCGGCTGACCTTCCATACGCAGGAGCGGGGAACCTCCTGCAGGACTACGGGCGAATGGGTGCCGATCAAAGCGACACCGTTGCGGTCTGTGAGCAGGTTGGACAGTGCTCTGATGAAGGAGGCGAGCAGAGGCGGATGGAGATGAGCCTCGGGTTCGTCCAAGAGCACCAGGGACTGCTCAGCGACGGTTTCCACCAGCCGCGTGATGGTCAGCAGCACGATGGCGTGTCCCGAGCTGAGCTGGGAGAAGAATTTCCGTGCAAACTCGCGATCTCGCCGGGAGTACGAGCTGTCCTGCAAGTGCCGCGCGAACTGATGAACAGGAGACTCATAGAAGTGAGGATCACTGCCCAACACGTCCAGCGCAGCTATCCAGCGACCGACCCGCCCTGCCGCATGGATCTCCTCGACGCTCTTGCAGAACTCTGAGCTGAGGTCGTCGTACGACTTTCGCTCACGCGTCGGACGACCGTGGACGTCGACCTTGGCCAGGCCCACATAGGTGTACTTCACGACATCGACTGGCTCGGCTGGCGGTACCTGATCGCCAGGAACGTCCTTCTCCTCGTCCCAGCCCCTCAACGCGTCCCGTCCGTCATCAAGGGTTCCCGTCTCGTCGGCTTCTACCTCAACGCCATCTTGCGACGGGTCGAAAGCGCTGAAGGTGACCGTTACGACATTTGTGAATGACCCGGTCGCCCCGTCCTCTGCCCAGAAGATCTGGCCAACGTCATCGGACTCGGCTTGCGCCTTCACCACTGCCTGGCCGATGCTGCCCAGCAGTGTCGTCTTGCCTACGCCATTGCGCCCGATCAACACGTGGATGTTCGACGGGGGCCGGGAGTGCGGAGTCACGGAGAAGGCCAGACGCCATGGCTCTCCCACCTTCTCCGCACTGTTACCAAGAGGCGTGACGTACTCGAAGTGATATGCCGTCAACCGTGTGCCGCCCCTGGCGATACGTCGAAACTGCCCTTCGACCGTCTGAGGTTCGACACTGCGCAGGAGTGACGTCTGCGTCACATCCCAGTACCTGGCATCCTCAGCAGCCTCAGAGCTGAACGCGATGTCACACAGCCCGTCAAGAACCTCCACGCGAAGCGATGGCCCGAGCTTGCTGATGTTCTCGTAGTAGGCAGCGTCCTGTCCCAGCGAGAACCAGTACAGTCGCCGGTCCAGTCCCGTCAGCTGCTGGAATACCCTCGTCTCCAGGGGCCTTTCGTCTCGCACCAGATCCGAGTAACCGACCTTCACGGCGCCCAGTTCCTCGACCGATCCACTGCCGTCGGCGAACCACATTCGATACGAAGTCAGATAGTCGTCATCTGACAAAGGAACCGGTTCCAGCAGGCAGGCCCGCTGCCTGTTTTGGTTCCACGGTCGTTCTTCTGCGTCCAGCACGATGAAACGCACACGCCCTCCTCGGTACGGCTCACTGAAGCACCTGCCCACCAGCACGAGCAAGCCGCCGTCCATGGATGCGTAGTGGCATGCTGGTGGAAGGGTCCAGATACCGAGGACGATGGCAAAGCGGTTCCATTCCTTCCCTCGCGCAGAGAACCTGCCGGCCGCGCTTACGACGTTGACCGTCCGGGCCCTGAGGGGGCGTGCGCGGCGATAGCGTCCAGCCCGTGACCACCACCGACACCATCACGGCCCTGGCCCCACCTGGTGCTCGGGTGTCCTCAGAGTTGCTCGGCTTGATCCCCTAGGCAACCGCGCTGAGCTGCAGCCGGCCGTCATGGCAGAGCTCAGCAGTCGTAGAGGTGGGTGTACGGAGTGTCTGGGCAGAGACGGCAGACGAGAAGTACATCCCGCCGAGATCGCCCAGGACCATGCCGTGCCCGAACGCGTCGAGGGCGGCAGGATTCGCCTCGGCTCGCCAGGACGAGACCATGGTCCACCTGGGGGGATTGTGGTCGTCCAGGGGAGCGACCACATGCCCGGTTCGGACGCGGTGATGTTCCATGCGGGTGCCGCACCCCGTGCAGGCGGGTCAGTCGGGCTGCTGGGTTCACCCCGGATAGCCGCCGACCTTGCTCTGCTGCCTGCTGCCTGCCCCGCATAGCCGTTCGTCGGCGGCCGGCTCGTTTCGCCAGGCGAGATCGTCGACGAGCGGCTACCAGCACTCCTCTGAACGCCCTGCGTACTGGCACGAGCGGTCGTCGTTTGGCTTGGGCGTGTCATCGGTGCAGCTGTAGGCGGCGAATAGGATGAGTACCACGATCGCGACGCCCATCAGCCAGTCCCCGTGCAACCGACGGCGTTCCTCGTCTTTCCTCTCCAGCTCCCGTGCATGCTCCGCGTCCCGCTCGTCGAGTTTCTTCTGGTGGGCGCGTTCACGCCGCCTCTCCTGCGCTGCTCGCTGCTCGGACTCGGTATGCGGCCGGTCCGCCTCTCGCTTCTCAAACGCCACCACACGCTTTGTCATGATCGTTGGCCATGGCGATTTGTGGTGTTTGAATTTGTCAACGCCAGAGACCCATACTCCCTCTGACAGATACGCCTCGCGGTTCCGCGGGTTGGCCTTATGACAAGACACGCACATGAACACGCATTCAGCACGGTCCAGGAGCGGGACTCGCTCAAAGGTCTGGTCGGCTATGCACGTTGTGCAGTAGGTGGGCATGGGCATGTTCGGAGCGTACAGAGCGCTCGGGGCATATCGACAGGGACCACCGAGGCGAACGTTGCCTGATGCGGCACTAGAAGGCGTGTGGTCAGCTGGCGTGGCGGTACGCGGCGGCGCTGCCGACGATCCCGGGTCTGTATCGCGCGCGAGCGCGGTCAAGGGCCGCCTCTAGGTCCCGTGCCCGGTCGTCGTTGGTCCCAAGGGGGAGCTGGTGGACGGCTGTCTCGGCGGGCTGGAGACGCTCCGCGCGCAGCGACAGCGATCGGACGCGGGCGCGCTGGAGGCCGAGCGTGGTGAGCAGTTCGCGGGCTGTCGCGGCGAGGGCGGGAGTATGGGCGGTGGCTTCGGCCAGGGAACGCGTCCGAGTGGTTTGGCTGCGGTCGACGTAGGTGACGGTCAGGGTGAGCCCCTGGGCGACCTGGCGATCGTCCCGCAGCGCCGCCCCGATGTGTTCGGTGAGGCCGAGGACGGCCCGGTGGTGCTGGTCGGGGTCGAGCTCGTCGTGGTCGAACCGGTGGCTGAGACTGAGGGATCTGGGCGCGGCGGCGGGGACGATGGGGCGGTCGTCGATGCCGAGGGCGCGGTCGTGGGCCTGGCGGCCGGCGGCGACGCCGAGGATCCGCTGGAGGGTGGTGAGCGAGGTGTCGGCGATCTCGCCGACGGTGTGGATGCCGAGCCGGCCGAGCGTGCGTGCGGCGGCGGGGCCGATGCCGGGGAGTGCGGCGGCTGGCTGGGGCCGGAGGAACGCCGCGATGTCGTAGGGGGTGTTGGCGACGATGGTGGCGCTGCCCGGCGGGGTGAGGGCGGCGGCCATGGCGGCGATCATTCGGCTGGGGCCGGCGCCCGCGCTGGTGGGGACGCCGTGGAGGGCGAGTGCGCGGAGGCGGATGACGCCGACGAGACCGGTAGCGTCCTGGCCCCTTCTCTCGGGCTCGGACCGTTGGGTGAGTTCGGGTACAGCAGGTCGGTGCAGCTCAGCGCCGGTTCCATCCACCGTACCTAAGGGCTGTCCCGCAAATGATCTCCGGGGCGCGTCGGGCATGGCGGGCCACCCTGCGGCCCGCTTGCCTATCCGGCGAGAGCGAGGTTGTGC
>NZ_JBHXSA010000044.1:0-19282 GCF_042716475.1 Streptomyces sp. NPDC058671 | reverse complement strand
CGGGCCCACCCCCGGGCGGGGGCCCACCCCCGGGAGCGGGCGCACCCCCGGGGGGGGGGGCGTCCCCCCCCCCACCCCCTGGTGGCCGGGCGCCCCTAGCTCTCCGCGTCGAGGGGCATCGGGCCGTAGATCTTCGTCCCGTCCTCCGAGAGGGTCACCTGGTCCGCGCCGCCGCCGAGGAGGTCACGCCAGTGTTCGCCGATCCAGCTCTCCGCGTCGCCCTGGGTGGTGAACTCCTCCGGAGTCACCACCGGCTCGACCTGCGTGCCGTCGGACTTCTCGAACCGCCACGTCCATGCCATGTCCGCCTCCTGGCGCTCACCGGATGATCGGTTTCCTGCCCGCAGAGTAGCCGGGCGCGCACGGCTCGCGGTGGCGCGGGAGGATCTGAGGGTGGAACTGACTCTGCTCGGCACCGGCGCCCCCCTCGGGCTGCCCCGCCCCGACTGCCCCTGCGCCGTGTGCGCGCTCTCCCGTGGGCCCCGGGTCCGCGCGGCGACGTCGCTGCTCGTCGACGGGGCCCTGCTGCTCGACCTGACCCCGGGGGCCGCGCTCGCGGCCGCCCGGTCGGGACATTCGCTCGTGGGCGTACGGCAGGTCCTGCTGACGCATCCGCACGACGGGCCGGCCGTCGAGATGCCCGCCGCGCTCCCCACCGCCGGGAGGGTGCCGGACGGACGGGAGTTGACGCTGATCAGCGGGCACCGGGTGCGGGCCGTCCCGATGGACTCCCCCGGCACCGGCTACGAGGTGACGTCGGCGGACGGCGAGCGGCTGCTCTACCTGCCGCCCGGCGGGTCCGTCGCCGGGCTCCCGGAGAACCACCGGGTGCCGTACGACATGGTGGTCGCCGATGTGACGGGCCGCCCGGACGGGCTGGCCCGGCTGCGGGCGACCGGGGCGGTCGGTCCTGTGACCGAGGTGATCGCGGTGCATCTGGACCATGACGTGCCGACGGGGGCCGAGCTGGACCGGCGGCTCGCGGCGGCGGGCGCGCGGGCGGTGCCGGACGGGACGACGCTGTACGTGGGCGAGTACCACGAGGTGCCGGACGTGCCCCGGCGGACCCTGGTGACGGGCGGGGCCCGGTCGGGGAAGTCCGTGGAGGCCGAGCGGCGTCTGGAGTCCTTTCCCGAGGTGCTGTACGTGGCGACGGGCGGCCGCCGCGAGGGCGACCCCGAGTGGGCGGAGCGGGTGGGCCTGCACCGGGAGCGGCGGCCGGGTTCCTGGCGTACCGCCGAGACCTGCGACCTCGTGCCGCTCCTGGAGGAGGACGGCCCCGCGCTGCTCGTCGACTGTCTGTCGCTGTGGCTGACGGACGCCATGGACCGGGTGGACGCCTGGGATGACGAGCGGTGGGCGGTCGGTGGGCAAAGGGCGCTGCGCGAGCGTACGGCGGAGCTGGTGGCGGCGGTGCGGGCCACCCGCCGTCCGGTCGTCGCGGTGACGAACGAGGTCGGTTCGGGGGTGGTGCCGGGCACGTCGGCGGGGCGGCGTTTCCGGGACGAGCTGGGGCGGCTGAACGCGGCGTTCGCCGACGAGTGCGAGGAGGTCGTCCTCGTGGTCGCCGGTCAGGCCCTGGTGCTGCGCGGGTAGGGTGCGAGCACCGATGGCCCTCGCTGATGTGTCTCAAGGCGGTACCCGTGAATCTGGACGACTTCTCCGATCTGATCGAGCGCCCCGACGGCGGGATCCGGCGTGACGCCGAGGAGCGCCGTGAACGGCTGACCGTGCCGCCGGGGGCGCTCGGCCGGCTCGACGAGCTCGGTGAGTGGCTGTCGGCCGCGCAGGCCTCGGTCAAGGTGCGGGCGATCGAGCAGCCGCGGGTGGTGCTGTTCGCGGGCGACCACGGGGTCGCCTCGCTCGGCGTGTCGGGCCGCCCGGCGGGCACCGCGCACGAACTGGTGCGGGCCGTCCTGGACGGGGTGAGCCCGATCGCCGTGCTCGCCCGGTCGACGGACGTGCCGGTACGGGTCGTGGACGCCGGTGTCGACTGCGATCCGGAGTTGCTGCCGGCCGAGGTGGTGCGCCATCGGGTGCGGCGCGGCAGCGGCCGGATCGACGTGGAGAACGCGCTGACGGTCGAGGAGACGGAGGCGGCGGTCCGCCTCGGTATCGCGGTCGCCGACGAGGAGGCCGACTCGGGCACCGATCTGGTGGTGCTCGGCGATCTGAGCGTCGGCGGGACGACGGCGGCGGCGACGCTGATCGCGGCGCTCTGCGGGACGGACGCGTCCGTGGTGACGGGCCGGGGTGGCGCCGGGATCGACGATCTGGCGTGGATGCGGAAGTGTGCGGCGATCCGGGACGCGCTGCGGCGGGCCCGGCCCGTCCTGGGTGATCAGCTGGAGCTGCTGGCGGCGGTCGGCGGGGCGGATCTGGCGGCGATGACCGGTTTCCTGCTCCAGGCCTCGGTGCGGCGGATGCCGGTGGTCCTGGACGGCGTGGTGGGGGCGGCCTGCGCGCTGGTGGCGCAGCGGGCGGCGTTCCGGGCGCCGGACTGGTGGCTGGCGGGTCAGGTGAGCGGGGAGCCGGCGCAGGCGAAGGCTCTGGACCGGATGGCGCTCAACCCTCTCCTCGATCACGGCGTCCATGTGGGTGAGGGAACCGGGGCATTGCTCGCACTTCCCCTCGTCAGGGCCGCCGCCGCGTTCGCGGCGGAGCTGCCCGAGCGTCCGGATCCGACCACTCCGGACGACGAGGGCGCTGCGGCGGTCTGAGGGGGAGCGGGACGGGCACGTCGACTCCGGGGCGGCCACACGCCACGTGCGTGTGGCCGCCTCCGGCGTCTCCGCACGACAAGTGGTGCCCCATATGATCGCTTTTCATGGGAGAAGTCCGCTTGTCTGCCGAAGCACCACCCCGCGGCACCACCGCCCGTTCGCGCCGCAGCGCCGCGTTCGCTGTCTGGTACCTGCGCGTCGTCACCTTCATCAATCTCCTGAGTGCCGTCTGGGTCTCGCTCGGACAGGACCTGCGCCGCCACAACGAGGACAACTACTTCACCCCGTACATGCTCACGGCCGGTTTCGCCTCGGGGGTCTTCACCCTCTTCCTGGCGATCACCATGCGGCGCCGCAAGCGGGCCGCCTGGATCCTCAACATGGTGCTCGGCGGCCTGTTCCTGCTGCTGTTCGCACTGGTGATGTTCTTCCCGGAGATCCGGCAGCACGCCCAGAACTGGATCTCGCTGGTCCTGACCGCCGCCTTCGTCCTGGCACTGCTGCTCGGCCGCAAGGAGTTCTACGCGAAGGGCGACCGCTCCAACCCGGCGCTCGCGGCGGCCGTGGCCGTCGGCGGGCTGCTCGTCACCTCGCTGCTCGCGGCCGTCCTGGTGACCGCCACCAACACCTCCACCGCCCCCTCCACCTTCCTGGAGCGCTGGCGGTACGGCGTGATGCGGCTGGTCACCCTGGCCGCCGACGACTCGCGGATGCCGGGGATCTCCACTCCCGGCTGGGTCGACGTCACCATCAACGTCCTGTCCACCCTGCTCCTGTTCGCGGTGCTGTTCGCCGCCTTCCGCTCGCGTCGGGCCGTCGATCCGCTGACCGAGGGGGACGAGGAGCGGCTGCGGGCCCTGCTCGACAAGCACGGGGACCGCGACTCGCTCGGCTATTTCGCGCTGCGCCGTGAGAAGAGCGTCGTGTGGTCGCCGAGCCAGAAGGCCGCCGTCGCCTACCGGGTGGTCGGCGGGGTGTCGCTCGCCTCGGGCGACCCGATCGGCGACCCGGAGGCCTGGCCGGGCGCCATCGAACCGTGGCTGGCCGAGGCGCGCGAGCACGGCTGGATCCCGGCGGTGATGGGCGCGAGCGAGGAGGCCGGCACCGTCTACGCCCGGCACGGGCTCGACGCCCTGGAGCTGGGCGACGAGGCGATCGTGGAGACCGGCGAGTTCACGCTGGACGGGCGGGCCATGCGGACGGTCCGGCAGGCGTTCAACCGGGTCAAGCGGGCCGGGTACGAGGTGCGCATCCGGCGCCACCAGGACATCCCGGCCGAGGAGATGGCCGCGCTGCTCCGCAAGGCCGACGACTGGCGGGACGGGGCGACCGAGCGCGGCTTCTCCATGGCGCTCGGCCGGCTCGGCGACCCCCGGGACGGGCGCTGCGTGATGCTGGAGTGCACCGACGGACAGGGCGAGCTCCGGGCGGTGCTGTCCTTCGTCCCCTGGGGTCCGAAGGGGCTCTCGCTGGACCTGATGCGCCGTGACCGGGAGTCCGAGAACGGGCTGATGGAGTTCATGGTCATCGAACTCCTCCAGCGGGCCGAGGAGATCGGGATCACGCAGGTCTCGCTGAACTTCGCGATGTTCCGCTCCGTCTTCGAGCGTGGCTCGAAGCTCGGGGCGGGGCCCGTGCTGCGCATGTGGCGTTCGCTGCTCAGCTTCTTCTCCCGCTGGTGGCAGATCGAGTCGCTGTACCGCGCCAACGCCAAGTACCGACCGATCTGGGAGCCCCGATTCATGCTCTTCGAGAAGAGTGCCGACCTGCTGCGCATCGGCCTGGCCGCCGGGCGGGCCGAAGGCTTCCTGGAGGCCCCGGGGCTGCCGAAGTGGCTGCACCGCAGGCATCTGGAGAGCGGGCGTTGAGCGGGACCCGGGGCGCCTTCGCCCGCCGGGAGTGGGGCCCGCTGTTCACCACCGTACGGACGGCGCTGACCGCCCGGCGGTGGCGGGCGGTCCCGATGACGCTGGCCGCGGTCTGCCTCACCGCCCTCTTCCAGCTGGTCCAGAACCAGGACTGGGGCTACCGGCCGGTGCAGGACATCGGCTCGGTGCGGGCCGAGGACCCGCTGTGGCTCGCGCTGCTCAGGACACCGCTCTCGCTCTTCGTGCCGGCGCTCGACCTGCCCGTGTGGGGGGCGCTCGCGCAGGTCCTGCTGGTGTTCGGGATCGCGGAGATCTGTCTCGGGCGGTGGCGGACGCTCGGCATCGCCTATCTGGCGACCCTCGCGGGGACGCTGTACGCGCGCGTGGGCATCGCGCTCGGCCCGGAGGGCCCGCTCGGGCTGCCCGCGTCCGACGCGCGGGTCGTCGACACCGGGCCGTCGGCGGCCGTGGTCGGTCTCGCCGTCTACGTCTGCTGGCGGTACGGGGCCGTGTGGACCGGCGGGGCGGTGGTCGTGGCGATGGTCGTGGAGGTGATCGTCAAGCCGAACCTGGCGGGCAAGGAGCATCTGGCGGCCATCGCCGGCGTCCTCGTCCTGATCGGGGTGCAGGCGTGGCGGGAGCGCGGTCAGGAGGGGGTGGAGTCCCGGCCCGGGGCCCGCTCCTGGAAGCCGCCGATCAAGTCCTGAGCACGGCGCCGGACCTTGGTCCAGCGCCTGTCGTGACGGTACGTACGGAGCCGCGAGCGGGCCCGCGCGCGGTGGCGGCGCCCGTAGAACCGCCGGGACCACCACGAGCCGGGGCGGGCGAGGCGGGCGGCGCCGACGATGGCCACGAACGGGACGAAGACCCCGAGGACCGCCATCCGGAACTTGCCCTTCACCAGGCTGATCAGGATGAGCAGGAAGTTCAGCGCCAGGGTGAGCAGGAAGGTGACCCGGTCCTGGCGCTCGTCGGCCGTCATGTCGTCGACACCGAGCGGGGAGAAGCCGCTCAGGGCGAGGCCGGCCAGGGCCGCGGTGAGGGCGACCACCTCGACGCTCTTGCGGCCCTCGTCCGTCCAGTACACGTCGTCGAGGTGGAGGATCAGCGCGAACTCGTCGAGGACGAGACCCGCGCCCATCCCGAAGACCACGGCGAAGACGGCCGCGCCGACGCCGTGCCGGTCGCTGCCCACCGCGCCGAACCCGCCGATGACGGTGAGGACGACTCCCGGCACGACGTGATGGATATGGAGCCCCCCGGAGGAGACGTTCCCGAAGGGTCCCCTGCCCGCCCGGATGAGCCGGGTGACGGCCCGTGTGGCCAGGAACGTCACGATGAACGAGGTCAGCGCGAGCAGCATCGGGAGCTTCCCCGGCTCGAGGATGTTGCGGGAGAACCAGTGACCCATGCCACCCCGTTCCGATATGCGCGGTATGCGGCGTATGGGCAATCTACCGTTCCGAGGCGGCGATTACCCTGCCCGGATGGACGGCCTGCGTTTCGCCTTCGGCACCCTCACCGTGTTCCCCGCCCGCATCACCCGCTGGGACCGGGACGCGGCGCGCGCCGGCATGCTGTGCGCCCCGGTGGCCGGACTGGCCGTCGGCCTCTGCGCCGGCGCCCTCGGCGGGACGTTCCTGCTGCTCGGCTCCGGCCCGCTGCTCGCCGCCGTCGTCACCACCGCCGTCCCCGCCGTCCTCACCCGGGGCCTCCACCTCGACGGCCTCGCGGACACCGCCGACGGCCTCGGCAGCGCCAAGCCCGCGGGGGACGCCCTGCGCATCATGAAGCAGTCGGACGTCGGCCCGTTCGGCGTCATCGCCCTGCTCCTCGTCCTGCTCGCCCAGGTCGCCGCGCTCTTCGAGCTGTACGGGGAGAGCTGGGCGCACGGCGCGGCCGGCGCCGTGCTCGCCGCCACCGTCGCCCGCCTGGCCCTCACCCACGCCTCCCGCCACGGCGTCCCGGCGGCCCGCCCGGAGGGCCTCGGCGCGATCGTCGCCGCCACGGTCCCGGTCCGCGCCGCGACCCTCACGACCGCGCTCGTCCTGATCGCGTGCGCGGCGACGGGCCTCCTGTTCTCCCCGTACGACGCCGTCCACGACGTCCTGGCGGCGGGCGCGGCCCTGGCGGCGGCGGCACTGATCCTGCGCCGGTGCGTACGGCGGTTCGGCGGGGTGACCGGGGACGTCTTCGGGGCGGTGGAGGAGACGGCGGCGACGGCGGCGCTGGTGACGCTGGCCCTGGGGTGACCCATCCGTGACCGGCCGCGGGGCAACCATCGGGGCCGCCGCCCGGTCATGCAGGCGTGATCAGACCCCTCACCCGTACCGCCGCCGCACTCGCCGGGGCCGTCCTGCTGCTCAGCGCCTGCGACAGCGGTCCCGGCACCGCACGGCCGGCCCCCCACCCCGTCTTCTCCGAGCCGCTCGCCCGGCAGGTCCACCTCGCCCTCCGGCACACGCAGAAGGCGGGCGGCGCCGAACTCCGGCAGACCGTCACCTTCACGTCGGGCGAGGACAGGGCGGTCCAGACCCTCACCGGGCGGCTGGACTTCGCGGGCTCGCGCGGGTCGGCGACGAGCCGCTGGCACCTCACGCCGGACTTCCCCCACGCCGCCCGGGAGACGATCCTCGGCACCCCGCAGGGGCCCGGCACGGGTGACGCCGTCGGCCGCTACACCGTGGACACCGCGGCCATCCACTACCGGGCCGGATCGGCCGGGTACTGGCTGCGGTACGCGGGCGACGTCGAGCCGCTGTGGGGGATCGACTCGATCAGCCACCTCCGGGGCACCGAGGGCGCGATCGGCGGCACGCTCCTGGAGGTCCTGAGCGGTGTGCGGCCGGCCGCACAGCGGGCCGTGCCGGGTGGCGGCCGCTCGTACCGGGCGGACTTCCCCCTCACCGAGGCCCTGGAACTCTTCCCGTACGACCTGCGCGGCGAGTTCGTGCCCGCGCCTCTGTACGACCACCTGCCGAGCGCCCCCGTCCCCCTGACCGTCGAGGTGGACCACGAGGGCCGGATCACCCGGGTCCGGGCCGACCTGACGGTCCTGCTCGACAAGAAGGCGGGGGGCGCGCTCGCCGGGGTGACCGCGCTCCACGCCGATCTGGTGCTCGGCCGCTTCGGCGCTCCGGAGGCGGGGGCCGTCGCCACCCCCGACGGCCGCGTCCTGGACGCCGCGTCGGCCGTCACCCCCACCGACGAGGCGCGTCCCGGGGAGTGCATGGACCTCGACACCGGCATGCGGTACAGCGGACTGGTGGCTCGGGTGCCCTGCGCCGGCCCCCACGACGGAAGGGTCCTCGCCCAGCACCCCCTGACCGGCTCCTACCCCGGGGTCGGTGAGGCCAGGGAACGGGCCGGCCGGGCCTGCGCGGGCGGGACGGACCGCCCCCGCTCCGGGAGCCACTGGTACACCTGGTCGTCCCAGGGCTCCTGGACGGCGCGCGGCGAGGGCCGGGCCACCTGCTACCTCGTCAGCACGGCCGGCGCCACGCCCCCAGCTCGTACCGCTTCTGCATGGAGCTGAGGCCCAGCTTCCGGGCCTGGGGGCAGAACTCGGACGTCCTGAGCTCGTACTCGACGTGGAAGACCGCCTTGTCCGCCGCGACGAACGGGGCGAGGCGGTCGCACTCGTCGTACTCCGCGCACTGTTCGTTGACCGCGAAGTCGAAGTCGGGGAGCAGCTGCGGGATCTGGTCCAGGTCGTTCTTGAGGCCCACCGCGAGGCCGCGGTCGTGGGCCAGACGGGCGATGAGGCGGTTGTAGCGGAGCTGGTCGGCGGCGGTGAGGGGGAAGCCGGTGCGGTTGCGGTAACCGTCCATGTTGTCGGGTTCGACCGCGTCGAAGCCCTTGGTGCGGCACATGTCGAGGCGCTTCGCCATGAGGGGTTCGAGGACGTCGGTGCGGCGGATGTCGAGCCAGCGTTCGCCCTCCCAGCCGTTGCCCTCACCGAGGACGGACTTCGGGAAGCGGTCGGCGTCCGGCCGGAAGTCCTCCCAGGCGCCGGTGGAGAGATAGCAGATGACCTTGCGGCCGCGGCGGTGGAGGTCCGCGACGGTGGACGCCGGGTGGTCGAAGCCGTCGATGTCGTAGACGGGGACGTCGACCGTGGGGTCCAGGCGTCCGCTGAGCTGCCACTGCCAGGCGAGGCCCGGCTCCGGCCGCCAGCGCTCCGCCCGGGGCTTGGGGTCGGGATCGGGGGCCGTCGTGCACGCGGTGGCGAGGAGGAGCAGGCCCGCGAGCAGGGGCAGCAGTCGTCTCATCGGGCGGGCTCCAGGAGGTGGGGAAGGGTGCCCCAGGGGTGCGCGCCCGTGCCGGGGACCGCGCAGTGCACCGGGGTGACCGGGCGGACGCCGGGCGGGGCCGCGTAGACCAGATGGCAGTAGTGGGCGGCGGCCGGCAGGTCGAGCGTCCGGTACGTGTCCCACGGGCCCTCGAAGGTGACGAGGAGGTCGGCGAACTCCTCGTAGCCCGGGTCCGGGTGCGCGCCGTGGTTGAACACCAGGGTCGCGGCTCCGGCGGAACGGGCCGCGACCGCGACCCGCCGGTAGTGGGCGAGGGCGTCGGGCGCGGTCGCCACCTGGTCGAGGAAGGCCCCGTCGGTGCCGTACCAGTCGCGGTGGCGGAGGAGGTCGGTGACGACCTCGGCGTGCGGGCGGCGCCCGTAGTCGGTGTCCACGTACCCGAGGAGCCGCACCCCGGCCGCCTTCAGCCGTCCGGCGGCCTCCGCGAACGCCGGGTCGGCGGTCTCGCCCGCGCCGCTCGCCGGGTTGACGACGACGCTGTACAGGGACGGCGCCGCGTCGACGAGCGCCGACCAGGCCTCGGGGCGGTCGGCCGGGTGCTCGTAGAACGGCACCAGGAGGAGACGATTCACGGTCCGGATCCCCTAGACGCGGTGGGCGGTCGGTCGTACCAGCAGAGCACAGGTGAGGACGGCGAGCACCGCCGCCGCTCCCCCGGCCGCCACCGGGCCCGCTTGGGGTGTCAGGGCCTGCGCGGTGGCCGCGAGCAGACAGACGACGGCCGCGCTGAGCACCGCTCCGAAGGCCTGGAGCAGCAGCCCCAGCCAGAGCACCGTCCCGATCAGGAGCAGGGTGACGAGCCGTGACGGCGTCGGCCAGGGAGCCCCGGGCCAGGCCAGGGTCGCGGCGAGGGTGAGGGCGGCGAGGGCGGCGAGGTAGCCGCCGAGGCAGAGCACGAGGGTGCCGGTGACGGCCCGGCGGAACTCCCGGGCGGTGGTCAGGGTCCGCAGCCGGGTCAGGCTCTCGCCCCGGAAGCGGTGCAGCAGCCACTCCGCGGGTCCCATGGAGAGGGTGAGCGCGATGACGGCGCCCGCGCCACTCACCAGGGTGTCTCCGATGCCCGCCTGGAGGACCAGCAGCCCGCTGCCGAGGCCGAAGAGACCGTACGGGAGGGACGCGGCGCGCGGGGGGCCGCCGCGTCCGGCCGTGCCGCGCCGCGCGCCCGGCCGCAGGACGAGTGCGGCGAGGACGACGCCGGCGGTGAGCGCGGCGAGCAGGAGGGCGGCGCGCAGCGGGCCCGGCAGGTCCCAGCGGAAGGCGGGGACGGCCCCCGCGAGCGGCAGCAGGGCGCAGAGCAGGGCCCGTTCGCGGCCGAGGACCAGGAGCACGGTCGCGGCGGCGAGGTAGAGCGACTGCCCGGCGGCGAAGAGGGCCGCCGGGGTCTCGCCGGGCGCGGCGGCCGCGAAGGCGACGGCCGTACCGGCGAGGGCGCCCGCGGGTGCGCCGGTGAGCAGGGCGCGGGCGGCGGCGGCCCGGTCGCCGAGACCGAGCCAGGTGTACGCGCGGTGGGACAGGGCCTGGTTCCACACCCAGCCGGTGACGGCGCCCGCGAGGAGCGGAACCGTTCCGCCGGGGAGCCCGGAGCGGCCCGGCTCCCCGGCGAGGAGCGGCGCGGCCAGGACGTACGCGAGGCCGGGCAGCGCGAAGACGAGCCCGCGCACGAGACAGCCGGCGAGCCCGCTGTGCCAGGCGCCGCCGGGTGGTGGCGCCGGTGCGGGGTGGCGCCGCTCCACGCGCGCGTAGAGGTCCTCCCCGAGGGCGAAGGAGTCGGCGCGGCCGTAGGTGAGCCGGATGTGGTCGTCGGTCATGCCGTCGGATTCGAGGAGGGCGGCGATCTCGTCCGGGTGGACGGCGACGGCGGCCAGCCCTCCGATCCGTGCGACGAGTTCGTCGAGCGGATCGGCCGCGAGGCCGTCCCCGGCGGGAGGCACGGCGCCGGGGCCGGTCGGGTCCGCGCCGTCCGGCGGCCCGCCGGAGGGGGCGGGCGGGCCCCCGGCGGGCGCGGAAGGCCCGGCGGTGGTCGTCGCCCCCGTCCCCGTCCCCGTCCCCGCCTCGCCGTGGTCCTCGGGCGGTGGGTTCGTGGCGACGTGCCCCGCCTGGTGTGCGCGGCGGGGGCGCGGGATCGCGGGGAGGGGGGTGGCCGTCGCCGGCGGTTTCAGCCAGAGCGAGCCGCTCACGCCGGGGTGCCTCCTGTGACGAGGGCCGCGGGGGTGCGGCGCGGAGTGGGGACGCGCAGCCGCAGCGGCGCGAAGGTGACGGCCGGGGCCGGGCGCGGAGGCCGGGCGCCCGCCAGCTCGCGGTAGATGTGCCGGAAACCGTCGACCGAGCGGTGCAGGGTGAACCGGTCGATCACCCGCTGCCGGGCGCGTCGGCCGAGTTCGGCGCGCCTGGCCCCGTCGCGGAGGAGTTCGCTGACGGCGGCGGCCATGACGGCCGGTTCGCGGGGCGGGACAACGATCCCGGTGTCGCCGACGGCCTCCCGTACCCCGCCGACGTCGGTGGAGACGGTGGCGCGCCCGCAGGACATGGCCTCGATGAGGGAGAAGGGGAAGCCCTCGCTGATCGAGGAGAGCATGACCACGCTGCCGGCCGCGTAGGCGCGCGGCACCTCGGAGACCCGGCCCTCGAAGGTGAGGCCGTCGGTGACGCCGAGTTCGGCGGCGAGCTTCTCCAGGCGGGTCAGGTAGTCCTCGTTCCCGGCGGGGACGGGGCCGAAGAGCCGCAGCCGCAGCGCGGGGAGTTCGGCGCGGCAGATCGCGTACGCCCGGATCAGGGTTTCGAGATCCTTGATGGGGTCGACGCGTCCGCACCAGCTGAGGGTGGGCGTCTCGGGTTCGGGGCCGGCCTCGGGGAAGGCGGCCGGGTCGACGCCGTTGTAGACGGTCCGGATGCGGTCGGCGGGGGCGCCGCCGCGCTCCTCCCAGCGCCGGTTGTACTGGTTGCAGGGGGTGATGAGGTCGGCCTTGCGGTAGCCGAGGGTGTTGAGCTCGCGGTAGAAGCCGAGCATGAGGGCCTTGACGGGCCAGCGTTGCGCCTCGGTGCGGTAGCCGAGGTAGCGCTCGCGGAGGTAGATGCCGTGTTCGGTGAGCAGGAAGGGCACTCCTTCGAAGTGCTGTGCGGCGAGCGCGGGCAGCGTGGCGAGGCCGCTGGAGACGGCGTGGGCGACGCCGTCGGTGGATATCCGTGCGGCGAGCGGGCGCAGGGCGTGTTCGAGCAGGTCGATGGCGGTGAGCGCGTCGTGGACGGTGGGCCGGGCCGCGAGCGTCGGCAGGTGCGGCATGGTCCAGATCCACATCAGGGAGCGCAGGGCCGCCTCGGAGCGCAGGGCGCCGGTCAGCCGCCCCTCCCGGGCGAGTTCGGCCAGTTCGTACAGGCCGGTGCCGAAGTCGCAGCCCGCCTCCGGGTCGAGGAGGGCGAGCAGGAGGCGTTCGTACGCGTCGAGGAAGCGGCGGCGGGCGCGCCCCCGCAGGGGCCGGCGCGCACGAGCGGACGCGGCCGGACCCTGCGGGAGTCCCCAGAGGGGGTACGCGGTGTGCCGGGTGACGTTGGGCGGCAGTTCCCAGGTGACGGGTTCGCGGCCGCTGCCGGTGAGGGCGAGGATCTCGAAGCGGACCTCGGGCATGCCCCGGACCAGCTGGTCGCACCAGGTGCTGACGCCGCCGTGGACATGCGGATAGGTGCCTTCGGTGAGCATGGTGACGTGACGGCCACTGCTCGGCATGTGCGTTCCCCCCAGAACGTGCTGGTCAGGCGGTCGGGAGCGTGAGTGTGACGCTGGTCTGGAGCAGTTCGGGTGTGGTCCAGGCCGAGCGGGTGCCGGCGTACGGCGCGCCGAAGGCGGTGCTGCCGAGGAGGAGTTGCTTGCGGGTGCCCTCGGGGGCGGTGATCGGCGCGGTGAGGCCGGCGGGCGCCTTCACGGTGACCTTGGCGCCGATGCGGTAGGCGGTGACCTTTCCGGCGGCGAGGGCCTGGTCCCAGGCGGCGCGGCGCTCCAGTTCGGTGCCGACGTCCTTCTGGCGCGGGTTCACCACGGGGGCGCTGGGGGCGAACAGGCCGCGGTAGTCGGCGAGCACCCGGTCGAGGACGGGGTAGAGGAGGCGTTCCTCGGCGAGGTTGGACTGGTGCACGTAGTGCGGGCGCGGGTCGTTGCCGAGGACGTGGGAGAGGGCGGTCCTGGCTTCCTGCGGGACGATGTGGTCGGCGTAACCGGTGGTGGTGGGGAGTGGTGCGGGCAGGCAGGTGGAGGCCGGATCGGCCTCGCAGACGCCGCTGCCGCCGTCGGCGCGGGAGGTGTAGACCCAGTTGTACTCGTCGGTCATCTCGGCGGCGGTGCCCACGTTGTAGTACACGTTCATGGGGTGGCGGGGCACCGTCTTCGCGGCGCCGGTGGCGGTGCCGAGGGAACGTTGCCGTGGTTCGCGGGAGTTGTCGCTCGCGATCCACTTGACGCCGTTGTCGGCGAGGGCGCCGGCCAGGTGGGGGTTGTCGGCGGGCTGCTGCGGGAGCGTCCTGAGGCCGGAGTGCTCGCCGGTGACGAGTTCGCCCCGGTCCACCGAGATGCCCTTGCCGACGGCCCAGTTGTGGTTGTCGCGGATCTGGGCGGAGAGCGCGGAGCGGCCGACCCAGAGGGTGTTGCCCGAGGCGTCCTCGGCGCACTGCCAGGGGACGACGGTGTTGTCCTGGACGCAGCCGAGGAAGGGGTGGGTGTAGGTGTGGTTGATCCACCGGTACTGGGCGCGGTCCGCGACGAGCCGGTCGGTGAGCGGGTCGCTGCCGCCGTGCTCGGTCTTCCACTGCTCGCCCTGGCCGCCGTTGTAGACCATGTCGAGGGTGAAGCCGGAGGACTTCTGCCAGGCGGCGGCGTACTGGGCGTCGGCGACCGTCATCCGGATCGGGTTCTCGCCCTCGCCTTCGTCGCCGACACAGTCGAAGTCGCCGGGGGTGCAGTTGCGCGCGGTGTCCCAGCGGGCGTCGGGCGCGAACACGTCGTCGACGTGGACGGAGAGGTAGTTGCGGCTCTGTCCGAGGTGGACGCCCTGGGTGAGCCATTCGACGATGCCGCGGGCGAGGGCGCGGAACTGCCGCTGGTACTGGTTGTAGGCGAAGGTGACGACGAGTTCGCGGCGTCCGTCCGCGGCGTACTCGCCGACGAGGCTGGCCCGGCCGCCGCCGTCGACGGGGACGTCGAGGTAGCTGGTGTAGCCGGCCCGGGGACGGCCCGCGTAGCCGTAACTCTCCGCGATCGTCGGGTCGTTGTCCTCGAAGGTGAGCGCTCCGGACAGGTACCGGAAGGGGCCCGCCCGGCCGGCCGCGGTGACGCCGGCCGTGGTCCCGTCGAGGACGCCGGACCGGCCTCCGTCGTCGGTGTAGTCGAGTCCGACCCCCGGGTGCGACCAGGTGTAGGCGTCGACCTGCGGGATCCCGAAGGTCCGCTCGTACGCCTGGAGTGCGGTGTGCTCGGCGGAGTCGGGCCCGAAGGCGCTCTCGTGCGGCAGGACGACGCCCTGGTACTTCGCGCGGGGGCGCCCGTCGACCGTGTCGCTGAGGAAGGCGGTGTCGAGGACCGGTCGGTTCGGGTCGGCGAGGTCGATCCTGCGGTACGGGACGCCGGAGCCCTTCAGCTCGGCGGTGATCGCGCCGACCGCGCTGCCGCCGTCGTCGACGACGAGCACGGTGAGGTCGATCCGGGGCACGGGCGCCGTGACGGCCTGTGCGGACGGGACGACGGTGGCGAGCAGCGCGGCGGCGGCGAGAGCCGCGACCCGGGCGGTGCGGGCGGCGCGAGGCGCGGTTCTGGGCGTACGGATTCGGCCGGAGTCCATCAGGTGGTGTCCCCCCTCGGCAGGTCCGCACGCGCCCGGGCACGGAAACGGTGGACCTGTGGTGATGCTGCAGATGATGCGAGGACGAGGGCGTCGTCCGCGCGTGACTGATGGCGAGTGTGAAGGAGCGCTCCGAGCCTGAACGGTAAACATGAAAGAGACACCACGGATGAGTGAATCAGCGCCGCTGTGAGCGAACAGGATGAGCGAGCGTAGGCTCGTTCTCGGCGCTCTCCGGGCCGAAATACGATGCGGCGGGCACGGTCGGCCTATCCCTCGACCGCCACAGAACTCAATGGAAGCGAGATTTCACCACCGTGACTGCTCTCACTCTCAGCACTGCCGGCGCGGCGACCCTGCGCGCCGACGCCCTCGTCGTCGGCGTCGCGAAGTCCGGGAAGACGCTCGTCGTCGCCCCGGGCGCCGAGGCCGTCGACAAGGCCTTCGAAGGCCGGCTCGCCGCCGTCCTGGAGACCCTGGGCGCCTCGGGTGCCGAGGGTGAGGCGACCAAGCTGCCCGCCCCCGCCGGTCTCAAGGCCCCGGTCGTCCTCGCCGTCGGCCTGGGCGCCGCCCCCGAGGACGGCGGGTCCTTCGGCGCGGAGACCCTGCGCCGCGCCGCCGGTACCGCCGCCCGCACCCTGACCGGCGCGAAGAAGGCCGCGTTCGCGCTGCCGATCGCCGCCGCCGAGGACGCCGCCGCCATCGCGGAGGGCGCCCTGCTCGGCGCCTACGCCTTCACGGCGTACCAGGAGGACGGCAAGGACACGAAGAAGCCGCTGGCCGAGGTCGCCCTGCTCGGCGCCAAGCCGCGCGACAAGGCCCACAAGGCCGCCGCCGAGCGCGCCCAGGCCGTCGCCGAGGAGATCAACCGCGCCCGCGACCTGATCAACATGCCGCCGAACGACCTGACCCCCGCCGCCTTCGCCGCAGCCGCCCAGGCCGCCGGCAAGGAGCACGGCCTCAAGGTCCAGGTCCTCGACGAGAAGGCGCTCGCCAAGGGCGGCTACGGCGGCATCCTCGGTGTCGGCAACGGCTCCGAGAACCCGCCCCGCCTGGTCCGGATCGCCTACACCCACCCGAAGGCGGAGCGGACCCTCGCCCTCGTCGGCAAGGGCATCACCTACGACTCGGGCGGCATCTCCCTGAAGCCGGCCGGCCACAACGAGACGATGAAGTGCGACATGAGCGGCGCCGCCGCCGTGTTCTCGTCCGTCGTCGCCGCGGCCCGCCTCGGCCTGGAGGTCAACGTCACCGGCTGGCTGGCCCTCGCCGAGAACATGCCGTCCGGCTCCGCCACCCGCCCGGGTGACGTGCTGCGCATGTACAGCGGCAAGACCGTCGAGGTCCTCAACACCGACGCCGAGGGCCGTCTCGTCCTGGCCGACGCGCTGACCCGGGCGTCCGAGGAGCACCCGGACGCGATCGTCGACGTGGCGACCCTGACCGGCGCCATGGTCCTGGCGCTCGGCAACCGCACCTTCGGCATCATGGCCAACGACGACGACTACCGCTCGGCGATCCACGAGATCGCGGAGGAGGTCGGCGAGGCGTCCTGGCCGATGCCGCTCCCCGCGGACCTGCGCAAGGGCATGGACTCCCCCACCGCCGACATCGCCAACATGGGGGAGCGGATGGGCGGCGGCCTGGTCGCCGGTCTGTTCCTCCAGGAGTTCGTGGGCAAGGGCATCACCTGGGCCCACCTGGACATCGCGGGCCCCGCCTTCCACGAGGGCGCCCCGTACGGCTACACCCCGAAGGGCGGCACCGGCTCCTCGGTCCGCACCCTGGTGAAGCTGGCCGAGCGCACGGCCGCCGGCGAGATCTGAGCACACCGTGACGGGGGCGGGGGCCGGGGCCGCGCCCCGGGGGGCCCCCCGCCCCCCCGCGCGCCCGCCGGCCAAAAAAGATGGGCGGGAGCCCCCGGGCGCCCCCCCCCGGGGGCCGCAGGGCGCGGCAAGACCGCCGCCCCGCGGCGTTAATCTCCCACCCCGGGCGGGGGGCGCCCCGGGCCTCGCGCCCGGGGCCCCGCCCCCGTCGCCGACTTCCGCTCGCGACGAAATCCGTAGGTCCGTACGCCCGGGTCAGCCCTCCGTACGGACGATCGGCCGTCTCAGAGCCCGGCCCCGCGTCCCGCCATCCGTCAACAAGTGCGAAGATGGGTTCTCGGCAGGACAGGGCCCCCACCACAGGGCCGAAATAAAGCGGCCGAACACCAGCCGCCGCCCGGTCGCTGAAGACCGGCGACGAGCGCACATGCATGGAGGACGTGACGTGGCGAACGACGCCAGCACCGTTTTCGACCTAGTGATCCTCGGCGGCGGTAGCGGCGGTTACGCCGCGGCCCTGCGCGGAGCGCAGCTGGGCCTGGACGTCGCACTGATCGAGAAGAACAAGCTCGGCGGCACCTGCCTGCACAACGGCTGCATCCCGACGAAGGCCCTGCTCCACGCCGGCGAGGTCGCCGACCAGGCACGCGAGGCCGAGCAGTTCGGTGTCAAGGCCTCCTTCGAGGGCATCGACATCAAGGGCGTGCACAAGTACAAGGACGACGTGATCTCGGGCCTGTACAAGGGTCTGCAGGGTCTCGTCGCCTCCCGCAAGGTGACCTACATCGAGGGCGCCGGCCGTCTCTCCTCCCCGACCTCCGTCGACGTCGACGGGCGTCGCGTCGAGGGGCGCCACGTCCTCCTCGCCACCGGCTCCGTGCCGAAGTCGCTCCCCGGCCTGGAGATCGACGGCAACCGGATCATCACCTCGGACCACGCGCTGACCCTCGACCGGGTCCCGGAGTCCGCGATCATCCTCGGCGGCGGTGTCATCGGCGTCGAGTTCGCCTCCGCGTGGAAGTCCTTCGGCACCGACGTCACGGTGATCGAGGGCATGAAGCACCTCGTCCCCGTCGAGGACGAGAACAGCTCGAAGCTCCTGGAGCGCGCGTTCCGCAAGCGCGGCATCAAGTTCAACCTCGGGACCTTCTTCCAGGCCGCCGAGTACACCGACAACGGCGTCAAGGTCACCCTCGCCGACGGCAAGACCTTCGAGGCCGAGGTGCTGCTCGTCGCCATCGGCCGCGGCCCGGTCTCCGCCGGTCTCGGTTACGAGGAGCAGGGCGTCGCGATGGACCGCGGCTACGTCCTGGTCGACGAGTACATGCGCACCAACGTGCCGACGATCTCGGCCGTGGGCGACCTCGTCCCGACGCTCCAGCTCGCGCACGTCGGCTTCGCCGAGGGCATCCTCGTCGCGGAGCGCCTGGCCGGCCTCAAGGCCGTCCCGATCGACTACGACGGTGTGCCCCGGGTGACGTACTGCCACCCCGAGGTCGCCTCCGTCGGCATCACCGAGGCCAAGGCCAAGGAGATCTACGGCGCGGACAAGGTCGTCGCCCTGAAGTACAACCTCGCGGGCAACGGCAAGAGCAAGATCCTCAAGACCGCGGGCGAGATCAAGCTCGTCCAGGTCAAGGACGGTGCCGTGGTCGGCGTCCACATGGTCGGTGACCGCATGGGCGAGCAGGTCGGCGAAGCGCAGCTGATCTACAACTGGGAGGCGCTGCCGGCCGAGGTCGCGCAGCTCATCCACGCCCACCCGACGCAGAACGAGGCGCTCGGCGAGGCCCACCTGGCCCTGGCCGGCAAGCCGCTGCACTCCCACGACTGACGCTCACGTCATCACAGGGCGCGACGACCACATTCCGCAATTCGTTAGGAGCAACTGAAACCATGTCGGTTTCCGTAACCCTGCCGGCGCTCGGCGAGAGCGTCACCGAGGGCACCGTCACCCGCTGGCTCAAGGCCGAGGGTGAGCGTGTCGAGGCCGACGAGCCGCTGCTCGAGGTCTCGACCGACAAGGTCGACACCGAGATCCCGGCCCCCGCCTCGGGCATCCTGGCCTCCATCAAGGTCGCCGAGGACGAGACGGTCGAGGTAGGCGCCGAGCTCGCCATCATCGACGACGGCTCCGGCGCCCCGGCCGAGGCCGCCGCCCCCGCCGCCGAGGCCGCTCCGGCCGCCGAGGCCGCCCCGCAGCAGGAGGCCCCGGCTGCCGAGCCGCAGGCCGCCGCGCCGTCCACCGAGGCCGAGGCCCCGGCTCCGGCCCCGACGGCCGAGGCGGCCGCCGGCGGCGGTTCCGCCGAGGGCACCGACGTCGTGCTGCCGGCGCTCGGCGAGTCCGTCACCGAGGGCACCGTCACCCGCTGGCTGAAGGCGGTCGGCGAGGAGGTCACGGAGGACGAGCCGCTGCTCGAGGTCTCCACGGACAAGGTCGACACCGAGATCCCGGCCCCGGCCTCGGGTGTCCTCCTGGAGATCGTCGTCGCCGAGGACGAGACCGCCGAGGTCGGCGCCAAGCTGGCCGTCATCGGCGCCGCGGGTGCCGCTCCGGCCCCGGCCGCCCCCGCCGCCGCTCCGGCCCCGGCCCCGGCTCCGGCTGCCGCCGCTCCGGCCGCCCCCGCCCCTCCGGCTCCGGCTCCGGCTGCCCCCGCCGCCCCCGCTCCGGCCCCGGCTGCCCCCGCCGCCCCGGCCCCGGCCCCGGCCACCCAGGCTCCGGCCCAGACC
>NZ_JBHXSA010000043.1:0-24385 GCF_042716475.1 Streptomyces sp. NPDC058671 | reverse complement strand
CTCAAGCCGGGCCCACTGGCCGTTCGTCAGATCCCCACGCCTCACGAGACGTGATCATTCACGATCAAGATCGACTTTCGCAACAGGCCCTAGTCGAAGAGAGACATCACCCCGAGTACCCAGAGCCATACGTGCCCGACGACCCCCACGAAAATGCCGCCGCCCACGACGACACCGACAAGGGACCACCCCTCGGTGTCCGGCTCGATCCTCTCGGCCGCCTCGTAGGACGCCGGGGTGTCCCAGTCGACCGGGCGCCCGAGCAGTTCGGCGCAGGCGGTCCGCACCGTGACCAGCTGTTCCTCGGCGAAGGCGGTGCCGGCCAGCGTCTCGGGGCCGCGCCAGGCGAGGGCCTTCATCCGCCGTCCGGGGGACTTGTACCGCGCCTCGAAGGCGGCCGTCTCCTCGGCGGTCCGGTCCTCTTCGAGGTACATCCAGCGTCCCGCCTCCGCCGCGTCCCCGTACATCCGGTAGACCCCGGCGAGCCGGCGGCGCAGCGTCAGGTCGCGCGGGTACGACGAGACCAGTCCGCGCAACCGCTGCCGCGCCATCGGTATCCGCCCGGCGGCGATATCGGCGTCCACTCGGGCAAGGGTGTTCAACTGAGACATGAACACATGATCGAGTAGCAAGGTGTCGGGGCTCGACCCATTTTCGCCGCCCCTCAGCGAGCACAGACGTCGTGCCGGCGCGAGCGTGTCAGCTGCGCCGCCCCCCTGGGGCACTGCCCGGCTGCTGCCCCCCTGCTGCGCGGCCGTCCCCGCAGACCCGTGTACGTCACCTCCGCCGCCCTGGACCGGCCCGGGGAAGGTCGTCAGCCCGCGCGAGGTGCGCCCGGACACCAGCCCGGCCCGGCCCGCCCTTCCCACGGCAGGGCCCCGCGCCGTGCTGGACGAGCACACCGCCGTGCGCGGCCCGGACCGGCTGGGACCTGCACGAGTGCCGCCATTCCGCCCTCATGGCAGGGGATGCCCACCGTCAGTTCGCCTCCGGACCGAACCGGCGCTTGTATGCCGACGGTGTGATGCCGGTCTCGCGGCGCATCAGCCTGCGCAGATTGGCAGCGGTGCCAAGCCCGCTGCGCCGCGCGACCACCTCGAACCGGGACTCACCTCGCTCGATCAACCGGCATGCCAGAGCGAGCCGTTCCCCCGTCAGCCACGCGAGCGGCGTCGTGCCCAGTTGCGCCTGGAAGCGGCGATGCAGCGTCGCCGGACTGACCGCCGCACGCGCCGCGAGGCCGGACACGGTGAGCGGTGAGTCCAGCCGCTCCTGGGCCCATGCCAGGACAGGTGTCAAGGACTCGTCCGGCAGGTCGGGCATGGGACGCTCCACGAACTGCTTCTGCCCACCGTCCCGGTGCGCCGCGAAGACCAGCCGCCGGCTCACGGAGTTGGCGACCTCCGCGCCGTGGTCGCGACGGACGATATGCAGCCCGAGATCGAGGGCGGCCGCACTGCCTGCCGCGGTGAGGATGTCACCGTCATCCACGAACAGCACGTCCGCTTCGAGCTGGACAGAGGGGAAGCGGGCCCGGAAGGAATCCGCCCATTGCCAGTGCGCGGTGGCCCGGCGCCCGTCGAGGACTCCGGCCTCGGCCAGTGTGAAGGCGCCGCTGCAGAAGCCGACCAGGCGCGCACCACGGGCGTGTGCCCGGCGGACGGCATCGAGCACGGCGGGGCGGCGGGGCACTTCGATGTCCGGGCGGTTGGGGACGATCAAGGTGTCCGCCGCGTCGGCCGCTTCCAGGTCGGCGACTCCCGTGAGCGTGAAGAATCCGTCCCGCATCAGGGTGCTGGGCTCGGGGGAACAGAGCTTGAAGTCGTAGAGATCACGGCCGATCTCCGGTCGGCGCAAACCGAAGACCTCGGTCGCGCAACCGAGCTCGAAGGGGTTTGAGTTCGCGTCCACGATCACGACGACACGGTGTACGCCCGCCGCGCGAGCCGCCTGCGAGGATTCTTTCGCCATGTGCGATTCCTAGCACTCGCGGCGATCAAGCGAAACGGCCCAGGATGATCCCATGAGCAGCGAACCCATCTCCCTCAGTAAGGCTCTGGCCTCCTTCGATGCCTTGTGGAGCCCCCGCATCGTCACGCGCGTCAACGACTACGACGTCCGCGTCGCCAAGGTCGAGGGCGAGCACATCTGGCACGTGCACGACGACACCGACGAGTTCTTCCTCGTACTCGACGGCGAGCTGCGCATCTCCCTGCGCGAGCCCGGCGGGGAGCGCACGGTCCTGCTGCCTCGGGGGGTGGCCTTCACCGTCCCCCGAGGCACAGAGCACAAGCCGTACGCTCCGTCCGGCGCCGCGATCCTCATGTTCGAGCCCACCGGGACACCGACCGTGGGCGATCGCCACGATGAGATCCCGGAGCACGTCGACTCGACAACGGGACACGCACTCAGCATCTGACCCGACCGAATTCGGACACGCCACCGCCCGTGGCGTCAGCCTGCCGCCGGGGTCGGTCGCCCCTGCGCTATTCCGGGGGCCGCCGAGGCGCCGTCCACGCGCCTTCTTCTACCGCTCCCACGGCCAACGGGCGTCGCGGCCCGCGTCCAGGAGGGGGATCATGCGGAACGCCGCGTCGGACAGGCCGCCGAGGGCGTGACGGTTGCTGCCGCCGGAGGGCATCGACCCCGGCTTGTAGCCCGCCATGTTCCACATGTAGACCGGCACGGTCTTAGGGATCAGGTCGTCGATCTGGGTCTCGCGCATGCCGCCGTAGCCGTGGCAGTTCGACGGCAGCCAGCCCGGGCGGGTCTGCTCGTCGGTGACGATGACGACACGGTCGTGCCGGCCGAAGTGCTTCTTCACAGCCGACGGGATGTCCGTGCCGCCGATCTGCCCGAACTTCTCGACCATGCGCAGGACACTGCCCCCCTTCGGCACCGCCATCTCCCGCGACGTCTGCCCGAACTCGACCAGTGTCGGGTTCTCGGCACGGGCCGCCAGCGCCGAGCCGAAGACCGCGGCCTGCTCGGCGAGCGTGATGTCGGACCGGTTCGGCGTCGAGTAGCCGTACCCGGGGAACATGGACGGCGACCGGTCCACCAGAATCAGCGTCCGCCCCTTCAGCGCGGGCACGTTGGCGAGCGAGTGGCCGATGGCCTGCTCGAGGGCGTGGGCCCACCGCAGCGACGGAGCCGCCTTGTACGCGGCCCACCAGCGGAACGGGAACATGCGCGAGGCGCGGACCTGTTCCGGGTCGGCGAACCGGGCCGCGACCGCCGCGGCGACCTTGTCCGAGACGCCGGCCTCGTCGAAGTTCCGCAGGTTCCTGGCCAGTGCCATCAGCCCCATCGACGGGATGACGGCCTCCCAGGCCGCCTTGTCCATCGGGCCCTGGAGCCAGCCGGCCAGCGACTCCCACGTCATCCCGGCGCGCGCCAGGGTGTCCGCGGCGTCCGGGCGAACGAGGAGCCGGCGTCGCTCCTCCAGCGGCCACTCGGCCAGCGCGGCCCGCGCCTGGAGCAGCGGCAGGGACAGCGGGGGCTCCTCGCCGCGGTTGTGGCGCCGGTCGATCGCGTGCTTGAACAGATCGCCCTGCCACGGGGCACGCGGTGCCGGGTGGACCAGCTCGATGACGTCGCCGCAGCGGAAGCCCTTGGAGGCGGTGTCGTACTTCAGGAGGGCCTTCTCGGTGTACAGGCGGCCGATGGCGTCCTCGATGCCGCGCTTGACCGGCTTCGGGATGCGGCGCCCGTACTGGGTGGTCCAGTACCCCAGGAGCTCGCCGGGCTCGTCCGCGCGCTGGAGCGCGGCGGCGACGACGGCCCGGTTGGAGTGCGGCACGGCGCCGTCCATGGCCACCGGCTGCGGGGTGGTGGCCGTCTTCCCGGCCTGGAGGCGGGCGTGGACGAACTCGGCGGCCCCGACGATGGCGGCGGTCCGCATGTTGCCCTCGCCGCGAAGCCAGGCCAGCAGTCCGGCGGTCCAGATCGGGTCCTCGACGGCGAGCCAGCGGACCAGTGTGGTGAAGCGGTTGTCGCGGTCGCCGGCCTTCTCGTAGAAGGTGTCGGTGCCGACGGTGTTGGTGATGGCGAGGAGGAACAGCTCGCTCTTCGCGTCGCGGAGGTGTCCGGTCGCACCCTCGAAGGTGCGGGTCCGCTCGCCGGTCGTGGCCACGGGAGAGGTGGCTGCCGGGCGCGTGCCGCGGATGTTGAAGCGGGTCATGGGAAAGAGCCCCTCACTGTGGAGGGGAAGCAAAGCAGAGGGCGCCCGAGTTCAAGGTCGGCTGAGGAGACAAGGTGCTCTGGCCACTGAGCTACGAGGACCTGAGTCCTCGACGGGATTCGAACCCGTGACCGCCCCATTAACAGTGGAAGTATCCCCGGCCTGCGCACCGGGCGCCCCGATGCTGTGCCTCCCGAGATCAAGGTCGGCCTGCGGCGGGTTTCGTTGGAAGAAGTAGCCGCAGGCCTTCGCACCGGGAGGTGCATGTCGTTGTGGCCTGAACTCTAGTGCAGGGCCTGGGAGGTGCGCTCAGATTTTCTGCCCCCGACGGCCGTCGGAGGCCCGGCGTCGGGTGGAACCATCACTGGCCGATCAAGCAGCTGCTGATCGTGTAGTTCTGGGACGCGGGGATTTGGTAGTTCCCGGACTGCAAGGAGGCTGTCGCTCCGCTGCTCGGCTTGAGAGAGCAGCTGTTCCTGTCGTAGGCGTCGACTGGAGCGCTGATGGGGCAACTCCGCTGATACCACCCGGCCGCGAGGTAGATGCTCCTCGATGCGTATCCGTGGGACGAGCCCACGCCATCGCGCGTGGTCGATACCTGCCGGCGGTAGATGTCGGCCTGCAGGTGGATGTCCCGCGCGTGACGGCGCGGCACGACCGCTGGGCGCCACGCCACGCGGACGCGGGCCGAGGACCCCCGGCGTGCGCGGGGCATGGACTTGGAACCCGACGGCGGGGCCCTCAGGGGACCCCGCCGTCGACGACCCACCGCTCAGGCCGACGCCGTCGTCGGTCCCGTCGAGGGTGTGAGGGTGGGGCGGGGCTGGTAGAGGAGGACCGGGGCCGGGTCGGGTGGTTCGTCGGCCGGGAAGAAGCGGTCGAGTTCGTGTCGTCCGCTGATGCGTAACTTCCGGTACGAATGGGTGAGATGGGACTCGAGGGACGGGGGGCCGCCCGCGAGCCGCTACGGTGGATGCCGCCTCAGCACCCGTGGCCGGCCGACAGGAGAGCAACGATGACCGCTCCCGCGGCGACAGCCCGTCCCGTACCCGATCTCACGAATCTGGGGATCGAACTGCGCCACCGCCACCGGCTCGCCGGTACCGAACAGGGACTGCAGGAGTGGCACATTCGCATCCTGGACGCAGAACGTGAGGTTGGCAGCCTGCACGCGGCACGCTGCCAGCACTACGGCGCCGGCAACCTGGCCGAACGGATGACCGACCACGGCGGCTTGTGCGCCCTCGCCGCCAGCTCCCTCCTCACCCCCGACGGCGAGCCCACGCCCGACCTGGAGGACGCCGTGGAATACCCCGGCAACTTTCTCCTCCTCGACCAGCTCGACATCCAGGCCCCCTTCGACGAACAGACCATCGTCACCGCCGTCATCGCCGAGGTCATCGACCGGCTGACCGACAACCACTACGCCGTCGTCCTGCCATGCGCGAAGCCGGACGCCGACACCAGCACCCGCCTCCTGGCCCAGGCCGCCGTCGAACTCGCCGCCGAGCCCTTCGACGACGACCTCCAGCTCATCGACACCTGCCTCGCCGATCCCGAGCACGCCACCGCCCACGCCCGCGCCCGGCTCACCTCCCGCATCCAGCACCCGCACTGGCACCTTGACGACGAGGACGAGGAACCGTGGCCGGACGAGGAAGAGGACGTACTGACGCCACGCACCACCGCCGTGCTGCGCCGGGCGGCCGAGGAACTGACCACCCTTGCCTGGCAGGAAGTGACCGCACTCGGCGACGAACCCCTTCCACGACGCGCTGGCGGGGTGTTCGGCCAGCTCCCCCCGATCACGCTGCGCCGCGACGGGCAGTGGCGCCGGCAGATGGCCCGGACCTTCGACGACCTCGCCACCGGCCTGCGCGACGAGGGCCGTGCCGGAGTGGAGCCCCGCTGCACGGCCGAGGAGATGGCGCTGCACCTGATCATCGGCCAGGCCCGGTCGATCACCGCCAACCGCCCCAACGCCCTCGCACAGCTCGTTGGCGGCCTGCCCCAAAGCGGCGCCGACTACGACTGGGACGGCTGCTTGACCTACCTCTTCGAGGACCACGACGTGCTGATGCTCTTCGACGCCCAGCTCGACGGCATGGAAGACTCCGACAGCGAGGTCCATCAGGCCATGGGTATGGTGAACCTCGCCGCCGACGAGTGGTTCGAACCGTTCAGGCCGGATCACACCCGGGACCCCGACCGCGGGTTCCGCCCCTGACGACCTTCCTGCCCCGGACGAGACGCCCACTGCCGTGCCCGCCTGGCCGCCAGAAACCGGCAGCAGCTACCGCGTCCGAATGCAGCCTTCGCCGGGATTCGAACCCGGGTTTCCGGTTCCGGGCGCCAGCAGACGGGTGTGGTGGCGGGCCCGGACGAGGTGTCCTTCGAGGTGGGTGAGGACGGTGTCCTCGTGCGACAGGAGGTCGAGGTTCTGGTAGTGCTCCGGGGCACGCTCCGCGTGGCGGGCGTCGGCGGCGAGCTGGCCGACAAGGTCGGCGAGCGGGTGGGGCCAGGTCGCGGGGACATCCATGTCGACGGTCGGCAGGTCTGCCGGTTCCATAGGCATCCCCGCCAGTGTGAAGCCGCCCCGACCGCGACGTCCTGTGCTTTTCGGTCCGGCCGCCAGAACCCCGTAGGCCGCAGGCCGGGGCCACTGCTTCCGGCCGGTCTCGGTGTGGGAAAACCGCTGCCCACGGGCACGGCGGCCCACTACGTTCGGGCCGTATGAGCACGCATCCTCCCCTGCACGAGACCGTCCTGTCGTGGCTCGAGCACGCCCGCACACTGCCACCGACCCCCCAGGCCATCACCGACGTAGGCCTGGCGACGCTGCCGCATTGGGACGTCCTGGAAGATGCGGTGGCTGCTGCGGCGCCCCGGGACGAGCATCCCGACCTCTACGGGAAGGTCGAAGGTGACTGGGTCCCGAGCTTTTCGGCCCTGCTGGGGGAGTCGGGCCTGGGCGAGGCGACACGCCTGATCGCCCAGGGCGCGGACGTGCCCCTCACTGAGGTAGCCGACAGCTTCGTCGCCTTCTGCACCGGCCCGGCACCGGTCCCCGAACGATGGCTGCTCCTCAACGCCGACCTCCCCAGGGGAACGCGGATCCAGCTGGGCCAGTACACCCTGCAGACCTTCACCCTGGACGAGCTGCGCCAGAGGGTCCCGATGCCGGCGCTCCACGGCCTGCAGCCCCGCAGCCTCGACCTCGACCTCATCACCGACGCGCCCTTCCTCCATGTCCCCGACCCCGGCAGCAAGGTCACCCGCCGGCCGACCTGGTTCGACTTCACCGGCCTGCGCACGGAAGCCCAGCACTGGCAGGCCCTCCTGCCGCTGATCCTGTGGGACAGCGAACTCCTGCGCGTGGACTCGGCCTTCACCGTCGCCCGCGGACGCCGCTTCGACCTGAACCCCCAAGACGTACCGACCACCATCAAGATCTACGAGGATCCGTACGGAAGAGAAGAAGAGGTCGAGGTCCGTGAGCCCGGCAACTTCTACGTTCCGGCCAAGGACCTCAAGGCCCTGTCCGCCTTCTGCACCAGGATCTACTCGAAGATCGACGCCGTCATGGCAGGTAAATCCCACCCGCGGCGCATCCTCAACCGGCGCGCCCGGCGCCTCGAACGCGCCGCCCGGCACCTCCTGGCCGCCTACCAGCGCACCTTCACCGACGACGCCGTCTGGGAGGTAGAGGCCGACGCGCTGCACCTCGACTACGTCATCGCTCTGGAAGCCCTGCTGATCAGCCCTCACGACGAACGTGGAGGCATTGCCCACAACATCCGTTCCCGCGCCTCCGCCCTGTTCCTGACTCCCGAACGTCAGGAGCAGGTGGAGGACATCGTTCAGCGGGCCTATGCGGCCCGATCCGATTACGTGCACGGCGACGTGATCAAAGACCAGAAAGATCAGGAGAAACTGGAAAGGTTGCGGACACTCAGGCTTCTGACCCAGGAGATCATCCTGCGCTGGCTTGTCCTGACCCCTTCCGACACCGACGACCTCGCACCCCTGCTCGACGACGCCGCGCAGTGCACCAGCTGCAGAGAGCGCATCGACCAGCCCCTACGCGACTTCTTCACCAGCACCCCGCCGAGCAGCCGGCCCGCCGACATCACCGCGACCTGACCCCCGCGGGGAGCTCCGCTGCCCGCCCGCGCCGGGGCGCACCAACGCAGCTCGGCCCGACGCGGACGGCTCCCATCCCTCGGTCAACCCCACGTGTCACCGCCGATGTGACGGCTGTACCCCGCCGGCATGACGCAGGGCTTGTGACGAACCCCCTGGGAGTGAACCCCGCCGCGGGCGCGCCCGCAGCGCCGCTACGGTGAGCCCGGGGGAGTGAGGCGACTGGTCGGTGGTGCCGCCTCCCGAAGTGCCCCCGTACCTGGCACCTGCTGGTCCGGTGCGGGGGCACAAAGCGCTCACCGAACCGGCGGAGCCGAAGCGCCGGGGCGTACAGGGACGAACTGGCGCCACCGGCCCGCACACGCCGCTCAGGGCCGTCGGCTTCTTGCCTCAGTCCCGGCCGTTTTTCCGGCTGCTCCCGCCCGCTTGGGGCGCCCTACGGAACGGGCTCGTAGCTGACGAGGGTGGTGGGATAGTCCTCGGCGAGTGCGAGCAGGGCCTGGCGCTCGGCCTCGTCGGCGGCCAGATCCCAGCGCAGTTTCGTGCCGGTCCAGGTGGCGGCGTAGGTGCAGTGGTAGGAGGCGTCGGAGGGCAGCCATTCGGCGGGGTCCTTGTCGGCCTTGGAACGGTTGGAGGCTGCGGTGACGGCGATGAGGGTGTCGGGGCTGTCCTGGTCGTTGGCGTACGCCTCGCGCCGCTTGGCGTCCCAGGCGCTCGCGCCAGAGTCCCAGGCCTCGGCGAGCGGCACGAAGTGTTATCCCAAACCTCTTCGGTAGTGGCGCTGAGAGGGCGGTTCGTGAGTCTTTGAGTGGATCTGCTATCGCCTGATGGTGTGGTGGCGGGGCGAAAAACTGCCGGTCCTCGGTTGCTGATCTGGTGGTGTGATCGGGTGAGTGAACGCAAGCCGTACCCGAGTGACTTATCGGACGAGCAGTGGTCGTTGAGCGAGCCGGTGATCACCGCGTGGAAGGACCGGCACCGCTCGGTCAGCGGCCACCAGGGTGCCTACGACACGCGGGAGATCGTGAACGCGATCCTCTACCAGGGGCGGACCGGCTGCCAGTGGGCCTACCTCCCGCACGACCTGCCCCAGAAGAGTGCGACCTACTACTATTTCGCCGCCTGGCGCGACGACGGCACCGACCAGGTCATCCATGAACTCCTACGCTGCCAGGTCCGTGAACGCGCCCGCCGATTAGAGGACCCGACCCTGGTAGTCCTGGACACCCAGAGTGTTCATGTGGCCGCCGGGGTCCCCGCCTCCACGACCGGCCATGATCCGGCCAAGCGGGTGCCCGGCCGCAAGCGTGGCCTGGCCGTGGACGTCCTCGGCCTGGTCATCGCGGTCGTCGTCCTCGCCGCGAACACCCACGACAACGCCGCGGGCATCGTCCTGCTGGACCAGGTCGCCGAGCACACCGGCGGCACCGTCCGCAAAGCCCTGGTCGACCAAGGCTTCAAGAACCAGGTCGTCGCGCACGGTGCCGGCCTGGGTGTCGACGTCGAGATCGTCGCACGCAACCCGCAGGTCAGGGGGTTCGTGCCGCAGTCGAAGCGGTGGAGGGTCGAGCAGACCTACGGGATGCTGATACTGCATCGGCGCCTGGTCCGCGACTACGAGCACCGCCCCTCTTCCTCCGCCTCCCGCGTCTACTGGGCGATGACCCACGTCATGATCCGACGACTCACCGGCACGAACACCCCCACCTGGCGCGAAGAACGGGCGGTAGCAGCGTGAACATCCAGCCTCTGCTCGACGCCCTGGACCTCCAGGAAGACGCCGCCCGGGCCCTGGCCGACGACCTCCGTGCACAGATCAACGACCTGCAGAGCCGGTTGCGGGAGGCCGAGACCCACCTGGAACACCTCGCGATCACTCGCAAGACCGTCACCGGCCTCGCCGACCGGCTTCCGGCTGTCGCGCCGGACCTGCCAGATCACCCGGACTACCCGCGCATCCTCGACGCCTTCAACCACGCGACCGGGCCGCTACGGGCCAAGGACGTCTGCGAAGCCCTCGGCCACGAACTGCTGCCGAAGAACGTCGAAGGCACCCGCGCCAAGATGAAACGCCTGGTCAAACTCGGCATCCTCGCCGAGGCCGGCACCGGCAGCTTCGCGAGAAAGCCGTAGCCGGACACCTATGTCCCGCAATCGCCGGCCACAATCTGGCGTGCGTACTGGTCCTCCGGGCCGATGTCCGCAACTACCTTCTGAGCTTCTTGC
Organism: Streptomyces sp. NPDC058671; assembly: GCF_042716475.1. Taxonomy (NCBI): domain Bacteria; kingdom Bacillati; phylum Actinomycetota; class Actinomycetes; order Kitasatosporales; family Streptomycetaceae; genus Streptomyces; species Streptomyces sp. NPDC058671. The sequence goes on along the minus strand of NZ_JBHXSA010000043.1, from coordinate 13,833 downwards.
ACCCGACCCGTCTCGCACATCAGCCGAACAAGGACGTACAGGGCGTCACGGTCGCCGTCTTCGGCGCGGCCACACAGCGCCGCCTCCATACCCCGCTCTCGAAGCGCTCTGTTAAGTCTTCGACGTGCGTGGTTATCCGTGAGGGCGCGCTCCGTAAGTTCTGAAATCCGTTCCGCTCGGACCAGCAGATCCATGTGCCACAGATGGTTGTCGTGCATGTCCGGATCGTCGGAGAAGCATTCGGCGTGAGCGCTCACGAGCGCGATCGCCTCGTCCCAATCTCGAAGTTGTTCCGCCGCCCGAGCTCGCTCCAACCAGTCCACAAGACGAGTATCGGCCTGTGGCCCCACCAGACAGCGCCTGTCGAAGTAACCGCTGATGAGCGCCCTTCAAGACAAGAAGTGCTCAAATGCTCACGACCGCCCTCTGACATCTGCGACTGAGAGCGGTCGGCCCCCGTTCTCACTGTGGGCGGTGAGTTATCCGATACCAGGCCGGATGCCGCTGACAGGGACGACAAAGGAGCGCTGTGGCCGGTGCACAGTGGATGGCGGCGAGTGAGGGTCAGCTCACGGACGCGCTCCAGCCGTTCTCGGCCGCGACGAACAAGGCGCCCCTGTGCAGGTCAAGGCTGCAGGCGGCAGTGGCCTTCCCTGTCTGGGCGAACGGGCCGGGTCCCTGGAACGCGTCGGCATGGAGATGAAAGGAATTCGGATCGGTGCAGCCGACGGTACGCAGTCGCCAGGGCGCTGAAGTGTTCTCGTGGGTGTGGGGTGGCAGGGCGAATTGGAGCTGCGAGGCGGCCGGGCGCTCTGTCTGGTAGTCAGTGTGTGGCGCTGTCCAGGCGGCCATGACGAGAGCTGCCTGTGAAGGTGTACCGGCCGAGGGTGAGCTGTCGGTGAGGGAGGGGGGCGTGCGTTCGGGAGCTCGAGGTGTCTCGATGAGGTCTGGGCGGCCTGCGCGTTCTCTGAGGGCGGCGGCAAACCAGCGGGTGACGTCCGGGCCTCCTTGGCCGGCCCAGGTTCGGATCACGTCCTGGAAGGCCGCCTCACGGCGGCGGGTACCGCGTTGCGACCCGGCGGTCAGGATTGCTTCACCCGCTCCCGAGAAGGCTCGGCACAGCTTCAGTACGGGGACACGATCCGCGCGGGCGGCGTAGCGCACGGAACGGAGTTCCAGCATGACGTGGTGCAGAAGAGCGGCGGCAGCGTGTGCGTCGGGGCCCAGGTCTCCGCCTGGCGGCCGCTGAGGGCGGCCCGACCGGCTGGCACGGGGAGGGGTGGCCGCGTCCGCTCGTCGACCGGCGGTGGACAGGTGCCATGAGCGGTCGTCCAGGCGATACTCGCCACCGGCGGCGCGGAGCCGGCCGCCCGGGCTCAGGGAAATTCCGATCTCCCGCATTCCGGCGTCCAGGATCACTCCCCGTGTGTGGGAAAGGTCGAAGGCGATGTCGGTGACGTCATCCAGCCACACGTCCAGCAGGGCGGGCGGTGCGGGCTCATCGACAGCGAACTTGCGGTCAGTGACCAGTTGGAGAAAGGCGGTCAGGCGAGTACCGGCACGCTCTACCCGCAGGTGGCGGACGGACGCCGTCGCCAGATCGTAGTCGGGGACCAGCTCATCCACGTTCTGGCGCGTAAGGCGGCATTGCGGTGCCATGACGTACCCGCGATAGTCGCGGCCTGGCGTATGCGGCTTGGCCGGTGGTAGGAGCGCTTCGATGTCGTACCCGGCAATCGCGGCCTGCTCGGTCATCCATAGGGGCCGCCGCTCGCCGAGACTGGCCATCCATTCCAGTACAGCCGTCGCCCGCCGCTCGCGTTCACCGGCGATGGACGTGCTTGCGGCCCAAAACAGTGGAAACAGATTGTTGTCCCACACATCCGACGCCGCGCGAATGGCTTCCCGGTCAAACAGGCGGACGTCTGCCGCAGCTTCCGCCATCTGGTCCAGCGAGCGGTCCAGCAGCGCCGTCAGGACGGACATGGCCGACGCGCGACGCAGGGGCGAGCGCGGCGCATCAGACGGTGGAGGGGCAGGTATGGCCACGTCGTGATCGTCGCACACCCTTGGGTGCGCTCAGGAAAAAGCATCAACGGTATGCCGCTGACGTGATGAGCTGCTTGAGTTCAAGCTCAGGCCGTCGCAGGCGCAGATACCATGTGGTCGACGTCGAGGCGGGCTGCGTCGGTCACCACGACGTTGTCGTACTTGCTGAGCCAGGACCCTGCGGTGAGTACGCATCCGGCTGTGACCTGGGGTGTCTCGATGGCCTCGGCGAGGATGACCTCCTTGCGGGTGTTGCAAGAGTCGGTGCCGTTCAGGCCCTTGTTCCAGTGCCTGTAGAGGGTCCGGCTGTAGCCCTCGCGGTGCTCGGCTGCGACGGGGATCTGCTCGACGGCCTCGAACAGGGGCAGCAGCACACGTGTCCGCGTCGGCGAGCCGGCCGTGTTCGGGAGCGCAGCGCGCGGGGTGAAAGATGCCGACGGCGCAGCCGGGGTGGCGGCCGTTGCCGGCAGCGGCGTCATAGGGGGAGTGGCGGCGAGGAGGAGCGCGGGCAGGGCACGCCGCACGAGAGTGGTGATCATGCTTCGCGTTGTAGCTGCAGCTTCCTGCCGCCGGGAAGGCGCTTACGGGCCGGCTCACCCGGGCGGGTGGCGTTTTTCACTGTGGAAACGTCAACCCCGCCCCCGCGGTGCCCGGTTCCGCAACGGCAGCAGCGGACGGCACGCAGCACGGGCCGGGCGCCGGCGGTCCCGCCCCGCCCCCGGCCTCTCCAGGGCGGCTGAGCGAGGCTGCCCCTGGGGCAGGAGGGTGTCACGGTCAGCCCTGCCCGGGTGTCAGTGCGGCCGTGCATAGTGCCGGTCATGATCAACGACTTGGACAGGACCGACTGGGCGTCCCTGGGGCACGCCTACGGGGCGGCCGACGACGTGCCCGGATGGCTGCGCGGCATGGTCTCGCCCGACCCTGACGTACGCAAGAAAGCGTTCGGCAACTTCTACGGCGCCGCGCTCCACCAAGGGAGCGTGTATTCGAGCACGGTGGCCAGCCTGCCGTTCCTGTTCGCGATGGCGGACAACCCCGCGACTCCTGACCGCGGGGAAGTCGTCACGCTGCTGCTCAGCATCGGGAGGGAAGCGGTCGACGCCGAGGAGATCTACGCCGTCATCTGCGGCGAGGACGGTGAAGAGTCCACGATCTATCCGGACACCGCACGCCTGATGCGCGAGCATGCCGACGCCTTCGTCGTCTACGCCGGTGACCCCGACCCGCGGGTGCGCAGGGCGTCGATCGAGGGCCTGGGGCTCTTCCTGGACGACGCCGAACACGCAGTGGCCCTTCTAAGGGACCGCCTCGTGAAAGAGAGCGGGACTGCCGAGCGTCTGCTGGTGGTGCGGACGATGGCCGATCTGGCGCTGCGTCTGCCTGCGGCCGCCGCGCCGGCGCGGGCGTGGCTGGACGCGTTGGCCGACAGCGATACGACCGATTCGGACACCCGTCTGGCGGCGCTCGTCCACCGGGCCCGCTGCGCTCCCGGCTCCATCGACGACCAGACGGCGCCGACCGCGATCGAACTGCTCCGCCAGGTCACCCCCACGCCCCGGCCCGAGGCGGACAAGGAGCGCAGGGACCCGGAGCTGTCCCGTCCGTGTGTGTGCGAGGCAGAGCCCGAACCCGACCCGAACGTCCCCGGGCACATCGCGGCCGCCTTCGCCGACCTCGAACGGAACGGACGCGTCCACGCCGCCACCACCCCCTTGCTGGTGGCCTTCCACACGGCCTTGGGCACGCGTGCCGAGGACCGTACGGCTGTGCTCATCGAGCAGCTGTGCAGCCCGGACCTGGGCACCCGCTACGACGCCATCGACATGGCACGCAGCCTGATCATTTCCTTGCGGGGCGATCACACCGCTCTGGTGCGGCTCATCGGCGACTGCCTGCTGCCGGGCGACGCCTACACCGCCGCGGCCGCGGCCGAGACGCTCGGGTCGCTGGACACCCTCGCCGAACCGGCCCGCGAAGCCCTCGCCGCCTACGTCACCACCCACCGGCCGGATGCGTGGGCCAGTGGGCATCGTGCCGTGCGCCGAGCCCACCAGCTGGCCGTCGTGACGCTGGCCGGGCTCAAGGACGAGCGGGCCCTGCCCAGCCTGCTGACCGCGCTGGACACCGACACCGACGCCTGGCGTGCCCTGGGCGCGGTGGGCCATCTGCCCCAGTGCGCCGCGGAGCTCACGCCCCGGCTGATCCGCTGCCTCGCCGACGTCGACCCCTCCCGGGAGTGGCCCGAGGTCAGCCCTGCGACGCTCGCCTCCGCCCTCGCCAAGCTCGGTGATCCGGCAGCCGTACCCGCACTCACCGAAACCCTCCAGGCCGCCCTCCGGCACAAGCAGGGGCGCACCGCGGAGCCTGTCCTGAAGGCGCTCGCGTCGTTCGGTCCCCGCGCCGCATCCGCCCTGGACGTCGTCCGCCCCCTCACCGAGGCAGATGATGTCTCCCTGCGCACCGCTGCGGCGGGCGCCGTCTGGGAAATCGAACGGCGTCCCGAAAATGTCGTGCCGCTGCTGGAACGCCTCCTCGAGGGCCACCGGAATTTCGACGCGATCGACCTCGCCGGCCGCATCGGCCCTGCCGCAGGCGCGGCAGTACTGCCGCGCCTGCGGCAGATCCTGAACGAGCGAGTCGAGCAGAACGCGCGCAACGAGCAGAACGGCTCGGCCGTGCTGAACGACTCATGGACCCTCGTCCACGTCGCATCCGCCCTGTGGGACATAGGCGGCGCGAGGGAGACCGGCACCGTCGTGCCGGCGCTGCTGGCCGCCTGGAAGGACAACGACGCCACCGCACGCCACGTCGTCACCTGCCTCAACCGCATGGGCCCGGCCGCACGCCCCGCCCTGCCCCAGATCCAGGCCGCCCTTGAGCGGCTCCATCGCGGCGACCCGCGGTGGTCAGGCGTCATCGCTTTCGACCTGGCGGTCGAGTACACCTGCCGCGTCATCCTCGCGCGCCTGAGGGATCTTTCGGACCCGGCACCGGTCAGGGAGGAATAGACCTGGTGGTGGGAGGAGCGCGGGATGTGGTCTGTGGGCGGCGGGAGCGTCGCCCGCGGAGGTCTTCGGCGGCGCACTCGTGGCGACCCTGACCCCAGGCGCCCCGCGCCATCGCCCAAGAACACGTGCCCGGCGCCACACGCTCTCCGCCGGCCGGTCCACGCGGGCCGACTCCAGACCCCTGCGAGGCGGTGTGGGGCCGGTGGTTACGCTCTGCGGCGTGACGGGACCAACCACAGCCATCGCCCAGTGCAGAGCAGCACTCGGGGAGGCGCCGCGCCGCTTCTCCTGGTTCGACAAGTTCAGACACTTGCGCATACCCAGGTCCGACTGGGTGGAGCGCGAGGACCCGCTCGCGGAGATCCTGAAGGCCCAGAACGTCTTGCTGGCCGAGGGCCGACTGGTCTGGGGCGCCCTCGTCCAGGCGAACAGCGCCCTGTTCGAACGCTGCCGGGACGACCTCCCGGCAGCCGTCATCTACAGCCCCGACACACCGCGGTGTTCGACGACAGCCCCGACCTGCTCCGCGACATCGCACAGGAGCTGTACCGGCTGAAGGGGACCCGCCAGAAGGATCCGGAGCTCGCCGCGTTCTCACGCATGCTCGCCAGCGAGATGGACCGGGAGATGCAACTGGAGGTACCCCGGCGGCTGCGGCAGCGCCACCGTCTACTGCACCGACATCATCGTCGCCCGCAGACACCTGCCGGGCCGGGTACTGAACGAGCCGGTCTTCCCGCTGCTCATCGCTCCGGAGCGCACGGCGATGACGATGATGCTGCCCAAGCCGCTTCTGGCCCACGCCGGCCTCACCGCCCCAGACTCAGGCGTGGACTGCTCGCACATCGAAGCTGTCCGGCGAGTTTCTGCCGTGCACCCTCACGTACGACCCCGTAGGTGGGCCGGTCCCGTCGTGCTCGGGGAAGCGACGGGACCGGCACCAGCCCGGTGGCACCCGTCCTGTAGGTGGGGTGTCCATGACGACCGTACGAACTTTCGTCGGCTCCAGCAGCTTCTGATGGACCGACAGCGCAAGACGCGACCCCAACAGGCGCCATACCGAGTCCCCCGGCGGGCAGCGGGCGCGCGGCTCCACGGTGACTGGCGGTCCGGGCAGGGCGTCAATGGCCGTCGGGCCCGCCGGTCCTCACGCCCTCGCCCCCCTTCTCGTCGGCCACGCTCACGGCAGCGGGTCTTCGGGGACGCGGTCGGCGAGCTCTTCCAGGCGCGCGGCCAGGATGTGCTCCGGGGCGCCGGCGATCGTGTCCAGGGCGACGAGCGCGGCCACCGCGACGTCCGCCACGGCATCGCGCACGTCGTCCCACGAGTGGGTGGCGACCGGTCCGGGGTTCAGCCCGAGCGCGCCGTTCAGCGCCTCGGCCGCAGCCCCGTAGGCCGCGCCGATTGCGAGGACGCGCGCCATCCCTACCTCGCGCACCGCCTCCGGCCGCTGCTCCCGGTCCAGCCACTGCCGGAGCACGCCGATGTCGCCCCACTGCCGGTCGACCGGGTCCGTCTCCTCCACCGGGGCCTACCGGGACCAGACGGTCGCGGCGAGCGCGACCACGAGGGCGGCCAGGACGGCGGCGTAGGCCGCGGCTCTCCGGGCGAGCCAGGGGTTCGTCAACCGGATCCGGCGCAGGGCCGCCCACCCCGTGTCGCCGTCCGCCCGGGCACGGAATCCGAAGACGGTGATGCTCACCGACACCAGCTGCGCGGGTCGGCCCGTCTCCCTTTCCCTCGCGGTTTCCGGATGGTTCGGCTCGAAGATGTCCACGGGGTGGGTGCTCCTTGATGTTCGTGGGGGGGGCAGGTGGTGGCGTAGCGCTGGGCGACGTGGTCGGCACCCAGCGCCTCGATTCGCTGGGTACGGGGCTTGCAGGCGTGGACGGGGCAGGGCCGTGATGGTCGCTGTGTGTGCCGGACCTAGCTGGAGGACGATGAGGTTTTCCTCCCCGCGCTTCCAGCAGGCAGGTCGGCCACGCGAGGCCGGCGCGGTCACCGGGCCACCAATTCTCCCGGACGATGAGCGCCGCGAGGCCGACCAGCCACGCCAGGGAGACCACCTACTGCGCGCTCTCGCTCACCAGTCCTCCAGGGCGTCCTGGAGGCCGGCGACGTCGCAGCAGGGCCGGCAGGCGTACCGGACCCACCCGGCCCCGCTCATCTGCTCACCCCAGGCGATCACCTTCGCGTCGCGGGTCGGCGCGCTGCACAGCGAGCAGACGGCGACGGGCCCGAGGGCGCCGGCCGTCTCCAGCGGGCCCAGAAGCCTCTCCAGGACCGTCCGGAGGTCGTCGGGGTCGGTGAAGAGCGGGGCGTCGTCCAGGGGATAGCGCATCCACGACATGGAGGCGCAGCCGTCCGGGCCCGGCACAAGGAGTTCCGCCCCGGCCCGGTGCCACTCGACGGCGCCGCCGCTCAGGTCCGGCCAGTCCTCGCCCGCGCCGGGCGGCAGGAAGAAGGCCGCGCGGTTCAGGCCCGCGTCGCCGAAGACGGGACCGGCCTGGTCGCCGAGGGCGGCGACCATGAGCCCGGCCCAGTCCAGCGGCACCGTCATCGCGCACCACGTCTCGTCCGCGCTCAGCAGCGCGAACACCTTTTCCGGCAGGTACGGCCGGACGGGCGTGCTCATCGCCGGCTCCCTGCGGCCAGGAGCCCGGCGCGCTCGGCCTCGGCGACCAGGTCGACCGCCCGGACCCTGGTGAGCCGGACGATCGCCCGCTCGGCGAGCATCCACCCCAGCCGCGCGGAGCCGTACGGCACCTCCGTGCGCTTCACCGGGACGATGGTGCCGCGCGCGGGGGCGTGCAGGATGCCGGCGACACCCCACTGCAGGGGCCGCGCGACCCGGGCGGCGGTGTAGCCCTGAAGGAGGTGGCGGCAGCGGCGCACCGACTCCCAGGCGCACGCGAGGTGCAACGGGGGATTCTCCGTGCGCTCCCCCTCCGCCATGGGGTCCTCCGTGCCGGAGGAGGCATCGGTACCGCCCAGATACAGCGCCCCGCCCATGGCGGCGGCTTCCTCGGCAACGGACTGGCCGCACACCTGGCATCGCTGCTCCCACATCGCGGTCCGCTGCCGGACGGGGTGCAGGGCTTCGAAGATGGGCTCACCCATGCCCTGCGCGCGGGCGAGGCGGCGCCACAGGGCGTTCTGCCACCGGCAGGCGGCATCGGCGATGGGTGCCGCGTACCTCAGGACGCCGCCCGCGCCGACGACGGCGGGGCTGATGTCCTTCTCGCCGGTCCAGCGGGCGACGTAGGGGACGCGTAAGCCGCGGTGGACGGGCAGGGTGTGAATGCTCAAGGCGTTTCCCAGCACGAGGAGTAGGGAGCCCTCCGCCAGGGCCCCGGCGTGGCACGGGGGGCACCTGTGCCAGGGATGGCCTGGCGGAGGGCAGTGGGTGGGGGGTGGGGCGGGCCTGCCACCGGTCTGTCGTGGACGGGACCTGTCCGGTGGCAGGAGTGCGCGCCGATCGGCGACGGTCACGCACCGCCCCCTCCTGGGTCGCTTGGAGAGGGCCCTTTTTCCTGGCCGGCCCCGCCGTCGAGACGCGGCCAGGACATCTACGAGCGGGCCAGCTGGGCGCACACCTGCTTCCCCCAGGGCCGGCGTTTGCAGCCCCAGCTCTCGCAGAGCGCCGCGACGAGGGCCAGGCCGCGGCTGCTCTCTCCGTCCGGCCCCGCCTGCATCAGCACCGGCGGGCGCTGGTCGAGGTCGCTCACGGCGACCTGGACGCAGTCGCCTTGGACGCGGGTGACGACGACCCGGACCGGGGCGCCGCCCGTACGGGCGTGCAGCACGGCGTTGGTGACCAGTTCGGAGACGATCAGCTCGGCGCTCCCGGTCAGGTCCGGCAGCTCCCAGCGGTCCAGGACGGCGGCGACCAGGCGCCGCGCGACGGCGGCCGACTCCAGATCGCACGGCAGCACGCGGGACTGCTGGGTGGGGTCGGCGGACAGGTAGAACTCCGGCCGGGGCCGGAGGGGGGTCTCAAGCATCCTCGCCCGCCTCCAACGCCGCCGCCTGCGAGCGCCGGATCCGCCCCTGCTGTACCAGCCAGCGGACGTCGTCCGCGTCGCAGAGCGCGGCTGGGCCGTCCATGGGCACGACCCACCAGGCCGCGCACCTCGGGTCGGGCTCGGAGATGGTGGTCGCGGGGACGCCGAGGAAGAAGTCAGCGCCCAGACACTCCGTGTCCGGGACGTTCCACCGCAGGGCGGTGCTGTACGGGGTAAGGGCGTAGAACGCCTGGCTGCTGCCGTCGTAGAAGCACGGACCTTCCAGGGCGGTCCGCAGGTAGGCCGCCACCTCGACACGGTCAGCGGTGCCAGCTGCGGCGTGGACGATGTCCGCGGGGATGCGTACGGCCGAGAAGAGCGTGCCGCAGCGCAGTAAGGCCACGCCGTACTCGACCCACTCCGCCCGGGCCACCTCGGCGTCGCGCGTGGCAAGCAGGAGCCACGTCTCGGCGCCGGCCTCGCGGCTGCGACGCGAGTGGACGAGCACACCGGGCTCCGTTTTGACCGGTCCGTGGATGAAGGCCGTCACAGTACGGCGCTCCTGCCGGAGAAGTCAGGGGCCGGCTGCCCTTCGGCCGGTCCGCAGGCGTCGTCCACCGCCGCCCGAAGGACAGCCGCCTGGGTGAGGAGCTGGTCGGCGCCAGGGCAGATCCGCCAACGCGGCCCGGGGCCGACGGTACAGCGGGCGGGCGGTACGGCCAGCGTCGTCCCGGCGGGGAGTGCCTGCGTGTTGTCGGTATCCCAGTCCTTCGTCGAGCCGACGGGAAGGAACCAGTAGAAGGCCGTACCGTCCTCGATCACGCCACCGCTGCGCGCGCCGAGGATGTCCAGGGCGAGGAGGCCGACGCTGCGCGGGACCTGGACGGCGTCCCACTCCTCGCCGACGATCCGCGGCTCACATCCGGTCGTAGGCATGATCAGCAGGGCCCGGTCAGCCATCTACGTCCCCTCTCCGATGGGTCGATGCCGCTACCTTGCCCCTCAACTCCGGCGCTTACGAGGTCTTTCAGAGGACTCTTGGAACCAATTACCGGACCTTCGTGCACTCGTTGGTGGGATTCCTGGCGTTCAGCAGGACTCTTCCGCACAGTGGTGCTACACATCGCCAATGGAGGTGAGAGATGGAGAACGACGGTAACGTCCGGCTCCGCGCGGCCCGGATCGCCGCCGGATACAGCACGCAGGAGACCCTTGCCAAGGCCGTCGGGGTGGCCGTCCGGCAGGTACGGCGCTGGGAGTCGTCGAACCCGCCGTGGCCGAAGGGCACGGCAGCACGCAAGCTCACCGAGGTCCTCGGCCAGGACCTCGAGCAGCTGGGCTTCACCCGGCCCGCGGGCGTGCCTGACCAGCGCAGCGCGCACAGCCGCGAGCTTCCGCGGACCCAAGGCGTGGTCACGGTGCCCGTGCCCGGCGTCACGCTCCAGCCCGCGACCGTTGCCGAGGATTTCGCCGGCATCACCCGCCGCCACCGCCGCCTGTACTGGACTGTCGCCCCCGCCACCCTCCACCCGACGGTCGTTGCCCACGCGACGCTCGGGTGCGCCCTGCTCACGGAGACGGCCGGGGTGACCCGGCGGACCGTAGCGGCCGCGCTCGCCGAGACCTTCCTGCTCGCCGGGCGGATCGAGTTTTTCGACGGCCGGGAGCCGGACAGCGCACGGGAGACATGGACCCGGGCACTTCAGGCGGCCGGACAGGCGGACAACCATCTCCTCGGCGCCGCGATCCTCGCCCACATGGCCTTCGTCCCGGGGTGGGCCGGGGACCGGCAGGCCGCGATGGAGCGGATGACAGCCGCCCGGACATACGCGCGGCGCGGCCCCGCCTCCGCCGAACTGCTCGCCTGGCTCGACGCGGTGGAGGCCGAGTGCGAGACCCGCTGCGGCCACACGCAGACGGCACTCACCCTCCTCGGACACGCGCAGGACGTCCTCGCTACTCCAAGCGAGCACACGTCGCCCGAGTGGCTGGACTGGTTCAGCCCCGTCAGGCTCGCCGCCTTCACGGGCCACACACAGCTCGCGGCCGGCCACCTTCCCCAGGCCCGCCAGACCCTGCTGAAGGTCCTCGACGCCCTGGAGCCGAGCGAGGACAAACAGCGCACCGTCGTCCTCGGCGACCTCGCCACCGTCGAGGTCGCCGACCGCAATCCGGAGAAGGCATGCGAGTACGCCGTGGCCGCGCTCGACCAGCTGTGCGCGACCTGGTACGCCACCGGCATGGACCGGATCCGCGAGGTACGGCGCGCGCTCACGCCATGGCAACACGAGCACTGCGTCCGTGACCTCGACGACCGGCTGTACGGGTGGGAGACGACTGTCAGCGCGCTCGGGCGTTGAACTCCGCGATACGGCCCGGCAGCTCCGTGAGGCTCTCGACCCGGAAGGTCGGGAGCTTCTCCGCCTCCTCCGAGTGCCACTGAATCGTCGCCCAGGGACCGCGGTGGACGAGCGCCGACTCCATCCCGGCCTTGACCGCCGGCCGCAGGTCGTTGTCGACGCGGTCGCCGACATAGAGGATCTCAGAGCTCGCGAAGGGGACAACCTCAGCGACACGGTGGAAGAACGCGATGTCGGGCTTGGACGCGCCCCAGTCGTCGGAGGTGCCGATGAGATCGACGTCGTCCGTGAACAGCTCGCGGAGGATCGAGCCGGCCCGCACGGTCTGGTTGCCCGCGATGCCGAGCCACAGGCCGTCGGAGCGGAGCTGCGCGAGCGCGGGGCGGACGTCCGGGTAGAGATCTGTCTCGTCGAAGTGCTCGGGCTGACCGGCAGCGGCGCGGGCCTCCCGCTGCTCGTAGAGGTCGAAGCCAGGCCGGAACTCCTGGAAGACGTCGCGGTAATCCCTGCCCTGGGCGATCACGGCGCCGAACATGGACGCGAAAGTGTGCCGGGGCACGCCGAGCCAGTCGGCCCACGTGCCGTACTCCCTGGTCTCGTCCACCAGGCACTCACCAACGTCGAACACCACTGCACGAATCATGCGAGCGATCCTACGGACCCTCGATCAAGGGCGTCAGGGGAGCTGCCCGGCCGGTGATTGACCGCCTCACCGCCGGTCTCCCGGAGCTCGGCGGTGACGGGACTCCGTAGGTACCGTCCGAATCGAGGTGCACCGCCCGTATCCGGGCTGCCAGGCGGGCGTCGGCCGCCTGCCGGGCGGCCCGGTCCGTGGCCGTCCGGCGCCAGTAGTAGAAGCTCGAGCGGCTGACGCCGAGGATGGTGCACAGCCGCTTCACGCCGTGGCGGCGCTGGTGGTCGGCGACGAACTGGAAGCGGTTCACCAGCGCGTCTCCCTGGCGAAATACTTGGCCGCCTTCCGCAGGATCTCGCGTTCTTCCTCCAGTTCGCGGACCTTCTTCCGCAGCGCGGCGTTCTCCGCTTCCAGCGGCGCGGGCGGCTCCGCAGGCGCCTCGGCACGGCGTCCCCGGGGCCGGCTCGCGCCGGCCGCCCGGACCCAGTTCCGCAGCGTCTCCGGGTTGATCCCCAGATCAGCGGCGACCGACCTGATCGTCGCATCGGGCCGCGACTCATACAGCGCGACCGCGTCCGCCTTGAACTGCGGCGGATAGTGCTTCATGACCACGAGATGTCCGTTCTCAGATCCTCAGGATCCAGTGTCTCGTGTGTCCAACATCAGGGGTCAAGGCCCGTCCCCAGCTTCGCGAAGGGACATCGCAAGAAGGCCGGCGAATCCCTCGACCAGGCCACGGACCGGGTCATGAAGGGCGGCGGCTACCGGCCGCCGTACAAGAAGGGCCCCGGCTCCATCTACAACAAGGTGCGCAAGTACCTGTCGCGCAACTGAGCCCAGCAAGGAAGGTCGGAAGATCACCATGGTCGATCCGCAGATGGTCTACCTGCTCTGGCACGTACACCATCACGCGCCGGAAGAAACGGAAGCCGAGCACTTCAAGGCTCCCGAGGACTTCTGGGCCGATGAAGAAGCAGGGGACGACGTAAAACTGCTCGGCACCTACTCGAGCAGAGACGCCGCACGGGCCCGGATCGAACGAGCCCGCCAACTCCCAGGCTTCAGCGAGGAACCGGACTGCTTCTACGTGGAAGAGTTCGTCATGGACAAGGACGAGTGGACTGACGGGTACGTAACAGACTGAGCCACTCACTCAGTAGCGGCCCACCGGGGATTCCTGGTGGGCCGCTCTGTTCGTGCGGTGTCGCTGGAAGAGGACAAGCGGCTGCTCACTGCAGTCACGGAACGTAAGTGGAGCGGAGCCCTGGCACTGTGCGTAGCGACCGGCGGACCAGGGCCCGCTTCCTACTTCACCGGGACCGGATCGGGGCTCGCTCCTGTCGATCAGGGCTGCGGCGGCGGGCAGGGCCGGCAGGAGTGCGCACAGGAGCGCGACCAGGACGGTGGGCCAGATCCACCACGAGACGGTCTGCGGGTGCACAGCGGGGATCATGCCCCAGTGAACGCCGTAGAAGACGATCCCGTACGCGGTAAGAGCCGGGGCATCGATCACGAGGTGCCGATCCGTCCGGAACGGCAGGAAGCCCGACCCGATAACGACCCCGCCCAGGAGGAGGACGGTCACCGGGACCGAGGCGCCGCGCAGGCCCTGATCCCGCTCCAGCCAGTCACGCAACTGGGTGCCGGTAACGCCCAGCGTGGCAAGCAGCCCGAAAACGCCTTAGACCGTGTCCTATGTGGTGAGGCGGATGAGTCGTTTGTAGCAGCAGATGGCTGCGGCGAGGCCAAGAAAGGCCAGGTAGTTGCGTGGATGGCGC
>NZ_JBHXSA010000042.1:0-24603 GCF_042716475.1 Streptomyces sp. NPDC058671 | reverse complement strand
GGCTCAAGCCGGGCCCACTGGCCGTTCGTCAGATCCCCACGCCTCACGAGACGTGATCATTCACGATCAAGATCGACTTTCGCAACAGGCCCTAGTCCCGTAGCTCGTTCGCGGGGAACAGGAGGCTGTCGGGCCCCGGGAGGTGCCGGCCGGGTGGGTAGTAGCGCCGTCGCCCGTTCCGGTCGGCTACGACTGTGAACCCGGCGGCCTCCAGCCGCCTCGTGTACTTGGTGGAGCCCCGTCGGGAGTACGCGAGTCCCAGACATATGAGCGCCGTGAAAAAGACGATGGAGCTGGCCGCGAGGACGAGACCCACGGTCCTGTTCTCCCGCCCGAACTCGAACCAGAGACTCAAGGTGACCGTCAAGGCGGGGACGACTGCGATCATCGCCCGGTGCCTGGTCGAATACTGGCGCATCAGGTCGGTGCACATCCGGGCCTTGAGGATTTCGCGCGCCTCGGGCTCGTCGGGCGGCAGTGAGCGTCCGTCGGCCGCGTGGGGATGGCGGGCCCAGTTCGCCGCTGCACGGGCCCGGGCGTGCTCACTGCGGTCCGGCAGGAGCAGCATGGTGAGATACCGTCCGTCGCCGCCCATGTGCAGGTCCATGTACACGTACCCGAACTGCTCGGCTACCAGAGCGAGTTGGCTCATCCCCTTGAACGTGATCGAGGAGAGGTGGAGTGTGACCGGCTCGCCGGTCGCCATCGACCGCAGTAGTTTCCGCACGCGTCTTCTGCGCACTTGTGCACCCCCGTGACTTGTACTCCCTTGAAGCCTCCCATACCAGAACGCGCGTACGACGAGGGGAAGCATGCACTCCGACGGGTGACGTACCAGATGTGCAGCACCTCGTCGGTGGCCGGGTCCAAGGTGGCCCAGCGCTGAGCGTTTTCGGGACCGGGTGACGGGCGATTTGCAGTGGTTTGCGTCGGTGTCATTTCCCGCTGGAGGTTTGATGTCGTGTGGGTAGGCGTAATGGGCCGGGTGGCTGGTTCAGTGCGATGTGTCGGCTTCGTGGCGGTGAGGCCATGGCAGTGACGGTTGGTCAGGAGTGGCATGTTCTTGCAGGTCTCTGGCCTATGGCGAAGGTTGGTCGCTGACACGAGGCGGTGCTGCATGTTCTGGCTGACATGGCGCGGTACATCCCCAGGCGGCTCACTGTCATGTCGGCGGCCGCGTTCCGGCCCCGGAAGCGGTTTCACAAGGACGCCGTGCTCATCGTGGACGGCACTCTGGTTCCCACCCGCGACCACGCGGTGGCGGAGCGGTCCAAGAACTATCGGTACTCGACGAATCACCAGGTCGTCATCGACGCTGACACCCGACTGGTGGTCGTGGTCGGCCGGCCACTGCCGGGCAACCGCAACGACTGCAGGGCGTGGGAGCTATCCGGGGCCAAGGCCGCCGTCGGGAACGCCGCAGTGATCGCCGACGCAGGTTACCGAGGTACCGGGCTCGTTATCCCACACCGTCGCGACCCTGGACAGAGCGAACTGCCCGCCTGGAAGGAAGAGCACAACGCCTCTCACCGCATGGTCCGCGCTCGGGTCGAGCATGCCTTCGCCCGGATGAAGACCTGGAAGATCCTGCGCGACTGCCACCTCAAAGGCGATGGTGTGCACCACGCGATGCTCGGCATAGCCCATCTGCACAACCTGGCGCGCCGCGACTGACCACCCCAGGCGGAGCACTCTGTTCAGGATTCGGCGGGCAGGAGCTGGACCAGGCCGACCCAATTCCCCTCGTCCACCTTGGCCTGGGTGGCGCGGACCCTCCAGCGGCCGCCGGACAGTGGGACCGACGCCTCAGCGGGCAACCCACCATCGGGGTACTCGACGCCCAGGTCGGAACCCGCTTCGGCGGAATCCATGAGCACCGCCGGACCGTCCGAGACCCAGACACCGCACTCCTCCCACACCGTGGCCGGGTCTGCAAGGACAGTGTCCGCCGCGGCTCGCAGTCCGGCCTCGGAGTCGGCGGCACGCCATCGCAGGAACGTTCGGTGCTGGGGCAGATAGCAGCTGGTCGCCGGCTCGTCCGCCAGCACCAGTGCCTGCACACCGTTCTCGTCGATGGGGATCACACCGGCCAGATCATCCACCGCGCAGGCCCGGTCGTAGTCGTCTGGAGCGGTAGCGTCTCCCGCCATAAGACCACTTTCGGTACACCCGCCCCAGGAGGCCAGGGCGGAGACGGGGACGACGATCAGAGGGCCGCCCATCGACTCCACCCAGACAAGGGAGGGACCAGCGGGACCGTCTGCGGTGGATGAAGAGGTGATCACGCACGGCAGTGTGCCCTCGCCCACTGACAACGTCTCCGCGCTCAAGGGAACCCAGCACGGGGAAAGGCGCAGCGCCTGCGGCAAGCAGCAGTTACGGGACAGCCTTTTAGCCGGCACCACCGACGAAGCCGGTGCGCCCCGCCGTTCCGCGCCTGCAGCCCGCTCACTCGTCACGGTGGACCCGGCCACGACGTCCCTAAAGCGTGTTGCAGAAGGTCGTGTCTGGGCAGGTCAGGGCCAGTTTCGGGCCTGTCTGGTCACGCTTCCATGGCGAGGTTGTGCATGTGGGCGACGGCCTGGACCGCATGGTGGAGGCCGGTGCCGCGCTGGCGGCAGTCGCGGAGGATCTTGTAGTGCTTCATGCGGGCGAAGGCGTGCTCGACGCGGGCCCGGACCTTGCGGTGTTCAGCGTTGTCTTCCTCCTCACCCGGCAGCAGGGCTCGGCCGGGGCGCTTGCGGTGTGGGACGACGAGTCCGGTGTTGATATAGGCACCGTCGGCAAGCACGGTCACGCCCTCGCAGACGGCGGCCAGGCCGGAGTCCCGCCAGGCCTTCGCGTCCGCGGTGTTGCCGGGCACCGGCCTGGCCCCGGCGATGACCAGCTTGGTGTCGGCATCGATGATGACCTGCACGTTCGCCGAGAACCGGTAGTTGCGTGAAGACGCGCCGGTCTTGCGGTCGCGGACCGGGATCAGGGTGCCGTCCACGATCCACAGTCGGTCGACCGCGTCGGCCGGACGGGCGGCCGGCTCGATCGCCAGCAGCGGCCGCAGCCGCTGGATCACCCGGCAGACCGTCGCCGGCGAACAGCCGAACAGCGGCGCGAGCTGCCGCATGGTGAGGTTCGTGCGGTAGTACACGGCCACCAGCAGCACCCGGTCCGCCAGCGGCAGACACCACGGCCGGCCACCACCAGGCCCGTTCCCACCCCGTTCCCGGACTACCTTCAGCAGCCGCTCGAACTGCCGCATCCTCAGACCCGTGAACGTCTCCACCCACAACGGCTCAGCCCTCAACACCCCACGCATACAGGGAAAATGCCCGCATTACAGCCTTCTGCAACACGCTTTAGGGCCTGTTGCGAAAGTGGCGTCGTCAGTCGCCGTTGAACACGAGATACCGGTGGGCCTTGCGCTCGACTTGAACGGCCAGCGCAAGGATCTCGTGCACCGCCTCGGCTTCTTCGGCGGCTGAGCCGTTCGCCAAGGCCCGGAGTTCCGGGATGAGGACTCTGAGCTGCGATCGGTTGAACACGGTGTCGTCGCGGGGATCGATGTATCCGAGCATGGGCAGGTTCTGGCTCGCCGCACGTCTGCACAGGTCAGCAATGGATGGATGTACGCACGTGGCTTCGACCGCGCCTGTGAATGTCCGAACCTGAACACTGATCCCCATGGGGGCACGCTACTGCTCGACAGTTGGTGCCACCGAAGCATTTACACAGGTCAGAGCCATTCGTTGATGGCTGCGATCAGCACGGTCGCTTCGTAGCGGACGGCGAGTTTGTCGTACCGCGTGGCGACGGCCCGGTGGCGCTTGAGCCGGTTGATCCCGCACTCGACCGCGTGCCGCTGCTTGTAGTCGTCCTTGTCGAACGTCGGCGGTCGCCCGCCACGAGATCCACGCTTGAGGCGGTTGCGGACCCGGTCCGCCGGAACCGGGATGGTGGCCTTGATCCCGCGTCTGCGCAGGTAAAAGCGATTGCGGCGGGAGTCATACGCCTTGTCGGCCCGGACTCGGTCCGGGCGCTTGCGTGGCCTGCCCAGACCCAGCCGAGGAACCCGGATGGCTTCCAGGACCGGCTCGAACTGCGGAGAGTCGCCCCGCTGCCCGGCTGTGATCACGACGGACAGGGGCTTCTGCCCCTGTTCGACCGCGAGGTGGATCTTGCTGGTCAGGCCGCCGCGGGAGCGTCCGAGGCCGTGGTCGGCCGGCTCGACGAAGATCCCGCCGGGCGGTTCCTTCTGGAGATCCCCTTTTTCGCCGCACCGGCGGCGGATGGGCCCGGCAGACGGTGGAGTCGACGTTGATGTCCCAGGTGATCAGACCCTTCGCGTCGGCAGCGGCCTGGAGCTGGGTCAGGACGCGGGCCCTGCTCGTATATTGCGATCCGTGATCGGTGTGCATCACCGCTCCACCGAGACTGCCGCGGGTTCGCTCGGCGGCCGCCAGGGCGTCGACGACGAGCTTGGTGCGCATGTGATCGGTGATCGCCCACCCGGCCAGCCGCCGTGAGGCGAGGTCGATGACGGTCGCCAGATAGAGCGGCCTCGCGCTGCTGACCGGCAGGTATGTAATGTCGCCGACGTACTTCGTGTTCACCGCGACCGCGGTGAAGTCACGACCGATCAGATCCGGCGCCTTCGAAGCCGTCTGGTCCGCGAAGGTAGTGCGATGCCGACGCCGCAGACGGACTCCCGCGAGCCCGATGGTCCGCATGATCCTCGCGACCCGCTTGTGGTTGACCACCGGGCCGCCCTCGTCACGGAGCTCGGCGGTGATCCTGGGGACTCCGTAGGTGCCGTCGGAGTCCTGGTGGACCTTGCGTATCCGGGCTGCGATCCCGGCCTCGACAATCTGCCGGGCTGACCGCGCGGCTGCGGTGCGACGCCAGTAATAGAAGCTCGACCGGGAGAGGCCGAGGATGCCGCAGAGCCGCTTCACGCCGTGACGGCGCTGGTGATCTTCAACGAACTGGCAGCGGTTCACCAGCGCGTCTCCGTCGCGAAATACCGGGCCGCCTTGCGGAGAATGTCGCGCTCTTCCTCCAGCTCGCGAATCCTCTTCCGGGCGGCAGCCAGCTCCGCCTGGACGTCACCATCGCCCGCCAGCGTGGTGGCCGGCGCGGAGTGGGCACCGGGCCGGCGCCCGTCGGCAGCCCGTATCCAGTTCCGCAACGTCTCGGTGTTCACCCCGAGATCCGCCGCGACCGACCTGATCGTCGCTCCTGGCCTCGACCGGTACAACGCGACCGCGTCCGCCTTGAACTCGACGGGATAGTGCTTCATCCCCACGGGGACTCCGCTCTCCTGGACCATCAAGATCCAAGTCTCTCCGGTGTCCAAAACCCGGGGTCAAGGCCCGTGGACCTGGGACATTCCCTACATCCAGCCCGCCAGCGACGGCCACCTACGCAGCCTCCTTCTGTACCCAGGCATGGCGCTGGAACCTCGACTACGTCGAAGACGTCCACGGCAACGCCATGATCGTTGACTGGAAGAAGGAGGCCAACCGCTACGCCAAGAACGGCAAGATCAAGCAGACCATCGAGTACGTCCGAGGCGGCTACCCCACCCAGATTCTCTACGGCCTGCGCGCCGGCAACCTCACCGGACCCCCGGCAGGCAAGGTCGAGTTCAAGGCTGACGAACGCTGCATCAGGGAGGGTGTCACCACCTGCTCATTGGCCGAGTTCGAGTCCAAGAACTACGCCGACAAGCAGCCGGTGGGACACACCGGCTAATCTCCACTGCAAGCTAGGCAAAACCAACTGCTACGTCAGCTCACCCACCTTCTGGAACCGCGTCCGCCTGATCGCCGTAGATACCTACGGCCAGCGGACTCCCAACTCCACCGCTCTCTCAAAGGTCGACACCTGGACCCTGCGGCAGTCCTTTCCCAAGCAGCGCACGGACACTCACCCGCCGCTTTGGCTGGAGTCGATTACCCGTACCGGCTACGGCACCACCAAGGACGAAGACGGCAACCAGACTTCCACGCAGCTGCCCGCAGTCACCTTCGTCGCTAACGAAGTCGACATGCCCAACCGCGTCGCCATCAGCGTGGACGACGCCACCCCAGACTTCGATCGCCTGCGCGTGGAAACCATCCGCACCGAGTCCGGCGGCGACATCTACGTCGACTACTCCGCCCCCTGCCTCGTCGGCGCCGCTCACCCGACGCCCGAAGAGAACACCACCCGCTGCTTCCCGGTCCACTGGTCAACCGACCCCGACCAGAAAAACCCCGAAATCGAGTGGTTCAACAAGTACGTCGTCGACCGCGTCGTCGAGAAAGACCGCGCCACTCGCGAACCTGACGTCACCACCACCTACACCTACGGCGCCGCCGCCTGGGCCAAGGACACCGACGAGTTCTCCAAGCCCGAACTGCGCACCTACAGCCAATGGCGCGGCTACGCGTCCGTGACCGTCACCCGCGGCCAGAACTACGCCGGCACCACCGGCGGATACGACCGCGCCGAGCAGTCAAAGTCGACCACCCGCTACTTCCGTGGCATGTCCCGCGATGCCGACCGCGCAGCCGTCACTGTCAAGGACTCCACCGGCACACAGACGCTTGGCGAAGACCTGCCTGCCTACCAGGGCCGCACCGCAGAAACCATCACCTACCTTTCCGGTACCACTGTTCTGGCCGTACATGAAGCAGACCGCGACGCGCGTTCGAGGCGACGGCCTTCCCGACCTCAACGCCTACCGCACCGGCACCAAGCACACCGAGAAGATCGAAACGATCAGTGCTGGCCGTTACCGAAAGGTCCGCACGGACACCACGCGACCCCTACGGCAACCCCCGCGGCACCCAGCCCGCCGACTGGCCCAGCCGGCACACCTTCCTCGGCACCGGCATCGACGACCCCGCCACCGGCCTCACCCACATCGGCGCCCGCGAATACGACCCCACCACAGGCCGATTCATCTCCGCCTACCCCCTCATCGACCTCACCGACCCGCTCCAGATGAACGGGTACACCTACTCCAACGGCAACCCCGTCACCTACTCCGACCCCACCGGCCTCGTCCTCGACGACGGATCCGGCGGTAAGGGAGAAACCTTCTACCACGGAGCGCCCTGGGGCAGATGCCCATCGGGCTCGTCCTGCGGCTCGGCGCCGGCGAAGAGCGACGGCAATAAGGACGCCGATAAGAAGGCTGACCCCGCCGACACCGTCTCCATAACCAAGAGCGGCAAGACCGTAGCGGTGAACGGAACGCCCGTGTGGACTGAACAAGAGCTTCTGGCCATGGGGTATCCGCCGGGCAGTACTTATCAGGAAAATGTCGAGGTCTGGGCAAAACGTGTTTGCATAAACTACCAAAGCAATGTGGACTTCTGTTCCGGTGCCGAGGCTTTGGGGTGGCTTGAAAGCTCAGTTACACTCCTGGAAGTGCTGGGCGTACAGGACATAATTGATTGCGTCGGCGGTGATTACGGAGCGTGCGCGTGGGATGCGGCTGATGTCGCCATCACGATAGCCACGGCAGGGGTCGGTAAAGCGGCAGCCATGGAGGCCCGGCTTATCAAGGGGGCCGCTGACGGTGCGGATGACGCCGGACGCGTGTTGATTCGGTGCGTGAGCCCCAACAGCTTCGTAGCGGGAACGGAGGTGCTGCTTGCTGACGATGACCGCGAGCGGGGTGCCGTGACCATCGGTGATCAGGTGGTGCTTGGAGCCGGCCCGTCCCCGGTCGACTGGCGACGGACCGGTCTGAAGCCCCCTTTTAACGCTCTGACGTGGCTGGAGTCGACAACCGCCCGCGACCAGTCGAGCCGGGCGGCGGCGTTCAGCTCGGCCAGCAGCACCTCATGCAGCTGCTGCCAGACCCCGGCCTCGTTCCAGTCCCGCAGTCGACGCCAGCACGTCATGCCGGACCCGAACCCGAGCTCCTGGGGCAGGTGTTCCCACTGGATGCCGGTGTGCAGCACGAACAGGATCCCGCACAGCACCTGCCGGTCCGGGACCGGCTTGCGACCCGGGTATCTGAACCGCCTCTCCCGCTTCGGCAAGAGCGGCTCGATCCGCTCCCACAGGTCATCCGACACGATCCACGGTGAAGCCCCCATGGCCCGGACAACGCCTAACCCACCGACCGGACACGGCCACCAGAACCGATCCGTCTCATTGTGTTAGGGCCTCTATGAGACGGAACCAACAGAGCCCCCGGACTGTCGGTGGTGTGAAATGCAGTCATCACCGCCGACATCCAGGGGCTCTGTCGCGCCACTACTTCAGTTGATCAGGTCTCACAGCCCCTCAGGGAAGGGATGGAACCGGTCACGGTGGTTTGCGCGGAAGGCCGTCCGACCTAGCCTTGACTTGGGACTTTGGATCTGACCTGGCCTTACACCCGACGCCAAGTCAGGAACTCGTGCCGATCCCCCGCTGAAAGCGGTTCGCTGAGCGGGTTCACCTCGCCAGTCAGGGCCGCCACGCAGAACGACGCCATTCCGCCATCGAACACAGTCCAGCGGTTCATCCCGTACGGCGTCTGCCTCCGAAAGATGGCCACGCGCCAGTCGTCGGGAGCGCCCTCGCACAGCCAGAACGCTACATCGCTGCTCGCCGAGTCCGCGAAGGGCAGCAGTGACGGCAGCGCACTTCCCGGCAAGAGCGCAATGAGATCTTTACGGTCCTGGTGCGAGAGGACGGGATCCTTTCTGTCCAGGAGGTCCCCGTACGCCGACCCGGGGACGGGCGGCGTACTGATGGACAGATACTCGTCGATCTCTCCACCTCCGTACGACTCCACGAACTCGCGATAATCGGAAGGAAGCGTCAGACCTGCCGTCCGCTCAATTTCCTGCCAGTCGATCGAGTCGCCGCCGGAGACGGGCGGCTGGAGAACTTGACGCAGGCGCGCGACAGCGCAGTGAGGCATATCAATTTCCCTTCGCGTGGTGATGGAGGGCCATCTCATGGCTGCCCCGGTAGGGGCACGTCTCCACCGGTGCGGCTGTCGATCGCGGTGCCCAGATTCTTCCAACCCCGGCCAGCGGTGTAAATCAGGTTCGATACTTCCGTGGCATCAGTGCCCGCGAAGCGTCCCTTGCTGTCCCATGCCGTGTAGGACATGCGGAATTCGTAGGGCACAGTTCGGCCGTCTTTGTAGACCGGTGTCACCTTGTATCGCACAACATGCCCTGAATCAATGAGGGACCGGACTGTGTCCTCGAAGTTCAGCATGCTGTCCATGGGAGGAATCGGCGACTGGGATTTGCCGACGTAGGAGTTCGCGTCAGTTCCGCAGGTCGCAAGGTTGGCCAGGTCGGTCCCAGATCCGCTCAGCTGGGCGCCGAGGAGATGGCAGGCGTTGACGTCGCGGGGCCGACCTCCCAGATATCCGACGTAGGACCGAGCCCAGTCATACCCAGGTGGCTTGATGCCGGCACGAGTCTCCGTGGAGGTGCCCGGATGGGCGGTTACATAGGAGAGGTCGAGGCATGCCTCCACACCGGTGGCTCGATTCCCGTTCATGCTGTCGAGAGGACCGGGATCGACCCAACCCGTGCCTCCACGCCTGCAGTCCTGCGCACCGTCGTCATTGCCGCCTGACCCCGGGTCGGCGCCAGGTGCACCCTGCGTGTCCGGCACTTGGTCCGGGGTGTAGACCGCGTCGGCACCGCCCGCCAGCATGGCCAGGAGGTTGGCGCCGCTGACGACCATGTCGACGGCTTGGCCGGCCGTCCAGATGGCCTGGGTCGGGTTCCAGTCGGGCTTGGGGATGTGCTTCGGGACCGTAGGCGGGTTCTTGCCCGCGTAGGGGTTCTGCGGGATCTTCGGCTTCGGGGGTGCGGTCGGCTTCTTCGGACGGGTGAGCGTGGCGGTACCGCCACGGTTTCGCCCGCCGCCCGAGTAGTTGTTACCTCCGTAGTTGTCCCGGCTCGGTGTCGAGGTGGCGCCACCGCCGCCGCGGCACTTGGCCTGCCAGGGCATGAGCATGCAGTCGGTGCGTCGCTGCTGTGGCGCAGGGCTCGGCTCGACCCAGCCCGGGCACATGTACTGGGAGACTCCGGGCTTGCCGCAGCGTTCGCCGGCGCCGTTCGGGATGCTGTCGTGTCCGGCGGTCCAGCCCTCCCAGAACACGCACAACGGACTCGCGGAGAGCTTCAGCCACCCGAGCTTGGACCGACCCGGCTTGAAGCAGTCCAGCACGGAGTGGCCCGACGGATCGATCCCGTTCATCGGACTGGCGTTGCCGTACGTGTAGCGGTTCGCCTTGACCGAGGGGTCCGGGTCGAGCTGCCATGTGTCGCGGCTGGTGAAGCCGCCGGTGCCCGGCTGGTACCAGCGCGCGGCCATGTTGACTTCGCCCGTGGACGAGTCCGTCCAGCCGGACTGGTAGCCGACCGACGGAGTGGTGCCGCTGCTCGCGGTCACCTTGCCGGAGGCGTCGTACGCGCGGGACGAGGTGACCGTGGTGCCGTCCGGGGACAGGCTGGCGACCAGGTCCGTGTGGCCGTCGGTAACGGCCAGGCGTGCCGAGTTCGCGGTCCCGGTCGTGGCGCTGGCGATCAGCGTTCCGCCGGGGGTGCGGGAGTAGGTGGACGTGCCGTCCTTGACGAGGTTGTTGGAGCCGCCGTCGTAGCTGAAGGCGGTGCCGTTGTGGGTCATGACCCGGTCGAGCGAGTCGTAGGTGAAGGTGCTCGTGCCGTTCGCTACGGCGCGCTCGAAAGCGTCCGAGTTGATCGTGCGAGCCGGTCCTGTCGTGTCCGTGATGCCCTTGACCGTGCCGCGTGCGGAGTAGTCGAAGGTCTGCGTGCCCCAGGTCTGGAGCCGGTTGCGTGAGTCGTAGGTGCCGGCGACGTCCCCTTTCTTGGTCAGGTTGCCGGCCTTGTCCCATTCGTAGGCGGTGGTGGTGCCGCCGCTGATCTCGGACGTCATACGGCCGGCGAAGTCGTACGTGTACGTTTTCGCGCCCGCCCCGGCCGTGCCCGACGCGGTCTTCTTGACCAGTCGGTTGTCGAGGTCGTACTCGTAGCCAGTGCCCTGGACTGCGGCACCTGTGCCGGTCTTCTTCACGCTGTCGTCGGCCACCCGCCCGAGGGCGTCATAGCTGTACGAGCGCTTGGCGCCGATCGTCCAGGTGCCTCCGGCTGCCGGGCGTGCGTACTCCTGCACGGTCGGTCGCCCGGCCGCGTCGTAGTCGCTGCGCACCTGCGTGCCGGTGAGCGGGTCGGTCGTGGTGTCGAGACGCCCGGCCGGGTCGTAGGTGAAGGCCGTCGCACCCGCCGCGTCCGTGCGGGAGGTCATCTTGCCGTCCGTGTCGTACGCATAGGACGCGGTGCCGCCCGGACTGTCCGCGGACAGCAGCTGGCCGCGGTCGTTGTAGGTGTAGGTGTTGCCCGCGTTGACTCCGTCGCCTCCGACACCGGTCAGACGGCCGGCGAGGTCGTACGACAGAGAACGGGGGCGGGTGGCCACCGCGGTGCCGGAACCGGTCTCGGCCGTCATCCGGCCGAGCGCGTCGTACGTCTTCTGACGCTTGACGTTGCCGGGGAGCAGCTCGGTGACGAGCTGACCGGCCGCGTCGTAGACGTTCGTCCAGGTGCGGACGTCGGCGTTCCAGTGCTGGGAGGTGGCCGGCTCGATCGTGGACTCGGGCAGGCCCCACGTGTTGAACGTGTAGTACGTGGTCTTGCCGCGGCCGTCGGTCAGGCGCGTGCGGTTGCCCCCCGCGTCGTAGCCGAAGGTGGTCGTGATCGAGTCGGTGGCGGTGACGGGTTCGACCTGCTTCGTCGTCCGGCCGAGCGCGTCGTACGTGTACGTACGGCGCGCGCCGGTGGCGGAGACCGATGCGGTGACGTTTCCGTCGGCGTCGTACTCGGTTGAGACCGAGCGCAGCGGCGTGGTGCCGGTGCCGTAGTCCGTCACGGACGTCGGTCGGCCCATGAGGTCGTAGGAGGTGACCGACTTGCGGCCGGTCGCGTCCTTGCTCTCGGTCTGACGGCCGAGGCCGTCGTAGACGACGCTGCTGACGCCGCCGGCGGGGTCGGTGACCGTCAGGGTCTGGCCGGCCTTGTCGTACGTCGCGGTGGTGACCCGCCCGCCGGGTGTGGTCGACGTCCGCTGGTTGCCTGCGTCGTCCCAGGTGAAGCGGGAGACGAGGTTCTGGAGGGTGGGCCTGCGCTCGACCGTGGTGGCGGTGACCTTGCGGCCCAGTTCGTCGTAGGTGGATTCGGTGCGTGCTCCTGTCGGGTCGGTTGCGGAGAGCGGCAGACCGGTCGGGGTCCAGGTGTAGGTGGAGACACCACCGCCGGACAGGTCCGTGGAGGTGCCGCTGAAGGTAGTGGCACCCGGAGCCTGCAGGCTCTGCGTGCCGGCGGCCGGGTCGGTTGAGCGGACCAGGTTGCCCAATTGGTCGTAGGCGTAGGAGCGGACACGACCGAGCGGGTCGGTCGTGGAGGCGACGTTGCCCAGCCTGTCGTACGTGGTGCGCGAGACCGCGGTGATGGCCGCGGTCGCGCCCGGCGGCGTGTAGTCGGGCAGAGTGAGCGCGACGGCGCGGCCCAGCTTGTCCGTCTCCGTACGGGTCACCAGTCCGCGTGCGTCACGCGACTCGGTGATCTCGCCGAAGGTGTTGTAGCCGGTGAGGGACTTGGGCGTCACGGGCACGGCCGCAGCGCCGTTCTCCTCGGCCTGCACCTGCGGCGCCGTCGTCTCGACCAGGCGGCCCAGCGCGTCGAACCGGCTGGAGCTGGTTTTGCCGCCCGGGCTGGTCTGGGTCAGCGGGAGACCCCGCTGGTCGAAGGTGGTGGAGGTGACCCGGGTCGTGGTGTTGTCGGTGACGGTCGTCTTCGTCGGGTTGCCCACCGCGTCGTACTCGGTGGTCGTGGTCAGCTTTTTGCCGCTGCCGTCGATGGACTGGCTCTGTTCGGTGAGCCGGTCCTCGGCGTCGTAGGCGTAGGTGGAGACTTGGTTCAGACCGTTGGGGTCGAACACTGAACGGGTCGTGCGGCCGAGCGCGTCGATCGTGTTCACGGTCGTGCGGCCGCCGCTCGCGGTGGCCGACACCGCGTTGCCCGCGCCGTCGTAGACCGTCGACCCGAGGAGGATGTCCTTCTTCGAGCCGTCGGGCTGGGTGACCTGTTTCGCCGTCGTCGAGGCCTTGAGGCCGTCGTCGTAGTAGGTGAAGGTGGTCGTGGCGCCCATCGCGTCCGTCGTCGAGGCCAGCCGGCCTGCCGGGTCGTACGCCTTCGAGCCGAGCACCAGGTCGCGGGCCTGGCCGGACGGGTCGCCGGTCCAGTTCTTCAGGACCGACTCGGCCAGTTGGCCTCGCTTGGTGTACGTGTGAGTGACGACGTTGCCCGCAGGGTCCGTCTCACTGATCACACGGCCCAGGGCGTCGTGGTCGTACGTCGACTCGTTTCCGGTCGCGTCCGTCACGCTGTCGTTGAGGCCCCGCGTGTTGTAGCGGTAGGTGGTGGTGCGGCTGGTGTCGCCGCCGGTGGTGTCCTCCGTGGATTCGGTGAGCAGGTTGCCGTCCGCGTCGTACGTGCGGGTGATCCTGGCGGTGTGGGTGACGCCGGTGATCTCGTTCTTGACGCCCGGACCGGTCTCCGTGGTGACGCGGGACATGGCGTTGTAGGCGTACGAGGTGGTGACACCGGCGGGGGTGGCGTCGGAGACCTGGGTCTCGGTCAGCTTCCGGCCGATGCCGTCGTACGTGTACGTGGTTACCACACCGGAGGGCGCCGTCGACTTGGCCAGGTCACCGTTCGCGAAGTACGCGTACGAGACCGTGGTACCGCCGGTGCTCTTCTTGGTGGCGACCAGCCCGGCGGGCGTCGTTCCGCCGCCCACTGCGGGCTCGGCGCCCGTGGTGTACGTGGTTGACGCGGTGCGGCCGTCGGCCGAGGTGACCGTGTCGGTCATGCCGAGAGCCGTGTACGAGGTCGTCGTCCTGTAGCGGTTGTCCGTCGGGCCGGAGGAACGGCCGTCGCGGAGCGCGATCTGCTTGCCGTTGCGCAGGTCCAGCTTGTCCGCAGGGTTGTTGTAGTACTCCGCGAAGGACGTCCAGCAGGAGTTGGCGTCCCGGCAGGTCGTGGTCGAGACGGTGTTGCCGTGCTCGTCGTGACCCGTGATGGTGGAATGACCGTTGGGGTCGGTGACCGTGTGCAGGAAGCCGCCGGTGTCGTACGCGTATGTGGTGACACCGCCGTCCGCGTTAGTCGAGGCCGTGCGTCGCTGGCCGCGGACCGCGTCGAAGGTGCCGCTGGTCTTCGCGCCCGTCGGGTCCGTGACCGTCACCGTCGCGGACAGCGCGGAGCGGCTCGCCTCGGTGCGCGCCTTGTAGTGGTTGGCCACCTGTCCGGCGGTGAGGGGACGGTGGTAGACCGCGACCTCGTCCATCTGGCCGGTGAAGTAGCTGATGTCGGAGGGTGCGGAGGGCCACGACTTGGCGAAGCCCGCACCGATGAAGGAGCGGTTGTTGGAGCCGTGGTTGACGGGGACGCCGGTCTTGGTGGCGACCTGGGTGCCGTCGAGGTAGAGGGCCTGGGTTTCGCCCTGTGCGGTGACGACCGCGTGGTGCCACACGTTGTCGGTCACCGTGTTGGGTGAGGTGTTGGAGGGGCTGCCCGGGTAGGACCAGTACTCGCCGTGCAGTTTGCCGTCGGCTCCCACGTACAGAACGGGCGTCCAGTTGCCGGAAGGAGCGGTTGCCCCCGCAAGGGGAGCGGACTGGTCGGAGAACAGGACGCCTGGCTTGTCGGTTCGGAACCAGAGCTCGACGGTGATGTCGGTGCCGGTTTGGTCGATGGGCGGCACCTCGACGTAGCCGTCGCCGTTGAACTGGACTGCGGCTCCGTCGCCTACGCCGAAGACACCGGTGGTGCCCAGCGTCGTCTTGGTGTAGGTGCCGGTACCCGCGTTCACGGCCGTCTGGCTGGCGGCGTTGCTTCCGGTGGTCTCGTTCAGTCGCCAGAAGGCTGCCGGAGCGTCGGCGGTGACGGCGCCCCGGTACTGGTCCCCATTGCCGGTGACCAGCCGGTCGCGCGCCTTGTAGTGCTCCGCGACGGTCTGGGCGGTCAGCTCCTTGGTGTAGAAGGCGGCCTCGTCGAGCTGGCCGTTGAAGTAGCGGGTCGCACGTGCCTGCCCGTCCCATTCCTCGCTGCTGTAGCCGGCGCCGAGGTAGGCGTGGAGCAGGGTCTCCGGCTTCACCACACCGGCCTTGGAGCCGATCTTCACACCGTCGAGGTAGAGCGACTGACCGGCGGAACCTCCGGTGATGACGACGTGGTGCCACCTGTTGTCGGTGACCTTCACCCCGCCCATGACCGGCCAGCCCGCGGACGGGCCGTCCCACAGATGGCCGCGGAGCTTGCCCTCCCCGTCGACGAGCAGACTTGCGTTCCACATCGTCGGGGTGGTGCCGAGCTCGGCGTTCTGCAGACCCAGCAGGACACCGCTGGGCTTGTCCGTCTTGAACCACATCTCCACGGAGAGCGCGGTGGCGTCGCTGATGGACTCAGACGGCACTTCGATGACGCCCTTGACCCCGTCGAGCGTGACCGCGCCGTCGTCGCCGTCGAGGAACGCCCCGACGCCGCCGAGGGCGACCCCCTCGCGGTAGGAGCCGTTGCCGCCGCCGGACACCTCGTCCGCCGCGGACGCGCCGCCGCCGTCGCCGAAGCGCCAGTAGTTGACCGGACCCGATCCGCGCACCGCATCGCTGTACGCCTGCGAGCCCGACGCGTAGCGGGGTTCGGAGATCTGCCAGAGGCCACCGTTCTCGTCGGTAACCTTCGTCGCGCGGCCGGTGTCACCGTCGTACTCGACCTGTGCGCTCACCCGACCCGACGGCAGGGTGGACCTGGTCAGCTTCGAGGATCCCGTACGTGCCTCGAAGCGGGCCCTGATCGCCCCGGAATCCAGCGCCCGGTGGTAGATCGCGACCTCGTCCATAGAACCGGTGAAACGGCGTACCCCTTCCGAGCCGCCGTCCCAGCTCGCGTTGGAGTAGCCGGCGCCGAGATAGGTGAAGGTCTTGCCGTGGTGGGCGACGACGCCGGGGATGGAACCCAAGCGCGTGCCGTCGAGATAGATGACCTGCTCGGTGCCCGTGCTGGTCAGGACGGCATGGTGCCACGCGTTGTCGGTGACCGTGCCGGGGGAGGTAACCGGGGTGGTCCCTACGTCCCTGCGCTCGAAGCCGCCGTGCAGCTTGCCCGCCTGGTTGATTCCCAGGATCGGGTTCCACCGGTTCGGCCGGCCGTCGGACAGCTGCTTGTCCTGGAAGCCGACGAGCGTCCCAGGCTTGTCCGTCTTGAACCACAGTTCGACGGACAGGACGGTTGAGCCGGAGAGGGCGGTTCCGGGCAGCTCCACCGAGGAGGTGGTGCCGTTGAACGAAGCAGCCTTGTTTCCGGTCGCGCCCAAAGCGCCCGCGGACCCGAGGGTGACGTCGCGGTAGTGGCCGGCGTTCATGCCCGTGTGGGAGACCGCCTCACTGGCCGCAGACTCGCTCTCGACTTCGTTCAGCCGCCAGTAGCCGATGGGGTTGGCGTCCTGCACTATGCCTCGGTAATGCGATCCGGCCGTGTACTCGTACGTGGAGCACGCGGTGGTCGACGACGGCGGACACACCTTCACCAGTCGGTCACCGTCGTAGGTGTACGACCAGGTGAGCGCCGGAGCGATCGGACCGACCGCGTCTGTGGACACCGAGGCGACGTGCGCGCCCGCCCAGGTGAAGGAGAGCGAGCGCTTCGACAGCGCGTCCGTGGCTTTCGTCAGCCTGCCCGCGGTGTACGTGAGGAGCTGCTCACGGCCGTGGCCGTCCTTGATCTTGGTGAGCAGGCCGCCGGCGTCGAAGGTGTGGAGCGTGGCGGCGCCATCCCGCAGCGTCCACCCTCCGCCGGTGATGGTGGTAAGCACGCCCACTGAGCCGGACGGTGCGCTGTAGGTGCCGTCGGCGTTGCGGCCGAAACGGACCTGGCTACCGCTGTCGAGCGTGATGACGACGCTGCCGTCGGGCTCGGCGACGGCCCTCATGTCCCAGCGGGTCGCCCAGCCGGTTCCGAAGGCATTGCTTTGGCGTGGGTCCTGCGAGTTGTACGTACGTGTGACAGCCAGCTCGGGGCCGACAGTGGGGACGGTAGCGTCCGTGGCGGCGGTGGCGTAGTTGCCGGCCCGCTCGCCGAAGCTGCGCCCGCTGTCGGCACCGCCCAGGTGGGAGGTGATGACGGGCTGCGGGACCTGCGTGGTCAGGATCGACGGCGCCGTCCGGGCCGACTGGTCCTTGCCGTCGTTGGCGTACGCGTACCAGGCGTACGTCTTCGCCCAGGTCAGCCAGCCGGGCGGAATGGTCCAGCTCTCGGAGGCGGCGTGAGTGTTGCCCCGGCAGTTCTTACGGGTGTCCTTGCCGTCGACCTCACAGATCTCGAACTGGTAGGTCAGCGAGCCGGGGGACCTGTCCCGGTCGGTGGCCGTGGCCCACAGGGTCGGGGTGAGGGTGTCGACGACCGTGCCGCTCGGCGGAGCTGCACCGGTGATGTACGGCGGGGAGTTGACCGCGTCGAAGCGTACGGTCGGGCCCGGGACTCCGTCGTCGACGAAGCTGCGGACGCCGAACTCGTCCATGGTCCACTGGATCGTGTACGTGCCGGGCGCCAGCGGGGCGATCGTCGCATCGACGGTGGCCGAGGCGCCGGGTGCCACGTCGTAGGGCATGGGCGTCCACCGGATCTTGCTCCAGTAGTCGCCGCCCACCTTGTTGCCGTTGGCGTCGAACAGGTCGTACCGCAGCTTGTAGTTGCTGTTCACGCCCCAGCTCTGCTGGCCCCTGTTGGTGACGGTGACCTTGAACTTGCCGTCGGTCGTCGCCGTCGGGGGCTGGACGAAACCGCCCAGGTCGTACGTGGCGCCGTACTTCGACCAGGTGACATCGAGGCTGGGCTTGCCGCCGGAGAAGTTGTCGGAGGCGAACTTCTTCCAGGTCCTGGAGTCGTCCGTGGCCGCCTTCACGGCCAGGCCGTAGTTGGGCTTCCGTCCGTGCGTCCAGTCGTCGACCAGGCGACGGCCCGACTCGCCGAGCGGGATCGACTCCCACGTCGCGGCCCCGCAGGGCCAGCTCGTCGAGCCTTCCGGGCGCCAGGCGTGCGCGAAGGACTTGGAGCCCAGAGCGCCGCCGGTCGCCGGACCGGGGTAGGTGCTGGTGCTGCCCTCGGACCAGTTCGAGGTGACCTCGTGGACCGTCACCGGCCGTGCGGTGCACGAGTACGAGAACGTGTTCAGGAGGCTCAGGTTCGCGTTGATGACGAACGCGTTCTTGAGGGTGGTGTCCAGGCCGTTGAACTTCAGGAAGGAGGCTGCCTTGTGGCCGCCGTTGTCGTACGTGCCGACCTTGAGCTCGGTGGCGCTGGAGAAGTTCTGGTTGTACGGCGCCTCGACATGCGTGCCGGAGGCCGCCTGAAGGCCGTCCACCGAGGGGTCGACCTTCACGGGGAAGACCCGCTCGGGGGCCGACAGCCACGCACGGTCCAGCTTCACGACCAGGACCTGACGGGAGCCCTCCCGCACGAGGTCGTAGGTGACGCCGGAGGAGATGACGCCCTCGTCGGAGTTCGGCGCCTTCTTCGAGTCCTCCATCCAGCCAGCCGGCATCCAGCCCTTCTGACGGCCCGCGCCGTCGTTGAAGACGACGCCGCCGTACGCGTCGAGCTTCGCCGTCAGACCTTTCAGGGCCAGCGGGAAGCGCCATTCGGTGGGCGCGTCCTTGCCCTTGAGGATCAGTGTCTCCTTCACGGAGTCGCTGCCAGCGATCAGCTCCACGTCCGTCGAGCGACGGACCTCCGGATACGTGATCACACTGCCGCTGACACGACCCCGCGAGCGGGCCGCGCCCTCGATCGAGTAGCCGATCGAGGTGGTGTCGTCGACGCCGAGACGCAGGAACGATTCCGCATCGGCGAATTCGGAGAAGTGGACCCTCTCCTCAGTGGACCGGGTCTGCCAGCCCGATGCTTCGGTGCTCTCGGTCTGCGCCCCCTTCGGAGCCTTCGCCAGACGCGTGTCGATGCCCTTCCAAGTGCCGTCAGGCGCACGGAAGTTGACCTTCTCGTCAAAGAACCGGGTCGTGTAGGTGCCGTCCTTGTTGAGAAAAGTGCGGCCGCGCTCGGTCCGCTTGCCTGTGACCTCGGAACTGGTCTTGGCGTCGAAGCCCTTGGGCGCGTCCCGGTGCGGCGCCGGCACCGTGCGGTACGGAAGGGCGCTGCCCTCCCTGGGCCCGTTACCCAGCTTCAGGCGGCTGCTACCGGTGTCCGGCGCAAGCTCGCCGGGTGCCCGCAGGGCGCCGTCGCGCCCGCCGGCCGCGGCCGCGTCGGTGGCGTCGCCGGAAGTGTGGTGCCCACTACCGCGGGCCGACCCCCAGCCCTGCTCGGGTCTCTCTCCGGCGGTCGGGCCGACTCCGGCCTCGGACCATCGGCCGACTGCCAAGGCAGCCTGCTCCGTGCCCGCGAGCACGGTCATGGTGATCGCCATGGATATGACGAATGGACGGGTGATACGCACCGTAAATGCCCCCACAAAGTTGATCAGTCGGGGCAGTCCTATCCGGACTCACAGCGGACTCACAAACTTCGTCCGGAATCTCCACAGGAGCGCTGCCGACCTGCATCGATGTCAAATCGCCTACGGCATGACGTACTTCTCGAATCGCGAACCCTCAGGACTCGCCGCTGTGGCAGATATCACGCCCCTGGGATCGTGGCGAAAGGTGGATTCAGGCCGCTCTGGGTAGCCCCCGCCGGGTTTCGTCACTCGCTTCCTGGTACGCCTCGAGCGCGTCGGCCAAAGGACCGGGGGGCAGCTTCGCCCACCGAGCCACATCCTGCGGCGGTACCCCGGCATTCACGGCCGCCACAACAGTGTGCTGCAACGCCTTGTCGATCAGGGCGGCGCTGTGACTGAGGATGCGCAGCAGATGCTGGGCCACGTCCGCACTCGAACCGGCCTGCGCCCCGCGCAGCTGGATGAGCTGCTCCTGAGCGCCGTCGACGAGGCTACTGATCTGGGCGCGCTGTTCAGCGGGCACCGCAGCCCGCCACCTCGTCCCCGAGCCGGGCGCCTTCTTCTCCTTGCCCAGCACCCGCAGCTGGCCAGCCATGGTGGCGGCCTGGTGTTCCTGCCGCAGCCACCACGGGTCGTTGTCGTACCCGGGCGGCCCGCCGACGCCGCGACGACGGCGGATGACGCTGCCCATCCACGCGATGAGCGGCCCGCCGCGGTCCGTCGCGGCCAGCTGCCCCAGCCATCCCCGCCCCAACCGCTCACCGAGCTGGCGGCAGAACAACCCGTCGGCGGGCAGCGCCCGCGGCCGCCCGGCACCGCTGTCCGCCCACACCAGCTCTGCCATCGCCGGATTTAGCAGCGCGTCGGCCACCGCCACTACCTCCGGGAAGACGACCGCGTCCCGCCCCACGATCCGCCACCGCTCCAGATCACCCCCCGCACCCCCGCCCGCAACTAGGTGCAGGCGCTGCGGCCACACCGTCTCCCGCTCCCAGCCGTAAGCCTGCTCCCACCACCGGGCCACCACCGCACGCGCCAGCGCGAACACCCGCTCCGGCTCCGCACCGGCCCGCACCGCCCGCCGCGACACCGAGGCCCACCGCCGCTGCGCCGCTACTACCTCCGGCAGACCTCGCAGATCGAGGTGCTCCAGGGGCTGGTTGGCGTCCGCGTCCAGCAACCACCGCCCATGCCGCCCGCACACCCGCTCCCACCGCGGCACATCCCGCACTGCCCGCAGCCCCTGCCCGGTGCGCCGGGCCGTGCACAGCCGGCAGCCGAACGCCACCGGACCGGCTACCGCGCCACCGACCCGCCACAGCCCCACCGGATCGTCATCCTCGGCGCGCAGCTTGGCGTCTCCTTCTCCCCAGGACGGCAACGCCCGTGCCAGCACGCCTTCCTCGACGCCGCACAGGCCTGCCAGGCGCCGGCGTCCGGCCGCGTTCAGCAGCACCTCGGCATCGGCCCGTGCGCATCCGCCCTCGTGCCCGGGCGGATAGTTGCGCCACTTCCAGCAGGCCCGCAGCACCTTTGCTTCCATCCCATAGCGGCAGGCGATGCGGCAGATCAGCGACGAGGTCGTCTCCCCCAGCAGAGGAGCAATCCGCAGGAGGCTGGGGTAACGGGTCACTGCACCATGGTCTCGTGTTCACCGAACCGGGCGGGGGTTGTGGCGGATGTTCAATGAAGGACGCATGCACACCGGATTCCTCGCAGGCCGGCTACAGACGGGTGCCCTCACCTCACGACGGCGCTGGATGCCGTCCGCCGCGAGCCTTCATTCCCCGCCCCCAGACCTGTGGCTCAGATGGAAGAGGGGTCAGACGATGCGGACTGGCACCCGACGCGCTGCCAGCAGGTGTGCCAGTGCGTCGATCCCTTCCTCGAGCAGGGCGATGGCGGCCAGGCGGAGGGAGCGTGTGACGGCGACGTACCAGATGCGCAGTACCTCGTCGGTGGCCGGGTCCGAGGTGGCCCAGCGCTGGACGCTGCCGGTATAGGGCAGCAACAGCAGGACCCCGTCGGCTTCGTCGTGGTCTTGTCATCTTAGTTGGCCAGGGTTCATGTTCAGTGATCACTGGTATGGCCCAGGCAGCCGCGCAGGAAGGATGCGCATGCTCTAGATACGGCGAAGGGGCCGCAGATGCGCGTATAGGTGACTACCGCTTCTTCTCCAGTGATCAACAGGGGGCGGGAATGCAGACGACGTCGCTGTGCAAGGGCGAAAATGTGTCACTGCTGACAACGCGGACGGTGCTGTCGGTGGCGGTGCCGGGGCTCTCAGCGGACGTGTCCGCGTTGCTGGTCGGCCCTGATGGCAAGGTTCGCGGCGATCATGACCTAGTTTTCTACAACCATCCGGCCCAAGACGGGGTGTCCGTTGACGGCGCGGCTGTCACTGCCGAGTGGTCACGCCTGCCGGCAGACGTACACCGTGTGGTTGTTGTGGCGAGTGCTGACCCGCTGCAGCCCGGCGCCGTCTTTACCCGCGCGCCGCAGCTGACGATTACCCAGAGTGGCGCCCGGGCGGTGTCGTTCACCGCGCCGGACTTCGGGTCGGGGGGAGACAGTCGTGGTCCTGGCGGAGGTATACCGCCGCGGTGACGGGTGGAAGATCCGCGCCGTGGGGCAGGGCTACGCCTCCGGCCTTGCAGGACTGGCGACCGACTACGGTGTTGATGTCGATCCCGAGCCCTCTTCCGCGTCACTCCCTGCGCAGACACGCACGACTACGGCCGCTGCGGTCGACCTGACGAAGGTGGAGCGATAGGCTCCGGGTCTGCTGGCTCCCGTGCGACAGGCTGGCCAAGCTCTTGCAGATCGAGGGATTACGGGGCGGCGAGCTGCGTCTACCTCATTCTGGATCACGACTGGCACATGGAAGAGCTTTACGAATCGTTCGCCGTGCAGGCCTTCGCCGAACGCGTCTTGGCTCTGTCGGCCAACCTCGACGACGACGGCACGGTGCCCGTGATCTTCTCCAGTGGGCGAGAGCCGTTCTTGGAGGAGATCCGGCTGGACAACTACCGCGGCCGTATCGGGCAGCTGCATACCCAGGTCGACTGGGGATGGGGCAATGTCGCCGACGCGATGCGTCGCGCGGTCAGCCACTACCAAGAGTCCGGCGCTGCAGACCCCGCCTTCATCGTGGCCCAGGTCGGCGACGAACCCTGGGACAAAGCGGAGGTCCGATCCATGCTCCAGAACACCGCCTCACTTGGCGTCTTCTGGCTGTTCGTCGGATTCGGCCGCGGCAAGCTCGCCTTCTACAAGAACCTCAACGCCTCCGCCTCTGCCACCTTCACCAATGTCGCGTTCTATGACGCCAGCAAGAACCCGGGATCGGTGCCTGGCGAGCGGTTCTACACGGGCCTTGTCGACGCCTTCGCTGCCTGGATGCAATCGTGAGCTCGTACGTCAAGCCAGGCCCGGCTGCCATCCACACGCAGCGTCCACCAGGCAGGCCGACTCCCGTCAATGAGCATTACGCCCACTCCATGCCCAGCTTCACGAGTGCGGCGAGTTGGTCGGCGTCCAGCCGGTCTCTCCTCGATTTCGTGTTCGATACCCACACGCCCAGTCTGACGGCTACCGGTTCTGTCTCGCCGTCGACCACGATCTCCTCAGCGTGGCCGCGCGGGACCGGCCGGTGGGCGCCTTCCCGCTCTACCCACTGTGCGAGGGCTGCCAGGCCGCGTTGGAATGCCTGCTGCGCCTTGCTCTGGCCCTTCATCGCACCCTTGACGGCCGGGGCGGAAGACGGCGCCTCAAGCGGCTTAATGCCCAGACTGGACAGCCGCTCCTGCTGCTCGGTCGACAGCTGCGCCCAGGTGCCCGGCTGCTTCTGCCGCTGGAGCCACCGCCCGATGTCATCGCCGTCCATCAGCACCCCGGGTGCGATGTCGGGCAGGTTGCTGTCGGCGTCGACCAGGTCCGCGAGGACGCGGTAGTGCCGCTGCCAGTCCAGCGGCCACGAGCAGTTCCAGTCCGGGTCGATCGCCTCCAGCTGCTTCGTGCGCTCCGCCGCCCGTTCCGGGTCCTTCCCGAGACCACCCTTCCGCCTGAGGTTGGCCAGGTGTTGCCCCATGGGCACCATCGCCTCGCCCTCGCCCCACACCGCGTCTTGTCGGGGTGCGAGGTGTCCGGTGGCGCGCCGGTAGGAGCGGAGTGCGGCGAGTTTGTTCTCCCATGCTTCGTCGCCCGGCTCCCACACCATTCCGGCCTCGTCGAGCAGCTCTGTGCGGTGGGGGTCGAGTTCTTCGGCCCGCAGTGCTTTTCGCTGTTGGTGCACCCATCGCCCCAGCGGGAACGCTTTCGTCGTCCCGACTACGGTCTCGACGTCATAGGCGACGGCGTGCAGCCCGGTGATGCCGTTCTCGGTGCGCCACCGCAGGAGGGCCTGGTAGCCCTCGAGCCAGACGAGGGACTGGGGCCGGATGACGCGGCAGCGGGTGTGGGCGGCGATGTCGGCGGCGTTGCGGGGAGAGGCGAAGTTGACCACGACCGCAGTGACCCGGTCGATCTCCTGCTGCGCCTCGCTCGCCTCCTCACCGTCCCCGCCACTGGTTCCGGCCACGCCGGTGGGAGGGACGTAGAGGCGCCGCCGTTCGGCGCTGCCGCGGGTCAGGGCGCGGGAGGCGAGCTGGTCGACCATGCGTTCGGAGTGTGAGCGCAGGGCTTGGAGGATGTCGACCAGGGGCTGGTAGCTCGCGGAGGCGACCATGTCCTTCGGGTCCTCCCTGGGCTGCAGGAAGACCGGGATGATGATCCGCGCCGTCTTCACGCTGCCGTCCGGGTTCGGGCGCAGGGCGCGTCCGATGTTCTGGACGATGTCGACCTGGGAGCTGCGCGAGCCGACGATGCACACGGCCTCGACCCCGCGCAGTCCGGCGATATCGACCCCGACCCCGAGAGCGCGTACGGAGGACAGGAACGCCCGGTGCACCCGCCGGCTGTGGGCGTCGATGCGGTTGGCGAACCGGTGGATCACTGCACGCCGGTGGGCGATGGGATGGTCCCCGCACAGCCAGTCCGCCCACACCCGGTCCGCAGGCACGTGACGGC
>NZ_JBHXSA010000041.1:0-25883 GCF_042716475.1 Streptomyces sp. NPDC058671 | reverse complement strand
TTTTTTTTATACACCCCCCCCATCCCCGCCCGCCCCCCAACAAACCCGCCCCGGGGGGGGCCCCGCACGGTACCGACGTACCGTGCGGCGCCCTCGCGTGCGTGCGACCCTTCGCCCGGTCTCAGGCGGTGGTGGCGAGCAGCTTGCGCAGCAGTCCGGCCAGCTGGTCCGCCTCCTCCTCGGTGAGCGCGCCCTCCAGCGCGGCCCGCTGCTCCGCGAGGCCGGCCCCGACGGCCCGGTCCACCAGTTCCCTGCCGCGCTCGCTGAGGGTGACCCGCAGTCCGCGCCGGTCGTTCGGGTCGGGGCTGCGGGTGAGCAGCCCGGCCTTCTCCAGCTTGTCGAGCCGCCCGGTCATCCCGCCGGTGGTGATCATCAGGGTGGCGGTCAGTTCGCGCGGTGAGAGCGTGTACGGCTCCCCGGACCGCCGCAGCGTCGCGAGCACGTCGAACTCCCCGAGCGCCATGCCGTAGGGCGCGTACGCCTTGTCCACCCTGCCGCGCATGGCGTTGGCCAGCCGGTAGATCCGTCCGAAGACCGCCATGGGGACGGTGTCCAGGTCGGGGCGGACCGCCGCCCACTGGTCGGTGATGGCGTCGACGGCGTCGTGCGCGGGGCTCTGCGTGTCCATGGCCTCAGTCTTCCCCTCCTTCCTCTTCGATCGCAACTAAGCCACTTGCAAGTAAGTAGCTTAGTGGTAAGTTAATTAGCGCCAAGCAAGTTCGGCGCCCGCACCGAGGGGGAGACCAGTCATGTCCAGCAAGGCGGCCGTCGTCGCGCTCACCGCCCTCGCCCCGATCTCCTGGGGCTCCACCTACTTCGTCACCACGGAGTTCCTGCCGCCCGACCGGCCGCTGTTCACCGGCCTGATGCGCGCCCTGCCTGCCGGGCTCCTCCTCGTGGGGCTCACCCGCACGCTCCCGCGGGGCGCCTGGTGGTGGAAGGCCGCCGTCCTCGGGGCGCTCAACATCGGCGCCTTCTTCCCGTTGCTCTTCCTCGCCGCCTACCGTCTCCCCGGCGGTGTCGCCGCCGTCGTCGGCTCTGTCGGCCCGCTCTTCGTCGTCGGCCTCGCCACCCTCCTCCTGGGGGAGAGGCCGACCGCGAAGTCCCTGCTCACCGCCGTCGCGGCGGCCTTCGGCGTCAGCCTCGTGGTCCTCAAGGCCGGGGGGGCGTTCGATCTCGTCGGCGTGGCCGCCGGACTGCTCTCCGCCCTCTCGATGTCGGTGGGCGTCGTCCTCACCAAGCGCTGGGGCCGCCCCGAGGGCGTCGGGGCCCTCGCGCTCACCGGCTGGCAGCTCACCGCGGGCGGCCTGGTCATCCTCCCGGTCGCCTTCCTGATCGAGGGCGCCCCGCCGGCGCTCACCGGCACCCATCTGGCCGGGTACGCCTACCTCGCCCTCGGCAACACCGCGATCTCCTACTTCCTCTGGTTCCGCGGTATCGGCCGGCTCAGCGCCTCCTCGGTCACCCTCCTGGGTCCGCTCTCGCCGATCACCGCCGCGATCATCGGGTGGGCAGCGCTCGGTCAGGCGCTCGGCCCGGTGCAGGTGCTCGGCATGGTGATCGCCTTCGGCGCCACCCTGGCGGGCCAGCTGGGTCCCCGCGCCCGGAGGGAGCCGGTTCCGCTCACGACCGAACCGTTCAGCTCAGCTGAAGAGAATGGTCGAAAGGATTCGATGGACCTGGAGGTTTCGGGGGTGCGACGGTAGGCGGCATGAACCTGATCACCGCCCGCCTCCCGACCACCCCCACCACCGGCCCCCGCCCCGCCGCCATCACCCCCGGCCCCACCTTCACCGAGACGCCGACGCCCGCGAGGAAGCTCGCACGGGGCGCCGGCCTCGGCGTGCTCCTCGCCCTGCTCGCCACCGTCGTCTGGTCGGGCAGTTTCGTCGCCACCCGCGACATGGCCGACAGCGTCCCTCCCGTCCAGGCCGTCTTCTGGCGCTGGGTCATCGCGCTGCTCGCCGTCGCCCCGTTCGCCGCCCGCCCGTTCCTGCGGCAGTGGCGGACGATCCGCCGTCACCTCGGCTTCGTCGCCCTCGCCTCGCTGTTCGGCGTCGCCCTCTACAACACCCTCGTGCACCAGGCCGGCCTGACCACCTCCGCCTCCAACATGGGCATGATCATGGCCGCCGCCCCGGTGGTCATGGCGGTCTACGCCCGGCTCGGCGGCGAACGCCTCGGCGCCCGCCGCGTCCTCGGGATGCTCACCGCCGCCCTGGGCGTCCTCCTGCTCGTCGGAAAGGGCTCGCTCGCGGTGGACCTCTCCGCCGGCGACCTGTGGATGTTCGCCGCCGCCCTCTCCTTCGCCTCGTACAGCGCCCTGCTCAAGCGCAAGCCCGCCGAGATCGACGGACTGGCCTTCCTCTTCACCACCTTCCTGCTCGGCGCGCTGATGCTCGCCCCCGTGTACGCCGTGTCCCTCGCCGTCCAGGGCGGGTTCACCGTCGGCGTGGCGACCGTCGGCCCCCTGCTGTACGTCGGGGTCTTCTCGTCCGCCGTCGCCTTCTTCGCCTGGAACAAGGCGATCGCCCTCATCGGCGCGGCCCGCGCGGGCGTCGTCTACTACCTCCAGCCCGTCTGCGTCGCCGTCCTGTCGTACGCGCTGCTCGGCGAGCGCCTCGGCGTCCTCGGGGCCGCCTGCATGGCGCTCATCCTCGGCGGGGTGGCGCTGGCCTCCGCCACCACCGGGGCGCGGAAGGCCGGATAGGTTGCGCCCCATGACCGAGTGGGACATCAAGAAGCTCCAGATCCTCCGCACCCTCCGCGACCGCGGCACCGTCACGGCGACCGCTGAGGCGCTGCTCATGACCCCCTCGGCCGTGTCCCAGCAGCTCACCAACCTCGCGAAACAGCTCGGCGTACGGCTCCTGGAGGCCCAGGGCCGCAGGGTCCGGCTCACCGACGCCGCCCATCTGGTGCTGCGGCACGCGGAAGTGGTCTTCGCCCAGCTGGAGCGGGCCGACGCCGAACTCGACGGCTACCTGCGGGGCGAGGCGGGGCAGGTGCGGGTGGCGGCGTTCTCCACCTCCGTGCCCGCCCTCCTCGTCCCCGCCGTACGGCAGTTGCGGACCGCGCACCCCGGGCTCGACGTCCGGATCCGGGAGGCCGAGGCGGCGGAGGCGTACGAGCTGCTCTCGGCCGGCGAGGTCGACCTGGCGCTCTCGCTGGCCGCGCACGCGCCCTCCGCGCGCGACCCCAAGTTCAGCCGGGTGCCGCTGCTCGCCGATCCGCTCGACGTCGCCCTGCCCGCGGGCCATCCGTGTGCCGACGTCCCCGCGCTGCGGCTCGCGGACCTCGCGGCCGAGCCGTGGATCTTCGGGGGGTCGGGGCCCTGGTCCGAGATCACCACGGCCGCCTGCGAGGCAGCCGGCTTCGTCCCCGAGCAGGCCCACAGCGCCTCCGGCTGGACCGCCATCCTCGCCATGGTCGAGGCGGGGATGGGCATCGCGCTCGTCCCCCGGATGGCCTCCGCGGAACGCCGGGGCGGCGCCGGGGTCGTCATGCGCGTCCTCTCCGCCGACCAGCCGCGCCGCCATGTCGTCGCGGCGGTACGGCGCGGGGCGGAGGAGGGCCCGGCGGTGGCCCGGGTGCTCGCCGCACTCAGGCAGTCGGCCGCGGCCCGCGAGACCGTTCAGCAGAGCTGAACGGACGTGTCGGGAACATTCGGGGGGCGGAGTGCCGGGGCGGGAGGAGGCTCGCACAGCCTCGACGAGAACGCCGAACCGCACGCCGACAGCATCCCAACGCCCGCGTCCCCTCCACCCCCGCCCGGGGGAGCGGCAGCGGACCGACGCCCGCCCGGCGGGCCGCAGACACGGATAAGGGGCGCCCCACGGGGGAGGCGCCCCTTATCCGTACCGGATCAGCGGGTTCAGACCGCCGCGGCCGAGTCCGCCGCCCGGGCCCTGAGGGCGCGCTCGACGCCCGCGCGGCACTCCGTCACCAGACGCCGCAGCGCCGGGGCCGGGTCGTGCTCCGCGAGCCAGGCGTCCGTCGCGTCCAGGGTCTCCTGCGAGACCTGGAGCGTCGGGTAGAGGCCGACCACGATCTGCTGGATCATCTCGTGGCTGCGGGTCTCCGAGACGCCCTTGATCGCGGCGAAGTACTTCGCCGTGTACGGGGCGAGCAGCTCGCGCTGGTCGGACTGGACGAAGCCGCCGATGACGGCCTCCTGCACGGCGTTCGCCAGCTTGTCGTCCTCGACGACCGAGGCCCAGGCCTCCGCCTTCGCCGCCTCCGACGGGCGGGCCGCGCGCGCGGTCGCCGCGTGCCGCTCGCCCGCCGCCGTGCGGTCGCGCTCCAGCTCGCCGGCGATCTCCGACTCGTCGTAGACACCGGTCGCCGCGAGCCGGTGGACGAACGCCCAGCGCAGCTCGGTGTCGACGGCCAGGCCCTC
Source organism: Streptomyces sp. NPDC058671 (assembly GCF_042716475.1). NCBI lineage: Bacteria > Bacillati > Actinomycetota > Actinomycetes > Kitasatosporales > Streptomycetaceae > Streptomyces > Streptomyces sp. NPDC058671. The sequence goes on along the minus strand of NZ_JBHXSA010000041.1, from coordinate 21,484 downwards.
GATCGACTCGCGGCCCTCCAGGAGCGCCGCCAGCAGGTCCAGCTGCTGCGGGGTGCGGGCGGTCGCGGCGAAGGCGCGCGCCCACGCCAGCTGGTGGTCGCTGCCCGGCTCGGCCGCCTGGAGGTGGGCGAGCGTGGCCTCGGTCCAGCGGGCCAGCCCGGCCTCCCGCCACTCCGGCGCCGCGTACAGGTCGATGGCCGCCTTGACCTGGCCCTGGAGCGACTGGACGACGCCGATGTCGGACTCCTTGCCGACGCCGGAGAGCACGAGCTCCAGGTAGTCGCGGGTGGCCAGTTCGCCGTCGCGGGTCATGTCCCAGGCCGAGGCCCAGCACAGGGCGCGCGGCAGCGACTCGGCGAAGTCACCGAGGTGCGCGGTGACGTTCCGCAGCGACACCTCGTCGAGGCGGACCTTGGCGTACGACAGGTCGTCGTCGTTGAGGAGGACGACCGCGGGACGGGCCCTGCCCTCCAGCTTCGGCACGGCGGTCAGCTCGTCGGCCGCGATGTCGAGTTCGAGGCGCTCGGTGCGGACCAGCTTGCCGGCCTCGTCCAGGTCGTAGAAGCCGATCGCGATGCGGTGCGGGCGGAGGACCGCCTCGCCCTTGGCGCCGGCGGGCAGCGCCGGGGCCTCCTGCCGGACGGCGAAGGAGGTGATGACACCGCTCTCGTCGGTCTCGATCTCCGGGCGCAGGATGTTGATGCCGGCCGTCTCCAGCCACGCCTTCGACCAGGTCTTGAGGTCGCGTCCGGAGGTCTCCTCCAGGGCGCCGAGCAGGTCGGAGAGGCGGGTGTTGCCGAAGGCGTGTGCCTGGAAGTACGCCTGCACGCCCTTGAAGAACTCGTCCTGGCCGACGTAGGCGACGAGCTGCTTCAGGACGCTCGCGCCCTTGGCGTACGTGATCCCGTCGAAGTTGACGAGCACGTCCTCCAGGTCGTTGATCTCGGCCATGATCGGGTGCGTCGACGGCAGCTGGTCCTGGCGGTAGGCCCAGGTCTTCTCCGCGTTGGCGAAGGTCGTCCAGGCGCCCGGCCAGCGGGTGCCGGCCACGGAGGCCTGGCAGGCGACCGAGGTGTAGGTGGCGAACGACTCGTTCAGCCACAGGTCGTTCCACCACTCCATGGTGACCAGGTCGCCGAACCACATGTGGGCGAGCTCGTGCAGGATCGTCTCGGCACGCCGCTCGTACGCCGCGTCCGTCACCTTCGAGCGGAACACGTACTGGTCGCGGATGGTGACCGCGCCCGCGTTCTCCATCGCGCCCGCGTTGAACTCCGGCACGAAGAGCTGGTCGTACTTCGCGAACGGGTAGTCGTACGCGAACTTCTCCTGGAACCAGTCGAAGCCCTGGCGCGTGACGTCGAAGATGTGGTCCGCGTCGAGGAACTCGGCGAGCGACGGCCGGCAGTAGATGCCCAGCGGCACCGTCTGGCCGTCCTTCTCGTACGTCGAGTGCACCGAGTGGTACGGGCCGACGATCAGCGCGGTGATGTACGTGGAGATGCGGGGCGTCGGCTCGAAGTGCCATACATTCGAGTCGGGTCCCTGGGGCTCGGGGGCGGGGCTGTTGGAGATGACCTTCCAGCCCGTCGGCGCCTTCACGGTGAACTGGAAGGTCGCCTTCAGGTCCGGCTGCTCGAACGAGGCGAAGACGCGGCGCGCGTCCGGGACCTCGAACTGCGTGTACAGATAGGCCTGGTCGTCGACCGGGTCGACGAAGCGGTGCAGGCCCTCACCGGTGTTGGTGTACGCGCAGTCGGCGACGACCTTGAGCTCGTTGCGGCCCTGGACGAGGTGGGCCAGCGCGATCCGCGCGTCGCGGAAGACGGCGGCGACGTCCAGCGAGCGCCCGTTCAGGACGACCTCGTGGACGGCGGGGGCGACGAGGTCGATGAAGGTCGAGGCACCGGCCTCGGCGGAATCGAAGCGGACGGTGGTGACGGACCGGTAGGTGCCGCCCTCCTGCGCACCGGAGAGGTCGAGTTCGACCTCGTACGCGTCCACGGTCAGCAGCGCCGCCCGCTGCTGAGCCTCTTCACGGGTCAGGTTCGTGCCAGGCACCCGGTCAACTCCTCGGTTTCGTGACGTTTGGCCCATCCTTCCACGGGCCGCCGCCGTGGCGCACGGCACATTTCCCCGGTCCGCCCGAACGCCGGAGGGGCGGCGCCCGTAATGGGTGCCGCCCCTCCGGAGGGTCGTACGGATCAGCCGGTGTCAGCCCTTGAGCTCGGCTGCGACCAGCTCCGCGATCTGCACGGCGTTCAGCGCCGCGCCCTTGCGCAGGTTGTCGTTGGAGAGGAAGAGCGCGAGGCCGTTGTCCACGGTCTCGTCCACCCGGATCCGGCCGACGTACGAGGCGTCCTTGCCGGCCGCCTGGAGCGGCGTCGGGATCTCGGAGAGCACGACGCCCTCGGCGTCCTTGAGCAGTTCGTAGGCGCGCTCGACGCTGAGGGGGCGCTCGAAGCGGACGTTGACCTGGAGGGAGTGGCCGGAGAAGACCGGGACGCGGACACAGGTGCCGGAGACCTTGAGCCCGGGGATCTCCAGGATCTTGCGGGACTCGTTGCGGAGCTTCTGCTCCTCGTCGGTCTCGAAGGATCCGTCGTCCACGATCGAACCGGCGAGGGGCACCACGTTGAACGCGATCGGGCGCTTGTAGACGGTCGGCTCGGGGAACTCGACGGCCTCGCCGTCGAACGCCAGCCGGTCGGCGGTCTCGGCCACGGCACACGCCTGCGTGCGCAGCTCGGCGACACCGGCCACGCCCGAGCCGGAGACGGCCTGGTAGGTGGTGGCGACCAGGGCGGTGAGGCCGGCCTCCTGGTGGAGCGGCTTGAGGACCGGCATGGCGGCCATCGTGGTGCAGTTCGGGTTGGCGATGATGCCCTTGGGGCGGTCCTTGATCGCGTGCGGGTTGACCTCGGACACCACCAGCGGGACCTCGGGGTCGCGGCGCCAGGCGGAGGAGTTGTCGATCACGACGGCGCCCTGGGAGGCGACCTTCTCGGCGAGGGCCTTGGAGGTGGCGCCACCGGCGGAGAAGAGCACGATGTCGAGACCGGTGTAGTCGGCGGTGGAGGCGTCCTCGACGGTGACCCCGTCCACGACGGTGCCGGCGGAGCGGGCGGAGGCGAAGAGCCGCAGCTCGTCGACCGGGAACTTCCGCTCGGCCAGGATGCTCCGCATGACTGTGCCGACCTGACCGGTGGCTCCGACGATTCCGACCTTCACGGGGACTCCTCCGTACGTATGTGCAGGGTGCTGCCGGTCCATGATGCGTGTGTCCCCGGCCGCCTTGTCCAATCCATTGTCCAAGGGTCGGGACGCGTCCGGACGGTGCCGGGACGGTGTCGGGAGGGCCGCGGGTCAGCTCTCCTTCGTACGGGCGTAGTGGCGCGAGGCCTTGGCCCGGTTGCCGCAGGCCGCCATCGAGCACCAGCGGCGGGTGCCGTTCCGCGAGGTGTCGAAGAAGTGCAGGATGCACGCCTCGTGGGCGCAGGCCCGGATGCGGTCGGGCGCCGTGCGCAGGAGGTCCAGGTAGTCGCGGGCGGCGGTCCAGCCGGGGCCCTGGGCCGGGTCCGCGAACTCGACCCGCTCGCCGGGGCCCTCGGCGGTGAGCGTGGCCCGGATGCGGCCGTGGTCGAGGACGGTGTCGACGCGGGCGCTCGCGGCGGGGTCGCCGGGGCGGTCGACGAGCGCGGCGAGGGCGTCCCGGGCGGCGAGGGTGTGGCGCAGGGTGGCGGCGTCGGCGGAGAACCGCCGGTCGAGGGCGTTGGACGCGAGCCAGACGGCGAGCCCCTCCACTCCCGTGAGCAGGTCCTGGGGGACGCCGTCCTCGTTCCAGCGGGTGTTGAGGAGGTCGAGGGAGACGGGTTCGCCGGTGAGCGGCCGGGGGTCGACGGCGTTCATGCGGAACCTCCTCGATGGGCTAACCCCTCAAGGGTACGTGAGCGGTTGACGTCTCTCGTTGCTAACCTCTAAAGTTCTTGTGAAAGGTTAGTTCCCGAGAGTGTGCCGCCGCGCGGGGCCCGGGATGGGGCACACCGAGTACGGCCCCGAGGGGCGCGTCACCCGCTTCCGCGTCGAGCGCACGGTGGGAGACCCCGGCGGGCAGCCCCTGCGCTGGCCCCCCCCGCGGTACTCCCCGTCCAACCCCTCCACGACCTGACCCCGCGCGCGCCCGGGCCGCAGCCTGACCCCTCCCCGGCCCTCCGTACGCCCCTGCCCACCGACCCCGAGGACCGCCCGTGACCACCACCCCGGCCCCAGCCGCCCCCGCCCCCGCCCCCGCGGAAGCCACCCCCACCCCCACCGCGACCACCCCCGCGGAAGCCGCCCCCGGCCTCCACGCGTCCACCCCCGCCTCCCCCCGTCCCGGGCCGCCCCCGCGTCCCCGCCCCGCGATCCTGCTCGCCTCCACCGTCGGCAGTGTCGCCGCGCTCCTGCTCCTCGTCGCCGTCGGCACCGTGCTGGATCAGCCCCTGCTCATCCCACCGCTCGCGGCGAGCATGGCGCTCGTGGCGGGCGCCCCCGATCTCCCGCTGTCCCAGCCGCGTTCGGTCGTCGGGGGCCAGCTGCTCTCCGCCCTGACCGGCTTCGCCGTCCTGGCCGTGGCTGGCCCGGGGCTCTGGGGCGCCGCCGTCGCGGGCGGCCTCGCTCTCGGCGTCATGATGCTGGCCCGTACCCCGCACTCGCCCGCCGCGGCCACCGCCGTGATCGTCGCCCTCCAGGCCCCGCAGGTCTGGTCGTTTCTCGGCCTTCTCACCCTCGCCTCCCTCCTGCTGGTCGTCGTCGGTCTCGGGTCGGCCCGCGCCACGGGCCGGACGTATCCCGTCTACTGGTTCTGACGTCCGTTCCCAGGCCGCAGGGCCCACCGGGAGAGACCGGCCACCTCGCCGAGCCCACCGCCCTCCTCCGGATCGCCTCCATCCGCCGTACGGCCGACCCCCTGGTCAAACGGCTGAAAGGCGCTCAACCGTCGCCCCCCGCTCAACCCTCGCGCCGACCGCGTGGTCCTCCCCACCGACCGCAGCACATGACCAGCAGAACCTCAGGGGAGCCCGCATGTCAGCCATACGCACGACCCGCACCGCCCTCGCCACCGCCCTGGTCGCGGGGCTCACCGCCACGGCGCTCGCCACCCCCGCCCTCGCGGCGCCCGCACCGGAGAAGCGGGACCACACAGCCACCCGTCAGGCACTCCAGGCCGCGGTCGACTCCGGTGTGCCCGGTGCCGTCGCCGGGGCCCGCGACGGCCACGGCCTGTGGACCGGCACGGCGGGCGACCGCAAGGGTGACGACCGCTACCGGGTCGGCTCGATCACCAAGACCTTCGTCGCCACCGTCCTTCTCCAGCTCCAGGCCGAGGGCCGCGTCGACCTCGACGACCCGGTCGAGAAGTGGCTGCCCGGCGTCGTCCGGGGCAACGGTCACGACGGTCGGAACATCACCGTCCGTCAGCTGCTCAACCACACCAGCGGGATCTACAGCTACACCGAGGACGCGGCCTTCCAGGAGCGGGTGTTCGGCCCCGGTTTCCTGGAGCACCGCTACGACACCTGGAGCGGCCGGCAGCTCGTCGGCGTCGCCATGACCCATCAGCCGGAGTTCGCCCCCGGCACCGGCTGGAGCTACTCCAACACCAACTTCGTCCTGGCCGGGATGGTCATCGAGAAGGTCACCGGACGCCCGTACGGCAAGGCCGTCGAGAACCGGATCATCAAGCCGCTGAAGCTGCGCGCCACCAGCGTCCCCGGCAACAGGGTGACCGTGCCGCAGCCCAGCAGCCGGGCCTACTCCACGCTCTCCCGCGACCCGAACGCCCCCGTCCACGACGTCACCGAGCTCAACCCCTCCCTGGCCCTCGCGGCGGGCGAGATGATCTCCGACTCGTCCGACCTCCAGACCTTCTACCGGGCCCTCGTGCAGGGCCGGCTGCTCCCGAAGACGGAGATGCGCGAGCTGACCGCCACCGTCCCGATCTCCCCCGACTACCCCCTCTTCCGCTACGGCCTGGGGATCTCGTGGCAGAAGCTCAGCTGCGGCACGGAGATCTGGGGCCATGGCGGCGGCATCCACGGCTCGACCTCGGAGGCGTACGCCACCCGCGACGGGCGGCACTCCCTCGCCGCCAACTTCAACGCGGACTGGACGGGTGACACCCAGTCCGTCATCGAGGCCGAGTTCTGCGGTACGACCCCGAAGGGCCCCGACGCCAAGGGCCTCGACGCCAAGGCTCCCGGCGTGAAGGCCCTGTCCGGCCCGGTCCCGAGGAACTGACCCCGCACCCGCGGACTCACCGGGGCAGGACGACGACATACGCGGCGGGCTGCCGGTCGGGCGCGGCCATCAGGGCCGTACGCACCACGGTGGCCTGCTGGTCCATCGCCTCGCGCAGCTTGCGCGGGGTGAGGTGGACGACCGTGATGCCGAGCCGCTCCAGATGCTCCCGCTTGCGGGTGTACTCCGACCGGAGCGCGTCGTCGTCCTGCCGCGGGGCGCGGGTGTCGAGCTCCACGGCGACGGCCTGGTCGGGCCAGTAGGCGTCCACCCCGCCCAGGTGGGGGCCGCCCGGCAGCCGCAGGTCCACGTTCCACAGCGGGTCCGGCAGGGCGAACTCCCGCACCATCTGGTACAGGCGCTCCTCGGAGAGCGACCGCCCCTCGGCGAGCAGCGCGTCCACCGCGTCCACCACGTGCGGGCGGGTGAGCAGCCGGGCACGGCTCAACTCGCGGACGACCGCGCCCGGTTCGCAGTGTCCACCGCGGACCGCCTCGGTGAGCAGCCGGCGTACCGTCTCCGCGTCCGAGAGCCCCGACACCGCGTCGGCGACGGCGCGGGCGACGGGGGCCACGGGCATGCCGGTCAGCTCCACCGGCTCCGGGGACTCGGCGGCGCGCAGCACCCGCACCCAGCCGGTGGAGCGCAGCCGCCGGGTGCGCGGCACCAGGACGTCGATCCGGTCCAGGGCGGTGAGCGGGGGAGCGGAGGAGAAGCGGTGCAGGGTCAGCGCGGCGAGCCCGGTGATCATCGCGTCGGGCCCCTGTGCGGGGAGGGTCCCGGTCCTGCGGGCGTAGAGGAGGGCGGCGCGGAGCCGGTCCTCGCTGGTGGGCGGGCCGGGCTGGAGCAGGAAGACACCGGGCAGCAGCTGCTGCCAGCCGCCGGGCCGGCAGCGCGCGGCGACCTCGCCGGCCGACATGCCGAGGGTCCTCAACTGGTCCGCCGCCGCGAGGCGTTCGGGGCGGCCGGTGCGGGAGGCGCGGGGGAGGGGGTGGGGGGTGATGGGGGTGTTGTGGTTCATGCCGGGGGTCTTCCGCTTCCGAAGGCTCCCCTAACCCCTGTTACACGCTCGTCGACAATCAGGGACAAGCCTGCCCTAAAGTACGCGCGTTCGAGTGCCGATGAGGGCCGCGCCGGGGCCGCGTGCGTCACGCACACCGATCAGGGCCGCGCGCGTCACGTACACCGACGAGGGCCGCGCGCGTCCGGGCACGCGACCCCCACCGAGGGGCGCCCTACTCCGCCAGGCGGTCGCACGCCTGCGCGCGCAGCGCCCGCGCCAGGTCGTCCCGCGCCTCCAGGACCAGACGGCGCAGCGCAGGCGCCGCCGACGCGTGGGCCGACAGCCAGGCGTCCGTCGCGGTCAGCGTCGCCTCGTCGTCCTGGAGCCCCGGGAACAGGCCCCGGACCACATGGATGCCGATCTGGATGGACCGCTCGGCCCACAGCCCCTCGATCGCCGCGAAGTACTTCTCCGCGTACGGGGCGATCAGCGCACGCTGCGAGGGCTGGACGAAGCCCGCGATCGTCGCCTCCACCAGCGCGTTCGACAGGGTGTCCGACTCGACGACCTGCGCCCACGCCTGCGCCTTGACGGCGGCCGAGGGCCGCGAGGCGAGCAGCCGGACCTGGTGGCGCCTGCCCGTCGCGGTGTCGTCCCGGGCCAGCTCCGCCCCGATGCGCGCCTCGTCCGCCCGGCCGTGCGCCACGAGCGGGGAGAGCAGGGCCCAGCGCAGCTCCTGGTCGACGTCGAGCCCGTCGATCTTCGCCGTACCGTCGAGCAGCCCCTCCAGGAGCTGGAAGTCGGCGTCGGTCGAGGCCGTCGCCGCGAGGAACCGGGCCCAGGTCAGCTGGTGTTCGCTGCCCGGCACGGCCACGCGCAGCTCGCGCAGCCCGCCCTCGGCGAGCAGTCGCCCGCCCCGCTCGCGCCACTCGGGGGTCGCGAACAGGGTGACGGCCGACTTCATCCAGGCGTGCACCATCTGCAGAACGCCGATGTCGGTCTCGCGGCCCGCGAAGGCGAGTGCCACGGCGACGAAGTCCCGGGCGGGCATCAGCCCGTCACGGGTCAGGTTCCACAGCGCCGACCAGCACAGGGCGCGGGCCAGGGGGTCGGTGATGTCACCGAGGTGTGCCCGCAGGGTGGCGAGGGAGGCCTCGTCGAAGCGGATCTTGCAGTAGGTGAGGTCGTCGTCGTTGACGAGGACGAGGTCGGGCCTCTCCTCGCCCGTCAGGCCGGTGACGACGGTCCGCGCGCCGGTGATGTCGGCCTCGGCCCGCGCGTACCGGACGAGCTCCCCGCCGGAGACGCGGTACAGGCCGACGGCGGCCCGGTGCGGACGCAGCGCGTCGCCCTCCTGGACGACGGCGAGTTCGGTGATCCGGCCCTCCGCGTCGGAGGTGACGACGGGCGTCAGGGTGTTCACCCCGGAGGTCTGGAGCCAGGACTTCGCCCAGGCCCGCATGTCGCGTCCCGAGGTCTCCTCCAGGATCGTGAGGAGGTCGGCGAGCCGCGTGTTCCCGTAGGCGTGGCGCTTGAAGTAGCGGCGGGCGCCCTCCATGAACGCGTCCCGGCCCGCGTAGGCGACGAGCTGCTTGAGCACCGCCGCGCCCTTGGCGTAGGTGATGCCGTCGAAGTTGAGCTTGGCGTCCTCCAGGTCACGGATGTCGGCCGTGATCGGGTGCGTGGACGGCAGCTGGTCGGCGCGGTACGCCCAGGCCTTGCGGTTGTTGGCGAAGGTCACCCAGCTGTTGGTGAAGCGGGTCGCCTCGGCGTTCGCGAAGGAGCCCATGAAGTCGGCGAAGGACTCCTTCAGCCACAGGTCGTCCCACCACACCATGGTGACGAGGTCGCCGAACCACATGTGCGCCATCTCGTGCAGGATGACGTTGGCCCGGCTCTCGTAGGCGGCCTGGGTCACCTTGCCCCGGTAGACGTACTCCTCGCGGAAGGTCACCATGCCCGGGTTCTCCATCGCGCCGAGGTTGTACTCGGGGACGAAGGCCTGGTCGTACTTCCCGAAGGGGTACGGGTAGTCGAAGTTGTCGTGGAAGAAGTCGAGGCCCTGCTTGGTGATCAGGAAGATGTCGTCCGCGTCGAAGTGCCGCGCGAGCCCCTTGCGGCACATCGCGCCGAGCGGGATCACCAGATCGCCGCGCGTGTAGGTGTCCGTGACGTAGTGGTAGGGGCCGGCGACGACACACGTGATGTACGTGGAGATCGGCGCCGTCTCGGCGAACCGCCACACGCCCTCGGCGTCCTGCTCGCCCGCGCCGTTCGACCAGACCGTCCAGCCCTCGGGCGCGGTCACCGAGAAGCGGTACGGCGCCTTGAGGTCGGGCTGCTCGAAGTTGGCGTACACCCGGCGGGCGTCGGCCGGCTCGTACTGGGTGTAGAGGTAGACCTCGCCGTCCTCGGGGTCGACGAAGCGGTGCAGGCCTTCACCGGTCCGGCTGTAGGCGCACCGCGCGTCCACCACCAGCGTGTTCTCGTCGGCGAGGCCGTCGAGCGTGATCCGCGAGCCGTCGAAGACGACCGCCGGGTCGAGGGAGCGCCCGTTGAGGGTGACCGCGTCCACGGCGGGGGCGATCAGGTCGACGAACGTGCTCGTGCCCTCGCCGGTGCGACGGAAGCGGATCGTCGTCTCCGAACGGAACGTCCGCACCGCCTCGGCACGGTCGCCGACCGCCGACCGCAGGTCGAGGGCGACCTCGTACCCGTCGACGGACAGCAGGGCCGCCCGCTCGTGGGCCTCGTCGCGGGACAGGTTCTCACCGGGCACGGTCACTCCTTCGTGGCGCGTTCGAAACAGCACCGATCCTCCCATGTGCCACTGTCACCGGACGCACGGGAATGCGGTCACCGGCCCGTGGCGTTGCCTCCTTTCGGCGCACCGCCTTCCGACGGCCGTACCGAGGAGTGACATGTCCGAGACCAGGACCACCGCCGAGTTCTTCTTCGACCCGCTGTGCCCGTGGGCGTGGATGACCTCCCGCTGGATGCTGGAGGTCGAGAAGGTGCGGCCGGTCGACGTCAGCTGGAAGGTGATGAGCCTGGCCGTGCTCAACGAGAACCGGCTCGACGAGCTCCCGGAGGAGTACCGGGAGATGCTGGAGACCCAGGCGTGGGGCCCGGTCCGGGTCGTCATAGCCGCTCAGCAGCTGCACGGCGACGAGGTCGTCGGCAAGCTCTACACCGCGCTCGGCACCCGCTTCCACAACGACGGCGAGGGTGCCACCCGCGAGGCGATCGTCGCGGCCCTGACGGACGTCGGCCTGCCGGAGGACCTGGCGGACTACGCCGACAAGGACACGTACGACACGGAGCTGCGCGCCTCCCACAAGGAGGGCATCGACAAGGTCGGCCAGGACGTCGGCACCCCCGTCATCGCGGTCCCGGGACCCGAGGGCGACGAGGTCGCCTTCTTCGGTCCCGTCGTCACCCCGACCCCGCGCGGCGAGGCGGCGGCCCGGCTGTGGGACGGCACGCTGCTCGTGGCGTCGACGCCGGGCTTCTACGAGATCAAGCGCACCCGGACGGCGTCGCCCAGCTTCGAGTGACCGTCCCGGTACGCCGAGGAACCCCCGTGATTCACGTCATCACGGGGGTTCCTCGTCATTCCGCCCGCCGGTGAAGGTGGAGAAGACGATCACGAGCAGGACGTCGGTGAGCCCGTCGCGGGCGTCGGCTCAGAAGGAGATCAGGGGGACGGAGGCCTTGGCGGCGTGGTAGCGCCTGTTCACGTCCTGCCAGTTGACGACCTGCCACATGGCCTCGATGAAGTCGACCTTCTGGTTCTTGTACTGGAGGTAGAAGGCGTGCTCCCAGGCGTCGAAGACCAGGATCGGGACCGAGCCCTGGCCGACGTTGCCCTGGTGGTCGTAGACCTGCTCGACGAGGAGGCGCCCGCTGACCGGCTCGTACGCGAGGACACCCCAGCCGGAGCCCTGGGTGGTCGCGGAGGCCTTGGTCAGCTGGGCCCTGAACTTGGCGAAGGAGCCGAAGGACTCGGTGATCGCGTCCGCGAGGTCGCCGACGCCGTCGGCGGCCAGCGGCTCGCCGCCGCCCCCGTTCTTCGGGCTGTCCATGTTGTTCCAGTAGATGGAGTGGAGGATGTGGCCGGAGAGGTGGAAGGCCAGGTTCTTCTCCAGGCCGTTGATCGTTCCCCACTGGTCCTTGTCGCGGGCCTCCTCCAGCTGCTCCAGGGTGTCGTTGGCTCCCTTGACGTACGCGGCGTGGTGCTTGTCGTGGTGCAGCTCGATGATCTGGGGATTGATCACCGGCTCCAACGCCGCGTAGTCGTACGGCAGCTCCGGAAGTGTGTAGATCGCCATGCCCGGCTCCTTCAAAGGCTCCTGCTTATTGCAACCTCTATGCAAGTGCAGGCTAACAGCAGGTGCGTGCATCGGCGATCAGCCCTTCGTCCTAGGTCCCGCGTCGCCGCCCGGCCTCGCCTCCGGGCGCGCGAAACCCCCGGACCGAGCGGCGGTCGCGGGGGTTTCGGAAGCCTCGTGGGGAGGCGGAAGGGGTGTCAGGACGTACGGGCCGCCGCCCGCTGGCGTACGAACCCGACCACGGCGAGCAGCAGCGTCAGGGCGCCCGTCCCGTACAACTGCGTCCGCGTGCCCTCCTCGCGGGCCATCAGGACGAAGATCGCCGCCATGCCGGCGAGCGCCACCCAGGTCAGCACCGGGAAGGCCCACATCCGCACGACGAGCTTCTCGGGCGCCTCGCGCTCGGTGCGGCGGCGCAGCACCAGCTGGGAGGCGGCGATGAAGAACCAGACGACCAGGATGATCGCGCCGATCGTGTTGAGCAGCCAGACGAAGATGTCGTCCGGACGCCAGTAGCTGAGCAGCACGCAGCCGAAGCCGAAGACGGAGGAGACGAGCACCGCCGGACGGGGGACCCCGCCGGAGGTGCGGCCGAGCGCCTTGGGGCCCTGCCCGCGCGCGACGAGCGAACCGGCCATGCGGGAGGCGCCGTAGATGTTGGCGTTCATCGCCGAGAGCAGGGCGACGAGCACGACCACGTTCATGATCTGGCCGGCCGCCGGGATGCCCAGGTGGTCGAGGGTGGCGACGTACGGGCCCTTCTCGACGACCGCCTTGTCGTCCCACGGCACGAGGGTGACGATGACCGCCATGGAGCCGATGTAGAAGAGCGCGATCCGCCACATCGCCGTGCGCACGGCCTTGGCGACGCCCTGCACCGGGTGCTCGGACTCGGCGGCGGCGATGGTCACCGTCTCCAGACCGCCGTACGCGAAGACGGAGGCGAGCAGACCCACGATCAGGCCCTCGGAGCCGTTCGGGAAGAAGCCGCCGTCGCCGGTGAGGTTCGCGGTGCCGGGGGCGTCCGAACCGGGCAGGACACCCGCGATGGCGAGCACGCCGATCCCGAGGAAGAGGACGATCGCGCCGACCTTCAGCGCGGCGAACCAGAACTCGAACTCGCCGAAGTTCTTCACGGCCGCCAGGTTGGTGGCGCAGAAGACCAGCATGAAGAGCGCGACCCAGGCCCACTCGGGGCTGCCCGGGAACCAGCCCGTCATGATCTTCGCGGCGCCGATGCCCTCGAGGCCGACGGCGACGCAGAGCAGGAACCAGAAGGCCCACCCGGCGGTGAAGCCCGCCCAGGGGCCGAACGCCCGCTCGGCGTGGACGGAGAAGGACCCGGAGGCCGGGTTCGCCGCGGACATCTCGCCGAGCATCCGCATCACCAGCATCACGAGGATGCCGGAGAGGGCGTAGGCGATCACGATCGACGGTCCCGCGACGGCGATACCGGCACCGGAACCGACGAAGAGTCCGGCGCCGATGACACCGCCGAGGGCGATCATCGACAGATGGCGCTGCTTGAGGCCGTGCGAGAGGCCGTTCGGGGAGGTCGCCGTGTCGTCCTCGCGGTCGACGGGCTCGGGCGCGGTGGTCCGGGACATGGGCCGCCCTGTTCATTGGCTGAGACGGGGAACGCGCCACAGTCTGGGCGGACACACCGCTCACGGGGAACAGTTGTCCGCTATACGGGCACCACCTTCACACAAGGTGAAGAACTACCTGCGCTTCGTGCGCACTTCTCGTACCCCCGCCACCAGGAGCACCGCGCCCGTCGCCGCCGCCGACCACAGCACCTGCGGGCGCGCCGCGTCGTCGCACAGCATCAGGACCAGCACCGCCCCCATCGCGGCGAGCGCCACCCAGGTCAGCCACGGGAAGCCCCACATCCGCAGCGTCAGCGTCTCCGGCGCCTCCCGCTCGATCCGGCGCCGCAGCCGCAGCTGCGAGACCGCGATCAGCGCCCACACGAAGAGCAGCACCGCCCCGACCGCGTTGAGCATGTAGAGGAAGACGGAATCCGGCCACTTCAGATTGAGGAGTACGGAGACGAACCCGAAGGCCACCGAGGCGAGCACCGCCCGGCGCGGCACCCCTCCCCCGCTCTCGGCTTCGCTCCCGCGGGGGGACCCCCGTCTCGACACCCGCAGCAGCCCCTTCGGCGCCTCCCCGCGCTCCGCGAGCGAGAACACCATCCGGGAGGAGCCGTACAGGTTCGCGTTGAGCGCCGACAGCAGCGCCACGAACACCACCACGTTCATGATCTGGCCCGCCCCCGGCACCCCGATCGCGTCCAGGACCGCCACGTACGGAGACTCGCCCGGCTCCATCGACGTCCACGGCAGCAGCGTCACGATGACCAGCATCGACCCCACGTAGAAGAGGAGGATCCGCCACACCGCGCTGCGCACCGCCCGCGCCACGTTCCGCGCCGGGTCGTCCGACTCGGCCGCCGCGATCGTGACGACCTCCAGGCCGCCGAAGGCGAAGACCACGGCGAGGACACCGGAGACGACCCCGGCCCAGCCGTTCGGCAGGAAACCGCCCTGCCCGGTCAGGTTCGCCAGGCCCACCGGGTCCGTGTCGGGCAGCCAGCCCACGATCGCGAGGACGCCGAGCACCAGGAAGAGGACGATCGCGCCGACCTTGAGCGCCGCGAACCAGAACTCGAACTCGCCGAAGTTCTTCACCGACGCGAGGTTGGCGAGGGTGAACACGACCATGAAGACCAGCACCCACCCCCACTGCGGCACCCCCGGCGTCCAACCGTGCGCGATGCGCGCCGCGCCCGTCGCCTCCACGGCGAGGACCACCACGAGCAGGAACCAGTACAGCCAGCCCACCGAGAAGCCCGCCCACCTGCCGAGGGCCCGCTCGGCGTGGACCGAGAAGGCACCCGAAGCGGGCATCGCCGCCGACATCTCGCCCAGCATCCGCATGACCAGCATCGCGAGCACGCCGGCGATCAGATACGAGACCACGATCCCGGGCCCGGCGACGGCGATGCCGGCACCCGAGCCGACGAAGAGCCCGGCGCCGATCACTCCGCCCAGCCCCAGCATCGTCAGGTGACGCTGCTTCAGACCGTGGGAGAGGGGCTCCGGTTCGGGGGTGAAGTCGTGCATAGGGGGGCTCGTGCTCTCTGGCGGTTTATGGAGACCCCACAGTCTCTCCAGTGAAAGCCCCCTGGCGCAAAAGGGACCTCCGTGCGGGAGTGCCCAGTGACAAGCATCACGTGGCGCGCAGGGTGATCCGCAGCCTTTGTTCGGTCTCCACGAAGCGCCCGGCCACCGCTTTGTCGGCGGCTGACGGTGATCGAGCGTTCACTCCTGGCATACCGTCAACCTGACCCACCCACCCTCACCCTCGCGGAGTACCGATGAGCACCGCCGCCGCCCCCACCCGTACCCTCCGTGCGGGCACCGTCCTCGCCGACCTGCTTCCGTCGAGCCGCACCCGGGACATCGCCCTCGTCGTCGGCGGCGCCGCCCTCACCGGTCTCGCCGCGCAGCTCTCGGTCCCGGTCCCCGGCTCCCCGGTCCCGGTCTCCGGCCAGACCTTCGCCGCACTGCTCGTCGGCACCGCCCTCGGCGCCCGCCGCGGCTTCCTCGCCCTCGCGCTGTACGCCGTGGCCGGCATGGCGGGCGTGCCGTGGTTCGCGCAGGCCACCTCCGGCTACGGCATGCCGTCCTTCGGCTACATCCTCGGCATGCTCCTCGCCGCCACCGTCGTCGGCGCCCTCGCCCGCCGCGGTGCCGACCGCTCGGTGCTCCGCGCGGCCGGCGCGATGGCCCTCGGCTCCGCGGTCATCTACGCGGTCGGCGTCCCCTACCTGGCGCTCGCCACCGGCATGACCCTCGGCCAGGCCGTCGCCGCCGGACTCACCCCGTTCCTCATCGGCGACGCCCTCAAGGCCGCCCTCGCGATGGGCGCCCTGCCGGCCGCCTGGAAGCTGCTCGGCGACAGGGGCTGAGCACCGCGCGCGTACGAGGAGGGCCCGCCGTTCCCCGAGGAACGGCGGGCCCTCCCGTATGGGGCCTTCGGCGCTAGACGCGCTCGGAGGCCTTCCCGAACCGCTCCTTGACCAGCGCGACCACGATCACGAGCGCGGCCACCAGGAGCGAGAGCACGACCTGCTCGCGGGCGCTGCCGCCGTCGTAGAGCATGTAGCCGAGGACGAAGACGATCATGGCGATCGTCGCCCAGGTCAGGTACGGGAAGAGCCACATCTTCACAACCAGCTTCTCCGGCGTCTCGCGCAGGATGATGCCGCGCATCTTCAGCTGCGTCACACAGATGACCAGCCAGACGAAGAGCGCGACCGCGCCGGAGGAGTTGAGCAGGAAGGCGAAGACGGTGTCGGGCCACTTGTAGTTGAAGAAGACCGCGACGAAGCCGAAGACGACCGAGCCGAGGATCGCCGCCGTCGGCACGCCCCGCTTGTTGACCTTCGCGAAGGACTTCGGCGCGTCACCGCGCCGGCCGAGCGAGAAGGCCATGCGGGAGGCCGTGTAGAGGCCCGAGTTCAGGCAGGACAGCACGGCCGTCAGGACGATCACGTTCATGACCTGGCCGGCGTGCGGGATGCCGATGGAGTCGAGGGCGGCGACGTACGAGCCCTTGTCGACGATCGACTTGTCGTTCCACGGCAGCAGCGTGAGGACGACGAAGATCGAGCCCAGGTAGAAGACGCCGATCCGCCAGATCACGCTGTTGGTGGCCTTGGTGACCGCCTTCTGCGGGTCCTCGGACTCGCCGGCGGCCAGGGTGACGATCTCACTGCCCATGAAGGAGAAGACGACCATCAGCACACCGGTCAGGATGGCTCCCGCCCCCATCGGGAAGAAGCCCCCCGCGTCGGTGAGGTGGGCGAACCCCGCGCCCGGGTTGTCGGAGCCCGGCAGGACGCCGAAGACCGCGAGCAGACCGATGACGACGAAGGCGGCGATGGCCACGACCTTGATGCCGGCGAACCAGAACTCGAACTCGCCGTACGAGGAGACCGAGGCCAGGTTGGTGGCGGTGAGCACCACCATCACGATGAGCGCCCAGGCCCACTGCGGGACGGCCGGGATCCAGCTCTCCAGGATGACGGCGCCGGCGGTCGCCTCGACGGCGAGGACGACGACCCAGAAGAACCAGTAGAGCCAGCCGATGCTGAAACCGGCCCAGCGGCCGAGGGCCTGGTCGGCGTAGGCGGAGAAGGAGCCGGAGGAGGGCCGGGCGGCGGCCATCTCCCCGAGCATCCGCATCACGAAGACGACCATGGTGCCGACGAGGGCGTACGAGAGCAGGATCGCGGGACCGGCGGCGGCGATGCCGGAGCCGGAGCCGACGAACAGGCCGGCGCCGATGACACCGCCGATGGCGATCATCGACAGGTGGCGGTTCTTGAGACCGGCCTTGAGACCGTCCGAGGAGTGCGGCGTCCCGGGGGTGCCGGTCTCCTCGCCGTCCTTCGTCAGGGTCGGTTGCGTGTTCATGGACGCTTCCTTGTGTGTGGGGGTCGCTCGGGTCGCGAGCCCGAGCATTCAACCCTGTGAACGGGGGTGATCGGAAGACCTCATTCCGGATCGTTGTACGGACGATCCGCGCGAGTCGAAGGTCCGTACCAGGACCGGCGAAGGCCCCGACCCCGCTGACCGCTACCCGGCCTCCGACATGCCACACTCGGCACCATGCGCGTCTACATCGGTTCCGACCACGCCGGATACGAACTCAAGAACCACCTCGTCGAGTGGCTCACCGCACACGGCCACGAGCCCGTCGACTGCGGTCCCCACATCTACGACGCCCTGGACGACTACCCGCCGTTCTGCCTGCGTGCCGCCGAGAAGACGGCCGCGGACGCGGACAGCCTGGGCATCGTCATCGGCGGCTCCGGCAACGGTGAGCAGATCGCCGCGAACAAGGTGAAGGGGGTGCGCGCCGCCCTCGCCTGGAGCGAGCAGACCGCCGCCCTCGGCCGCGAGCACAACAACGCCAACGTGATCTCCGTCGGCGGCCGGATGCACACCCGGGAAGAGGCGACCAAGTTCGTCGAGATCTTCCTCAACACCCCGTACTCCGGTGACGAGCGTCACACCCGCCGGATCGACATGCTCACCGCGTACGAGACCACCGGCGAGCTCCCCCCGATCCCGGCCCACCACCCGCAGGAGCCGACCGCCTGATGCCCGAGGGGCACACGATCCACCGGCTGGCCGCCGACCACCGGGAACGGTTCGGCGGCCGGTCCGTGCGGGTGACCAGCCCGCAGGGCAAGTTCGCGGACTCGGCGGCGCTGCTCGACGGCACCGTCCTCGAGACCGCCGAGGCCCACGGCAAGCACCTCTTCCTCGCCTTCGAGGACCGCGAGTGGGTCCACATCCACCTGGGCCTCTTCGGCAAGGTGACCTTCGGGGACACCGTCGACGCGCCCGCCCCGCCGCCCACCGACACCGTCCGCCTGCGCATCGCCCACCAGGACGGCTACGTCGACCTCCGCGGCCCCACCACCTGCGCCCTGATCACGGACGCCGAGAAGCGGGCGATACACGAGCGCCTCGGCCCGGACCCGCTCCGCGACGGCGACGACCCCGCCAGGGCCTGGGCCAGGATCTCGAAGTCCCGGACGACCGTCGCCGCCCTGCTCATGGACCAGAAGGTCATCGCCGGTGTCGGCAACGTCTACCGCGCCGAGGTCCTCTTCCGGCATGGCATCGACCCGTACCGCGCCGGCAAGGACCTCACGGCGGGGGAGTGGGACGCGATCTGGACCGACCTGGCGGCGCTGATGCGAGAGGGCGTACAGGCCAACCGCATCGACACGGTCCGCCCCGAGCACACCCCCGAGGCCATGGGCCGGTCCCCGCGCGTCGACGACCACGGCGGCGAGGTGTACGTCTACCGCCGCGCGACGATGCCCTGCCACCTCTGCGGCACCGAGATCCGCACGGCGATCCTCTCGTCCCGCAACCTGTTCTGGTGCCCGGCCTGCCAGACCGCCTGAGGCCCGGCGCCCGGCCCGCCTAGAAGCCGTGCGGCAGCCAAGGCGCCACAGGCGACCCGAAGGCGACCGAGGCCTCGACGAGCGCCCCTTCCCGGAGCTCCCGTACCCGCCCGGCCCCCGCCAGCGACACCAGCGAGTTCCCGCCCAGGTAGGCCGCCCCCAACTCCCGTACGGACAGCGCCAGGTCCGGCGCGTCCCCCGTACGGGTACAGCTCGCGCCCTTCCCGTCCCCGGTCAACCGCCACCGCCCCTCGTTCCAGGGGCAGAACGCGTCCTCGACCTCCAACACCACATCCACCGGCGCCTGATACGTCCGCGCCTCGAGCGCCGCCCCCACCTCCACCAGACGCACATGCAACAGGTCCCGCACGGTCGGGAAGCAGCGCCGCGCGTCGCTCACCAGGTGCTGCCACCCGTCGTCGACCGGCCGGCTGCGGATCCGCACCTCCGAGGTCAGGTCCACCGAGCAGAGGAACCGCCACAGCGCCGCCTCCGCCGCCGGGTCGAGCCCCATCAGCTGATGGACGTCCACCGCCCCCTCGGCCGCCGTGGACGACCAGTCCGACCTGACCGCGTAATGCGCGTACCCCACGACCTCCCCGCCCCGCTCCGCCAGCACGCACAGCCGGGGCGACGCGCCCTCCCGCTCGCCCGGAGGATCGATCAGCGGCAGCCGCTCCCACCCCGGCCGCCGGGCCGTCATCCCCGGCCGGGTCGGTACGAGACGCGCGTACACGCCCTCGCACACCGGCGAGGACTCCGTCAGGTCCGCCTGCCGCAGCACCACCTCGTCCGTGCCCTCCGGCACCGAGAGCCGCACCCGCGCCGTGTCGATCGTCGCCCGCACCCCGTACGCGGCGGCGCCGTACCCGAACCGTCCGTAGATCCCCGGCTCCGAGGCCGTGAGCACCGCGAGCGCCTCGCCCGCCGCCCGCAGGTCGTCCAGCTGCCGCCGCATCATCGAGGTCAGGATCCCGCGCCGCCGGTGCGTGCCGGCCACGCTCACCATCGTCACACCGGCCGCAGGGACCGACGCGCCGCCGGGCACCGTGACCCGGAACGTGAACGCCCCCGCCGTCCCCACGCACAGGTCGCCGTCCCAGGCCCCCAGGGAACGGTCGCACTCGGTCAGGTCGCGCCACAGCCGCCGCTCCTCCGGAGACTCCGGCACACCCCCGAACGCCAGCTCCAACACCCCGTACCAGCGGTCCCATTCGCTCGGGTCGAGAACCCGCAGTTCAGTCGTCATATGACATCGATATCAGCGGCACCCGCCCGGGGCGACCCGATTTCACGCACATTGTCACCGGGGTACCCCTGCGCGATGTCGGACGGGATGGATAGGGTCCAGGCCAATGGGACACCGCGCCGGAATGCACACGACCGCGGCCCGGATGCGCAGACGCGCCCGCCGGGCCCGCACCGCGCTGCGCAGGTCCGGCGTCGACTACTTCCGCGGGGACGGCTCCGACTGGCTCGCCTTCGTCGGACTCCTCCTGATGATCCCGGCCATCGCCTGCGGAACCATCCTCGACCCCGTCTGGTGCGCCCCCGCCGCGCTCGTCCTGCCCATCGTCGCCGGCGGGCTGCTGCTGCGCCCCGCCAGCCTCCTCGGCCTGTACGCGGCGGCGGCCGGCGCCCTCATCGTCGAGTCCGTCGTCCTCGGCCCCTACACCCAGGGCGCCGCCCGGGTCACCCCCGGCACCGTCCTCGTCGTCGCCGCCTGCGGCCTCTTCGGACTGCTCATCGCCCAGTTCCGGGCCCGCGTCGGCGTCCCCTGGCGGCGCGGCGGCACCATGCTCTTCGACCTGCGCGAACGCATCCGCGTCCAGAGCGCCCTGCCCCGCCTCCCGCAGGGCTGGCACCGTGAGATGGCGCTGCGCCCGGCCGGCGGCCAGTCCTTCTCGGGCGACTTCGTCGTCGCGGCCCGCACCCACGGCGGCCGCACCCTGGAGGTCGTCCTCACCGACGTCTCAGGCAAGGGCATGGACGCCGCCTCCCGCTCGCTGCTGCTCTCCGGCGCCTTCGGCGGACTCCTCGGCTCGCTCCCGCCGCACGGCTTCCTCCCCGCGGCCAACGGATATCTGCTGCGGCAGAACTGGGACGAGGGCTTCGCCACCTCCATCCACCTCGTCCTCGACCTGGACTCCGGGGACTACGAGCTGTTCTCCGCCGGCCACCTGCCCGCCCTCCAGCTCCACGCGGGCAGCGGCCGCTGGGAGGAGAAGGCCGCCGAAGGGCCCCTCCTCGGCGTCTACGACGGCGCCGACTTCCACCCGGTCAAGGGCTCGCTGCGCCCCGGTGACGTGCTGATGCTGTTCACCGACGGCCTGGTCGAGGCCGCGGACCGGGACATCGCCGAGGGCATCGACCGGCTCACGGGCGAGGCGGACCGCTGCGTCGCCGACGGCTTCGAGGGCGTCGCCTGGCACCTGATCGAGGCCGTCGCCAAGGACGTCAACGACGACCGCGCCCTTCTCCTGATCTCCCGCCCGGCCTGAGTCCTCCCGGTCCCGTGGCGACGAGACGATTCGTCACCGGGCAGCCAGGGCAGGGAGGTTGGTGGCACCATGGAGACAGCGGGGGGTGTTCCGGGACACGGGCTCCCTGGTGGGCAAGGCGGGACCGACCGAGGGTGTGATCAGTTGTGGCCATTTCACTGTCTGTGGTGTTGCTGTTGGCAATCATCCTGGTGGTGTTGATCCGAGGGGGGAACCTCAAGGGCGGCCCAGCCGTGGTCGCGGTGCTCTTCGGCTTCTTCCTCGCCTCCACCGGCATGGCCGACGACATCCAGCGCTTCCTGGACTCGATAACGCAGACGGTGGCGTCCATCAAGTTCTGACCACGGAAAAAGCTCCGGCCCGGCCCCTCGGAAGG